>NZ_VFME01000001.1:3124458-3436904 GCF_006714895.1 Gramella sp. Hel_I_59 | reverse complement strand
AAACAAAGGAGTGTCACAGGATAGAGTGGTGGACCTTACTGGTATTCCAAAAAGATCATACGTAAATTATGAAAATGGTCAAACTGATATTCCAATTTCAAAATTGCAGAATATTGCAAGTGCTCTAAATGTTTCTGTATCTGAATTGTTGGGTGAGAAAATCAAGGAGAATAAAAACATCTCGATTTTAAAAGAAGAAGGCTTAAAGTATGAACGCACTTCATCGATTACATTGGAAAAGCTTCAACAAGATGTTCGACAGGTGAATGCCAATGTTGTTTCTTTAAACGAAGGCATAACTAAAAGTCTGGAAAGTTTGGCGAACGCAGCGATGCAGGGTCTCAAAAATGATCTAAAATTAATTAGGTGGACAGAGAGTGTGGATAACAAACGAATTTTGAAAGTAGCTGAAGATCTAGAAACTTTCTTAAATGAATACCAGGCAAGAGAGCATTAAAAAAGAGGACTATAAGCCCTCGAAGTATTGATCTAATAATTTTTGTTCATCTGGAGGGTAATTTTTACGGTTCTCCAGGTAAGAGGTAAAATAATCAAGTTGCTCAAAAATATCGAGCTTCTGTAAATAATCGATTTTCATAACAAGGTTACTATTGGTTAATAAGAATCGTAGGGTCTTGTAATACTAACTAATTTTTAAAGTAAACCGTATGAACTCCTTGGGGACGCTTGTCGTTATTATATTGGTTTCTGCTATTGGGATTTATTTTTTACTGAAGTCAGCTAACAATGATTCTTATAAAGAAAAATCTAAGAAGCCGGTTTCGCCCAAAAATATGATAGTTCTAAAAACATTATTTATACCAAGCAATCTCCTAGGAAAGATCATCGAAAATTTACATCAAGAGCAGAAGCGGACAAAGCAGTAAATAGTCTGAGAGGAATTTTGGAGGGTATACTCATGGACCAAAAGGTGACCAAAGGCGAAATAAATGAGCTTAATAAATGGTGTGTACATAATCAGGGTCTTGGTCACATGAATCCTTTTAAAGATTTCTTGCACACCATACAACATCGTATTTTAACCGAATCGGACAAATTAGATACCCTGGAAGATATTTATTGGCTCTCACAACAATACCAGGAGAATAATATTTATTACAATGCTGTTACTTCAGATATGCAAACACTGCAAGGTATTTGCCATGGTATTATATCTGATGGAGTTATAGAAGATCTTGAGGTTATAGAATTGTATGGATGGATTGAAAAGAATAAACACCTTTCGGAAATATATCCATACGCCGAATTATACAAACTTCTTTCTGATATCTTGGATGATGGAGTGATCGATGATGAAGAAATTAAATCTATAAAATCTTTTTTTCAAGAATTTGTAGAGCTTAATGATAAGAAATTGATGTCTACAATAAAAGAAGACACAACGGGCATTTCCTTCAGCAAGATCAATCCTATCGAAATAAAAGAACCGATACATGGGAAATGGGTCTGCATTACTGGAGAACTCAATAAAGGCACTAAGGAAACTTTGTATTCTCGTGTCGAGCGTAATGGTGGAGTTCGAAAAAACAATGTTTCAAATAAATTAAACTATTTAATAATTGGTGGAGCTGGAAGTCCTGCCTGGACGTTTGCATCTTATGGGCGAAAAGTTGAGGATGTTATATCTAGGCAAAAAAAAGGTCATGATATCAAGATAATTAAAGAGAATGATTTTTATGAATATTTGGAAAGAACAGGTTCGTAAGGATTAGTACACAAATTCGGGAAACAAACTCGTACACAGATTTTAAAAATGAAGTTTGAATTTTAAATATTAAATCATTGATAATCAATAAAGGTTAGCGAAAATAGCACAAGGGTCAGGATTCAAAATCCAGTTTTTTCGGAAGTGCGGGTTCGATTCCCGCCTCGAGTACTAGACTTTGAAAACCCCTGCAAACACAGGGGTTTTTTAGTTTTTTTCGCTGCCATTTTCATTATGAAAAAAAGCGATCCAATAAAAGTCGTACACAGAAACGATCACAGTAGCTTAGAAATATTCGTGGCAAAGAAACGATACTCTAAACCAAAATTGTTTACACCCAAAGTAGATGGAAAACCTTCTGTAGCTCCTGGGCAGTACTGGTATGTCTACTTCTGGTGGCGTAAAAATCCTGAAGGTCCTTTCGATTACCAACCTAGATTTAAGAGAAATCTGAACTACCTCAAAACCGTCAAAGAACGGAAAGCTGCAGGGAATTTAATGGCAGAACAATATCACGAAGCTTTAAAGAAAGGCTGGAACCCGGAAACCAAAAGCATTTCAGGTAGTAGTAGGCGAAAGAAAATTGTTTCATTAAAAGATGCTCTACAATATGCCTTCGACATTAAGAAGAAGGGAAAGAGCCAGCCCACCGTGGACGGCTATAAGTTTCACCTGGACCGGTTTAATGAGTGGAGCTCTACAAACGGAATTTCGGGAATGGATGTAAAGCAATTTGGGATCGATCATTTTTATGAGTTTTGGGACTGGCTGCGTTTTGAGTATATCAAAGATGATAAGCAGCCGTTAAGCGGTACTTCTATTAACAACCATAAACGTTCGCTTTCTGCACTTTTCAGCACTATGAAAAATGAGCGGCTCATTAATGATAACTTCATTATTGGGATTCCGCTGGAAGATGAGGATCCGCAAAACAATAAAGCGTTTACTCCGGAAGAATTAGTGAAAGTGATCAAGACGCTGTCCAGCGACGATCCCTATATGATCCCCATTGTACAGCTCATATTTTATGCATTACTGCGGCCAAGGGAAGTTTTACGACTGCGCATCCAAGATCTTAATACTGAAGACTGGTTGCTGGAAGTAAAAACTAAAACTGAAAGCAGGTCCAGAAGAAGAATTATTGAAAAGATTAAACCTGCGATACAGGCTCTGGATATTAAGGGGAAGCCTGGACATTACCATGTATTCACTTATTGGAATGAGCCGGGCGTCTGGGAACCGAAAAAGCTGAAGACCAAAGTAGACACGATGGGGCGTAGGTTTTCTGAAGTGAAAAACAAACTAGGTTTCGGGAGGGAGTACGGTTTGTACAGCATCAGGCATACCGCTATCATGGATCTTTACCAGAGCTATTTAAATGACGGATTAGCCGAGCATGAAATCTATCCGAAATTAATGGGGCATACTGGCCACCGTTCTATTGAAGGGGTGAAAAAATACCTCAGGCAATATAGTTATGCGTTACCTCCAGATCATTCTGACGTTTACTCAATAGATATTTAAATTAGGAAGGATGGAGAAATCATATATAGGCACCCGGTTTAACCGAAGCATTGTAAAGAAACTGGAAATTCCTGAAGGAACCGAAGATCAAATAAAGAAAGCTTTTGAACTGCGTTTTTTGAAGTATCCGGAAGATCTGGAAGATTGTGTTATTTTGGAAAACCAGGATAAACTTACCAGAAGCATCCAATGGAACTACAACGGACCTTATGATCAAGGGGAGAGTGTAGGCTATTTCTATGATCATAATACAAAGTTTAAAACCAATGAGCACTGGAGTAAAAGGATGCAGGATATTCATGCAAAGCCCAGTTAATTAACTTATAGGTTAATTTTTTATATTTGGGTATGGAAGCATTCATGCAATTTAAAAATACCGATATCTGCCTGGACTTTACGTGTTCATGTGGTGAAGCGAATCACTATGATGGTTATTTTGCCTATGAAATTGCCTGCGGAAACTGTAAAAAAATTTACAAGCTTTCAGATAAAATTGAGGTAACAGCATTGAGTCCTGAAGATTCTCAGTTATCTGGTGGTGCTATGGAACCCATTAAATTAGATGAAGAGCAAGTGGTGGCAGAACCCGGAAAAGTTGTAAGTTATCCAGCATTCAAAAATGATATCGTAATTTTTGATCATGATGAGATTACCAAGGGCTGTATAGCTGGAGAGGGAAAGCCTGAAATTATAGAACCTAGCAAAGCGCCAGGTGATTGGATGAAGGTTCGGGATGAACTGGATAGTTTTCTAAAAAACTCCCCCAGGTGTTTTTCCTAAGACCCTAACTGCGCCACAGTTTTTAGATGAATGCCTTCAAAAGTTCCCCGGCAAAGAAGAAAAATTCAAAGCTATTTTACCAGAAATCGCCAGGTATTATTTCCCGAAGGGAACGACTTCGTATAAAGGGATCACTTTGGAATTTTCTGAAAAAATTGGCGGTGATCAATATTATTTTACTCAAAAGAATTAACTATGAAATACAATTTTCAATTAAACATAGATTTTCATGAAGAAATTCCACGAGAAGAAAAAATAAAAGAATTTGCATCACGAAAAATTAGCTGAAGCATTTTATCCTAAATTAGAATTACGTAATATAGAATCCACCATTGTGGGTGATGATTTGATTTTACTTGATGCTCCAAAATTTAGAGCAGAATGTTCTATCCATGCTTTCGATAATAAAGAAATGTGGGAAATATGCTCTCAATTAAAACATATTAAATCTGCATTAGTTGGTACTGACAAGAGAGATATAATACCATTGTTAGAATCAGTCATCTTAAAACTAGATAGCTAATTATGGCGAAATTTAAATATGATGACGGCATCACATTAAATCTTCCTGAAGGTGTTCTTCCTGCTAAGAAGGAATCTTTTTCTCATGTTCTTTTATTTCAAGATGGCAAATTGATCAACCAATACTTTATAAAACAAGACCCTGATTAAGTTCAGGATGACGATAAAAGGTAAATTTACCTCTATAGACTTTACAGGCGTTAATCTGCAAGTCTGGAAGGAAAGTGAATATTCGCGATAAGTAGCTTTCCTTCAACGGCAGAATTAATTATATACTAATAACTCACAGAAGCAACTTCAAGCTCAGTTTCAAAAAGGGAAAGGCTATTTTCTGAATAATCAATCGCTTTTACCAGGTAGAGCTGCCCGTCTACCATGATCTTTTTATATTTCGATATCTGGTATAATTCGGTTTTAGAGAAGGGTCCTTTCAAGGTGATATTTGCGGCGTTCAGCTTAAAAAATATCCATCGCTTGTGGAAGCTTTCAAAGATTCCTCCTTCTCCAGGTATACTTAAATTGGTACCTTCAAAACTAATTACGGTACCAGGATGAAAGGCGGGATCGTAAAGTACTAATCCTACACCATCTCTATCTTCGATCTCCTGTGACATTTCAGAAGTTCGAACCCGCCATGGAATATATTTAAATGCGGTTTCGATCTTTTGAGTGTTCTCATCATTTTCTACATCCTCATGGTTAGCCTGGAATTTTCCCAGGTCTGTATTATTTGCATACTTCAGGAAATAACTTTCAGCTTCTATATTTTTAGGTTGGGCTATATAAAGACTTTTAAATATAGGCACCACTTTCCCGTGTTTTAAATAATCTTCTTCATTGAAATTAATGGCTATACTTTTCTCAATATCATCAATATCAATCTTTAGGTTGAACAGTGTTGCAAATTTATTCAGGTAATCTGCTACATTCCAATCTGGAATATACCGGCTGAAATCTACGGTGGGATGCATGTCATAGAAATCGAGTTCACTAAGATCCTGGTACCAGCCTATTTCAAATTCGGCAGGAATGAATTTATCAAAGCTGTGGTATATGAAGGTATATGTTGGGAACGGCTGATCTTGTTCAGGTTCTTCTACGTTAAAATTTAAAGTTCCTTCTAAGGTGCCACCATAAAGTCGAGAATCATTTGCAATTAAAAACCCAGCCTGTTCTATTTGTACTCCATGAAAGTTATTTCCCTGGATAAACATATCGTAGCGCAATACATGCTCACCGGCATTTACAGGTGTAAATTCTATTTTCTTCACATAGGTTCTGTAGGGAATACCATCTACCACTCCATTTACGAAGTCCTGCTCCCAGGGAACTGAAGTAATGTCCAGTGGCTCACCTGGTGGCTTCCTAGGAATTTTCACCATATTGTCATTCTCTGGAACCATTAGCAACCTTTTGAAGAATGGATGAAACGGAACCGAACCGGTGAGTTTATATCCTAGCGAATCGAAAGCGTAT
Source organism: Gramella sp. Hel_I_59 (assembly GCF_006714895.1). NCBI lineage: Bacteria > Pseudomonadati > Bacteroidota > Flavobacteriia > Flavobacteriales > Flavobacteriaceae > Christiangramia > Gramella sp. Hel_I_59. Next base: position 3,430,876 of record NZ_VFME01000001.1, on the reverse strand, counting down.
TCTATAGGAGCAAGCCAAAATACATGCGGAGCAATGACATTGTTATTGTGTACGGTAAAATACTTGGAGTTTGAAACAAGGTAATTCTTCGTTAAGCCTTCGAGGTCCCGCCCGTTAATTTGACCACGATAGAAAAAATGTGGATCATCACTTTTGAGATCTGTACCGAATTTATTCTGATACCTAATTTCTGGAAGTTGCCATTTTACTTCAGGATAAATTTTTCTAGATATGAATTCTGCATGATTGACCCAGGCTTGCTGATGTCCATATTCCTGGGAAGCTTCTGATTTATAATTTTCTGGGAATGGTGAACCAATCACACTAAATTTCGGAAAGAAAGAAGCAATCGGTTTATCCATGATCTCATTCACTTCAGAGCCAAACTTTAAATCACACTTCCTGAATCCATTCAATTTCTCCAGTTGTGTAATTACAGCGTTTTGACGAATCGCTCCTATTACCACCAATGATCTAAAATATTTTCGTTTCCCTGCAGAATGAATTTCGAACTCACCCATCGCTTTAAGCGTGTTGCTATTCTCTATAATTCTTAAAGGCCTGGTATTATGCTTCACCTTAATTTCTCCGGAAAAGGAACTGTTTTCTTCGCGAATTTTTGCGTCTTCACGAACGTGATCTAATTCTACTCCGTTGGTAATAATTCTGAATGACTTCATTTATGCTCCTGAGAATTTTTCGGTTACTTTGAATTGGTTGGGATCGATAATTTGAGGGTCTACAGCATCGATAATTTCTACTTCTACCGAAACTTCAGAAAATGCACCATTTACAATCTGGCACGGTAGTAAGTATTCACCATTCCCATCCAGGTCTATAGTAATATCCTCAGAACCCGTATATTTTATGGCTTCATCTGGCAACCCATATTTATACAATACGTATCTGGCACCTCCAAAAACTATCATGTACATGAGTACCGTGAATTTAAATGTTATCTGTCCGCCGGGCTGCCCTCCTGTAAATTTAAAATCAACCTGTTCACTTTGTGATTGTTCGGGATAGTTGATTTTCTCCACTTTTACCTGGAAAGAACTTGTATTGACATTTACCGTTTTGCTACTGGATAAACCGTTTACGTTGTCTGTCGCTGTAATTTTAACCTGGTACGTAGTATCTGCCTGGGCATTGCTTAAACTCAGCGTTGGGTCTTCCAGGCTGGAATCATTAAAAGTTATTGGCGCACCTCCCAAAACTTCCCAAAGTATTGTAGCTGTGTGACCTTCAGCTACATTTACTGTCGCGTCTATCTGCCCGGTACCATTATTAGAATTGTCCAGGGCAATGTATTTGATCGTGTTTACTACAATTTCTGGAGGGAGATCTGTATCTGGAATATCATTTACGTTATAGTTAATGGTAGCCGTATTACTCAATATTACTTCTGTTCCCATTTTAAAATCGATCTCGTCGAGTGGAAGCCCATCTTTTCTCTGGTCTGGTTCGTAGATAAACTTCACAAAATCTGATAGCGGAATACTATATGGCAAAATATCCGGATTATTCGCCACTAGATCTGATAGTTCTTTAATGCCGGCACCGTCTACAAAACTTATTTTTCCATTTACCGGTACTTCCCTAATTTGCAGGACAGTTGCCGGTTGAATAGCGGTGTAGGCCGTTAAAAACGCTGCCTTGCTAATTTCTATAGATTCGTTCTCGTCGCCTGTAGCTACAATATCTATTATTTCCGGTACCATCGCATACGTATTCCTGTTGGTGAAACTTGGAATATTTACCCTGTCGAACCTTAAAGCGTCTCCATATACATATTGGTTGTCTACCTGGTGAATTACTTTCTTGGTGGTACTCTCCACGCGTTCCCAGCTATTTTCCAGTTGCATTCTTACATCTGTGCTCGTGGCGATCGCATGAATTAGTGCTGTTACCGATTTATAGCCATAGCCAGAATACAACTCCAGTTCTTTGGTATCTTCTACATCATACGTTACCCTGGTACCATCTTTTTGCATATACGATTTTGGAGACAGTGTAGAGATATCTTCCTTGCGACCAAACAGGCATGCTGAAAGGTAAAAACCATAATTATTAAGATAGAAGATAGTTTTTGGAGGGTATAATGACTTATCTGTAAATACCAGTTTCTTCTGGATGGCACCTGCAGAAGTACTGAATCTTACGTATATAAATTCCAGACCTGCGATGTTTATATCTTGAAAATTGATTTCGTACTGCGTGAGCTGTAGCGGGAAGTTTTCCAGGGCTTCGGTATAAATTTCTTCATTGAGTTCATTGCGTACAGAAACCGTTAATAGCTCATTGGTGCGCAGGTATAAGGGAAAAATAAAACCGGTATTTCTATCTACGCTAATATTTTCCTGCGGAAGCCCAAGAAACTGAAGTTCCAATTCATCATTAAACTGTACCGGTCTGTGATTTTTCAAAATATAGAATAGCGGTAGTTCAAGACTAGCGACTGGAACCAAAGCTCCTATCTGGTACTCTTCTGCCACTACCTGGACTTTCTTGAATAGACCTTCTTTAGAATGGAATCCAGTGGTATAGGTACACTCGGTATCATTCATAAAATAAGAATGGTACAGATGTTTTAAATTGAATTCGCAAAAACCATTTTCATCTTTACTCCAACCTTGTTCCAGGAACGGCTCTGCTGCATCGTTTATAAAGACTTTTACGCGCACAAAATAATCTGGATCCTGTCGCGCTTGCAATAATATCTCGGTATCATTCCCATCTGCAATGACCCTGTTTTTATCTGGAGACTGTAATAATTCTATCATGAGGTAATTTTACCGTTGTTTTTACTGCTATCTATTTCACCTTTAAGCTCTGCATCTTTTTCAGCTTCATCATATCCCCAATTTACACGGGCATCTATAGGTTCATCCAGCCTTAGCATTAGTTTGAGCAGCATGGCTTTTAGTTCTGGATCTGAAGTTGGCATTTGCTGCCCCATACCGGCGGCTGCAGGATTTTTGTACATTCCACCTTCAAAACCTTTTACTCGCTGCCTGGTATATAAGATCTCATTAATAAGACGTGGATCCAGTTGACGGAATACAGCATTATCTATGATCATCTCGGTACCGTTTTCACCCGTTAGATAATCATTATCCCGGAAGTAAGTTGGTTCGTTTACAATTCTGGTACCGGCATTTCCCATGTTCCTCGCACGGAAACGTTTACCATCTGTCCTGGTTACATCCATGTAGTCTGGATATTTTCCTTTTTCAAATCCAGTAACACCTTTTAGGGTAGTCATTCCAACTTCTGCCAGCTGTAATCCTGTATTTAATTTTACAGAAGCAACATTGGTAAGCATATTTTGAAGGGAAACCATCCAGGTTGGGTTAGGTAAAATTGTTCCAGGAATTACTGCTGGAACTGCAGCGTGGTTAGCCTTAGCGATAGCAATACCTTTTGCTCCGTTATTTATAATTTCGCTAATTGCCAATCCTTTTTCTAAAAGAAATAAAGCCTTGTAGACACCAGATTTTTGACCGGCAAAACTCATTAACATTTGTAAACCTGCCCGCTGTGCATCAGATTTTGCACGTTCTAGCGTCTCTGTTGCTCGAGCAGATTCCCTGGCAAAATGTTGTTCCCTTTTTAGCTGGGCAGCTTTATTCTGTTCATCTTCTTTCGCTCTAATGGCATCATATCTCGCTTCAATCTCTGCTATTTCGGCTTCTTGCTTTTCTTTCAGTATTTTTTTGAGCTCATTCTTTTGAGTTTCCTCGAGTTCCAGACGCTCTATTTCTGCTTCCAGCTTCGCCTCTTCTTCCTCAAATTTCTGTTCAGCTGCTAAAAGATCTTTTTCTTTATCACTTTCTGCATTACTCAGAGCAATCTCATCTTTTAAGGCTTTCTTTCTCGCTTCAAATGCAGCGATTCTCTCCAGTTCTTTTTCTTCATCTTTGTTTTTTGCTTCATCAATCTTAATCTGGTTCTCTTCCTGTATCTGCTTTAAAAATTCCTGACTAGCACCTGCATTCTTAGCTTCCTGAATCTGGCGGTCTCTTTCCAGGATTGCCATTGCCTCATTAGATTTTGCTAACCTATTTTCTCTTTCCCTGTAAAAATCATCTTCAAGTTTTCGAAGATCTTCTGCACGTTTTTCAGCGGCTTTTTTAGCAGCTTCTAATTCGGCCTGGTATTCATCTCCGCTATCTGAATTTCCCGAAACTCCAGATCCATTTTTTTGGCGTTCCTGTTCTTCTTTTTGTTGCTGCTCTGCAAGTTTTCTTCTACGTCTTTCAATTTCGTCGAATCGTGCCCCAATTTTATCCCAGTCTGCATCTTCGCCTGAAAATGCTGTTTTAGTATATTGAACTGTCTGAAAGAAAAATTTTCTTATTGCCGTATCTGCATCTAACAAGCCGTTAAGTAATCCATCTACACCATTGAAAAAGCTGGTTTTAAACTTTATCCAGCTTACTTCGATCTCATTAGTAAATGCAATGTATTTATCAGATTTTAGCGCTCTATCCTGAGCTTCTTCAAGTTCTCTGTTGGCATCGGCAACATTCTTAATTTGTTGTTCTAGTGGTGTTAAAGCCTTTGTTTGTTCTTCATAAGATTTGTTGACTGCCTGGAATATCTTAAGAGCTCCCCCAGCGTCCTCTCCTGCCCCGCGAAAAATATCAGCGGAAAGTTGAGCGTTTTGCTGGACATTAATATTCGTGCGAACAGATTCCTCAGAGATCGCTTTTAAAGCATCCTTGGTAGTCATTTCACCAGAGCGAACTTTTTCTAAAATCTCATCTGTAAACGGAGCTCCAAAGGCATTTACTAATGAATCTCTTGTAGACTTGGTTTGCTCCTTTAAACTGAGATCTGCTTCTTTAAGTGCGTCAGGAAGTTTGTCCTGGTAGATCCCCAGATCAAAACCGGTATTAACGATATTAATAAATTCTTCAGCACTATACCCAGCCTGAGCGAAAAAGGTTGAATATTCTCGAATGCTATCAAAATACTCATCATTAGCAGCACCGCCTTTAATAAGACCCGCTTCAATTTTGTCCATAGCCTCAGAAAATTCTATTTCAAACTCTTTTGAAATGGCTTTAGCTGATTTTAAGGTCTCTTTAAAATCTGTTCCAAAAGTTTCTTCTAAAGCTTTTGCATGAGTTCGAGCTTTATCTGCAGCATCGCCTTGTAGATTGGTTAGGCGCTCGGTAAGTATCGCAGCTTTACGTACATTTTTGTTATAATCATGCCATACTTTAAACATTCCTACAGCAATGGCGATCGCTGCAAGTGTGGCACCTACAGGAGTAGTGACAAAAGCCCATGCTTGAGCGGTAAGTGCTTTCATGTTACTTCGCATCACCACAAGGCCGGCATTCGCCTGTTGAAGATTACCCGCTCGTAAACCTTGAAAAATATCTGATGTTGCAACCATAAGCTGCTCTCCAGCTTCAGAAGAATCCATCATTTCTTCCTTGGTTAATCCCATTTCATCTCGAACATCTTTAAGACGTTTTTGAGTTTCTTTTAATTTAGAATTCCACTGATTCCAGTCTTCTGTTTTCGGTGAGACAGCATTCATTTGAGCATTGAGCGCTCTCTGTCTTTTGGTAAGTTCATTAACACTCAGGGAAGCTAGGCCAATTTCTTTACGGTAATCTTCCTGCTTATCCTTATTCTCATTCATTTGGACCTTTACTTTTTCCAGATCCTTCCTGATTTGATCGTAAGCATCAGATTCCTTCTTACCTTCTGCAATTAATTTTTGTTTTGCTTTTCGCAAATCCTCCTCTTCGTTTTTTAATTTCCTGTAGGAAGATTGAAGGTCTCCAAGAGCTTTCATACTCTTATCACCTCCATTAATCGTCATATTAAGATTTAAATTCTCATCTGTAATTCTCTTACCCATAAAGCTCAATATTTAGGTCTTTACCTAACTGTGCCCGAATTTGTTCAGTGAGGTTATATTTTAACTTGAAAATGATATTGTTGAAATGGCCGTAGATAATGGAGTTATGAATTTTAACAGGCTTCTGCTTTCCGTATCTGGTACGTTTCATATCTATAAAACGCTGTTGTATATGATGTTCATGATGAAGTGTAGCGTCTGTGACCGTATATTTTCTGGAGAACTCAATTAAATCTATCTTCTGGGTGGAAGTTAAATTTGATAAAATTCGATCCTGAGCATTTTTCATATTTTCGGCTTCCTCGTTGAGAACCTTTTCTATAAATGCTTTTTTAATCAGGTTGTCGCCATTACGCGACTGAAGCGTTTCTATGCCATTCATAATACAAGTTTAGGAACGCGGATGCGCTCCTAAAAGGACACACTAGAAGGTTAAGTGAAGACATAAAAAAAACCGCACTTTGGCGGTTCTTAGGAATGTTGAAGATTTTATCCAGTATAGAAAATGGTGAGATCCAATCCTTCGTTTTTATCGTATGAAAATAATGCCGGATGTTTATGTTTAGAATCTGTGTAAGTTCTTCCGCTCCAATAACCTTCTTTGATATCAATTGTATCCTGCTTATCAAACATACCGGCTCCATTATCATCAATACCATAATGATTGTAAAATTGGTTGACGATATCCTTCAGATTTTTCACCGAATTAATTTTTCTTTTATGAAAGATGAAGTTTTTATTTGGTATGCCTTCAAAATCTTTTAATACCATTTCATCGAAATACCAGAAATATAGTTCATCGGTTTTTTTAAAGTAATTTTTTAATTTCTGGTTAGATGAATTTGTTTCTTCATCTTCCAATAAAAAAGTACTGTCTGGAATGCTTGGCGCTTCCATTAATAGTTCCTGATAACCTTTGTTTATTTTAGATTTTCGGTTGAATATTCCCATAGTACAGTATTAATTGAATTACTAATATATAATAAAAAACGTCCCCGAAGGGACGTATGACAGACGTTCGTGGGGAAGTAGGACCCGGTGAACGAATCTGTATGTTGGTATTAAGGTGTATTATTTTCATTGTTTTTTGAATCGATTTTTATTCTCTTGTCTCTCGAGTTTTCTTCTTTCAGCTCTGGTTGGTTCTGTATTTTCATATCTATAAAACTCATGAACTTTAAAAGAATCTTCATTTATTTTATTAGGTCCCATATTATTTTGTCTTTAAATCGAAATGCATCATATACCCATAAAAGCCTTTGTAGTTACTAACGGGATCTGCATCAAAAGTTCTAAAATCTATATCCTTAAAAAGGCAATCACCCTGAAACTTTTCGCTTTGTTCAAACAACCACTTTTCGAACCGGAGCACGTGTGCTGCAGTATCATTATAAAGCTTGCGGTATGCATCATACCCCTCGTTAATGTCATGTTTGTACATTAAGAAGAAAATCATTTTATTCTTATGCTTAAACTCATCCAGGTTCTTAAAGTCTAAACCAAAAGACGGTAAAACTCCAAAAAGAACTAATTCATCGCCAGGCATATCCCTGGTGAAGATCGCAACATCTTCATCTGTTACTAAAGTGATGTTATGTTTAATTTCAGGATTATCGGCTTTTGCCATTTCCTGGATCCTGCTAAGTTTTGCTTCTGTGATCATCTTTTTTCTTTAATTCTTCTGCTTTTTCATGCAACTGCACCATGCGCACGAGTACATCGTACACATTTACTTTTCCAGTGTCTTCTGCATTCCCGAAAACATTACTTTCTGCGAGGTCCCAAATGACACCCACAGGTCCCACGCCTTTTGCTTTTTTCTTAGAAGGTTTGAAAAGCTGGGCAATGTTTACCTCAATTCCGCCTTTTAATGTAAGTGCATCTGCAGTGGTAATGAATTTGTGGCAGCTGGAGAAAAACATAAAAACTCCAAATTTCACTTCTGGTGGTAATTTGCTTACCAGCTGGATTCTTTCTTCTAAATCTTCCGAAGAAAATTTTGGGCGTTTATTCTTGCGTGCCGGCCTGTACAATACGGCTACCATTTCATCAAGGCATGTCTGATCATTTGTATTACAAAAATCGATCATCGCATTCTGGCAGTGTACAAATACTTCTTCATAGCTGCAATTAGCCAGGGCAGCATCGGGTCCCAATAAAACAGTCTTATCTATGATGATTTCTGGAAGGGGATTCTTCACAAAATTAAGATCTACAATTTTCCGGATCTCTTTTTTATTCTTGCTTTCCTGATCTACAAAATAGGGGCGTACCAACTCACGAAGGCGAGTGATGTTTTCTACTGATTTTGGAGATTCGCTGGCATGAACCATATCCATTACAAAATAGACAAACAATGTTTCCAGGGTTTTCATATCCATACGACCTTGCTGGCGATTAAGCTCCAGGAATGAAAAATAGCGATACTGTGCATCGCTCATCTCTGCAATACCTTCAGGAAATTCTTTGGTTATTTTACCGAATTGAATGCTGTGCATGTTATTTCTTTTCATTTAAAGAAAATCCAGAATCTACCCAGCTTTGATCCTGGATAAGCCTGTACGTTCTAACCACTGCAAAATTTGTTACTTTAAAATACTCGTAGTTGAGACCGTAATCTTCTGCAGAGAGTTTTGATAAAACACTTTTCTCTAATAACTCCGGACTTACGTCCCTGGCATTCGTTGTATAAACAACTTCTGCAATGGCACTCATCGCAATGTTTTGAAGGGTCATTTCTGGCCTGTATAGTGTTTGGTATAGCTTCTCGATATCTCTTATAGAATAACCAATCGAACTGTTAAGTGTGATGGTTTTAAGATCTTTAGAAGTAAGTGTTTGCATGGGCAATTCTCTTACACGAAGGCGGATCTCCTGGACATAAACACTATCAAAATAGGGTAGTTTAAAGTGAATGCCTTTATCTAGTTTTTTGATCTTTTTACCGTTACGAACCCGAATGCCGGCTTCCCATGGTTGCACGATCACCCATATCTTGAGTGCATTAAAAATGTATTCTATAAATTGTTGAATCTGTCCCATTTACTTATTCCATTTCCCGCCTAAGGCCATACATAAAAAGCAAAAGCCAATACATAAGCAGATCCAAAAAACAGATAATGAATCTATATATGGCATCATGCGCTAATTAATTTTATAGTTTCTGGGCAAACGGTAAGCTTAAGCAATTTTAAATCTTTGCGGAATTTATCTTTTACCAGCAGTACTTTCTGCGTTTCTGGTAAAATCCTGATCTTCTTGTCTCTATTCAGAAAATCATTGATATCGCGCTGCAGGATTCTTTTTTGAAATAGCTCCAGAGCTTCTGGTCCCTGCATATTCTTAAGTGCCTCCTCATAGTATTTTTCTTCTCGCCTTTCCTTTCGGGCCTGCGGGGTTAAACTGTAAAAGAATGCTTTAATGGCTTGAAAAATTAGTTTTAGTTTGTTCATAAGATGTTAGAATTTGATTTGTTACTTGTATTCCTGGTTTTTGATATTTACTTAGTGTTTCGCAAATAGTATGGATTGCATAAACTGGTTGACCCAAAACATTTACTCCAATTTGATATTCAGCATGTCTTACTGGATTTTTCCTTAATGCACGAAATCTCCTCTTTCTTTTTAAAGCTTTCCTGAGTGCGAGCTTCAGCATTAAATTGTGAAGTTTTCCTCTCTGCTTTTCACTGTAATATTTCATAGATTTACATGTTTCTTTCCATCCTTTATTCCGTAGAGCTGGTCTGTTTCGTACTCTACTTCATTCTGCCCCGCAAAGATCTGCTCGAGAAGCTTTTCAAAATCCTCGGCCATTCCCTTGAATTTAGCAGACCGGCTTTCCCTTAGCGCTTCCAAGTCTTCAGTTTTCATTTTCACATTGTACTTGAAAGGCAGCATCTCATCTGGCAGTAAAGTCAACGCTCGTGACATTGCATGAAAACCAACGATCTTGCGACAGTATAGAATAAGCTGGCCATCTGGTGTAAAAGTGCCTGCATTTAGATCAATCTTTAGCTCCTCGATCTTATCTACTCCCAGGATAGGGATAAGCGTCTCTGCTTCGATATCGCTCATAAAAGGCACCATACGATAGTACAATTGCCCGCTATTTTCTATAGGGTAGATCTTCTGGAACTGGTTTGTTCTGGTAATAAATAAACCCTGAGCGGTTTTATATTCTTCGCTGGCGATCCATTCTGCCAGCTCCATTTCATCTAATGCCTGAATTAAAGCGTCCAGGGCGCGGTAGCTTCTACGCTCGGTATTTACTTCATCCTTCTTCAGCATCCAGTCCCAAGCCATCTTGGAATTATTTGGCATTTGCACATTTCTACCGGAGGTAGTATGCATTACATCTGCATTAGGAGCATACTGCAAGTAAGCTTGTAATAAGATGTACAGCTGCGCAGTTTTTAATGCTACCTTCATGATTTCAGCATTCTCTCCAGTTTGTTCGCTCTGGTAGAATTCTTCTATCTTATCGTACACCGGCTTACTTATAAAATCTATAAGTAATGGCGTTTGCAGCTCGATATCTGAAACTAGATTTTTGTATTTGAGATCTCTATTAATGAAGCCTAAAAGCTCCTTAATTTCTTCCTGTCCCTGGTCTGCTTTATTAAAAAGTAGTTTCATTCGGCTTTTTTAGGTTTAATGGCAGATTGGTTTTTTGTTCGGCTAGATTCTGAAGTGTCCTGTTCTCTTTGTGCTGAAATCTGGTAGAATCCAAGTTTGATGTCGGTTTTAAAATATGCCTTGATCACATCGTTAAAGACCTTGCAGATAAAAAGCTCTGCGACAGGTATTCCAGTTAACTGGTGGATCTGGTAAGCGTAAAGCTGTTCAGAGCCTGAATCGGACTTTCCGTCTGCACCAACATTAGCAAGGGAAGCATGAAGCGATAGACCGGCCTGTACGGCAAAATCGGACTTATCTGCTACCTTGATCTGGGCTTCTACATATTCTTTTACTTCCTGCTTAATAGGTGTGATTTTCCAGCCTTCTTCAACTGGGGTATTACCTATCATTGTGGTTACGGTTTTGTTGTGCCAGAACTTGCCCACGTTATCGATTCCGGAAAGTACCTGAGATAAGCTATCAAAGATTTGCTCTTCTAGATCCTCTAGCATTTTGGGGCTATAAGTAAGTCCCTGAGTGTTTTTACACTTATTTTTTAATTCCTGTTCCTTATCAGACCAGAATTTCTGAGGTGACGTTATATGAAAGCGAATATTTAGAGAGTTATTTGTAAAAGCTTCAATAATACGTGGAGCTGCAGTAGATCTCTTTATCCAGTTGAGAGTTCCATATGCTTTTGGTAACGCATAATCTTCCATTCCAAAACTTTTGGAGTTTGTGTAATGAATAGATATTGGATATTTAGTGGGGTTCTTACGATCCCAAAGTGGATATACTTCAAAGTCTGCCTGGTTAGAGGAATTCTTCCAGTCTCCCACCACCACATGCGTGGGTTTCTTAGATCTCGCTCCTTTTCTATAAGCCAGTCTGCATCTCTTGGAAGTCATTTCTTCCAGTACCGGCGCCATCTTATTCATTCCAAGCCTGGAGCCTCTAAGATTACGAATCTTCGTAAACACGTTATCTATGTAATAATATTCCACAGACCGTTGAAAGGAAAGTATCTCTACATCGATATCATCCAGCCATTGGGTAATTGCCGCATCTTCTATTGGATCTCGGGTTGCCTGGCTTCCGTCCGGCTTGAACCTGTACAGGTAAGGCCCCTGACCAAAGGCTAAGTTAGACTTACGATCAAGTATTGTAGGAGCAAGGTGATTAGGGAATATAGTTTCTTGGACTTCATCTGGTATATCATTGTTGGTGCCGAAGGGTATTACTTGGTAGTCTCCCAATCTTAATGGGTTCTCATTCCACCGGCTGAATTCTTCCTTAGAATTGGATGCGTTAGATCCAGTTGCCTCTCGGCCTGCTATCTCGAAGTAATGAGCCTTGCCATCTGCTACACCTAAATATTCTTTTCCTGAAGGTAATCTGTGTCCCATCTTATTTCAATTTGACTTCTATCCCATTCACCTCCATTAGCAAAGGGATGTAACAACTCCTGTTTACATGATTATCATTGTCTCTTAGCTGAAGTTTGTACTTCGCATTGCGATCATCTTTGGTTGATGCCATGGGCCGAAGGCTTGCGTTAACGATGCGCTTCTTGCCACCTCCAAGCTTAGCATAGTAGATACTGAATGGCTTACTAAGCTTAGAGCAATTCCTCATTAGCGTAATAGCCTCTTCAAGTGTGTAGGTAGTTGTATTCATTGTCTCAATATTACCGAAGCGAAAGCGGCAGCAAAAGGACACCCAATCATATCTCTAAAAAAGGTAACAAAGTGTAATTACGTTTAGAGGTCTGAGCGTGGCGGGCAGAACTGTGAGACGAATTGAAAATTAAAAATAGGGCATAGGGTCGATTCGCTGATTTTCAGCTATTTAACCATTTGCCTCAGGGAAATAGTTGCGAAAACTTGAACTTTTCAAGGGAAAACTTGTTAGTGTGCACCTGGCATTCCGGTGAATCTTACCGTGTTACCACCTATTTTTTCCAAAAACTTCGGCCTGCACATGAAATACTTGAAGGCATCACTCATGTTGGTAGACTTCATTGGAAGGTCTTTTTCCGGCAGTTTTTCTGAACTTTTATTTTTGTGAACTGTCTTAGATCCAGTTTTTGAGGTTTTAATAATTTTCTCTGCCAGCTCCATCGATGATTTTAAACATTTACAGGTATTCCCATCAATTAGTAACTCTGGAAGGTCTGGATTCGACCTGGTCATAAATGCTAAAGCAAGTTCATATTCCTGCCAGTGGTAAATCGTTTCCTGATTTTCGTTCATAATCGTAACTGTCCAGCCGGTAGAATTTCCAAACTCATCATATTCAATCGCTTTCTTAAACTTACTGGCGTGATCTTCTCCCTGTTTTTTATAAGCGAAGGCTGCACGATCTGGCCACAACTCCAAATGCTTTTCTTTATGATGCCTGTAAAAATCACGAAATTGTTTTCCGAGTTCAATCAAGAAGTCTGTTCCAACGGTATAAAATTCTTTTAAAGCTCTAATCTTATTTCCCTGTTCCTGTCCTGTTACAAGCGAACACATTCCTCCTGTATCCATTCCAGCTTCAATGGGTGCACGGTGATCGATGTATTTTAAATCTAAGGAACTTTCCTGGTATTCTTGCGTCCAGTCGGTGTCGTTATCCAGTTTGCTGTAGTCCCAGCCGTCTTTATTAAATAAATTCTCGGACAAAGCCGGGTAGAACATTTTAGATTTTTCCATTTTGGGTTGAATGGAAAATATAGCAGAACATAATTCTGAAAAATCAAGCTCATCAAACTGTTCTAACAAATATTCAAATCCTAAGAAATCGAGGTTTACTAAACTGGATGCGATATAAAAGAAGGTGCTGTTTTTTCGCTGGGAGATCCAGCGATCTTCCCAACGCTTAAACTTTCGTTTTGCTTTTTCAATCTTGGAACGATTTCCTTCCTGCTCTGCATGGAAAACTTCAGCGCGTATTTCGTTCAGAATAAAAGCGGCATAAATAATTCGCTTTATTTGAGCCTTATCCATGTTCTTTTCCATGTCCAGGATCCAGTCATGTTCACCGTGATTCACATTAGGCATATCGGTAGTGAAGGTGACACCACCATAATAAACCGATTTTCTAAACTTTAACTCACCACCACGTTTCGCAGGAGTAAGCTTACTTATTTTCTTTTTAGATTGATACTTTACTTCATCCCCAACAATATGCTGATAGGAGTCCCCGGCACCCCCCGAAGGGCGGTCCTGGCTTATCATCTTATAGTGTGTTCCCAGAAAATCTGTAATACTATGTTTATATTCTATAGGAGCTTTGTACGGTTTCCCAAAGGTTTTTGGAGGTCTTTTGTTTACCACGTAGTGATGATCTTCATGCCAGCCGTGAATCTTCCAACCGTCCATAAGCGACGGAACCACATTCTTGCGAAGGTTCATAAAAGTATCCCCGGAAATAGCCATATAACAGCCGGGCATATCATAACTAACATCCTGAATCCTGGGGGCGAGAATACCCGTGGTTTTTCCCATCGCACGAGCGGCGATGATAGCGGCATTTTTAGGACCTACCATAAGCACCAGCTGCTGGAGCCAGTTCATGTAAGCTACAGATACCTGGTCATTCTCCGCTGTGATCGTCCTCTTCGCCATCGTAATCGAATATTTGTCTTGGTTCTGAACCTAAATCCTGCTTAAGCCTGAATTTTTCTGTTTCGGCTATTTGAAGCTTATCCAGCCAGTTTCCTACTTCGTTACGATTCATATCATCGGGCAGCCCAATATCTGAAGGTTTAAGAGAGAAGAAGCGGTTTGGTTTAATGAAGAATTCTTCCGGTAGCGTTTCTTTATCGGGCTTATCCAGTTCAATAAGCTTTCCGGCTTCTTTAAGTATATCACTGGCAATCTTCATTTCAGCATGCGTTTTGGCAGTGGTTTTAGTCACCTTGTACATTTGCATTTGCTGTTCATAATGAATACGCCTGTAGAAATCTTTTTTTATTTCTTCATTCAAATAGAAGTAAACCCGGGCATCATCAATGCGGGTTCTGCATTGCTTGATGCTTAGATCTGGATAATGTAATTGTAACTTTCGAGTGATCTTCCTGGGATTAATATCGCCAGCATAAAAGAACCCACGAATTAATTCCAGTTGCTTTAAGTAGATGAGCATTTCTTCGGGCAGCTTATCGGTACCACCTTCAATCCATTCTTCTAAAAGGCTAAAATGATCACCTTCCTCGATTTTATCGAGTTCCTCAATTGTTTCAATGATCTGTTCCATTTTTTTAGTCAAGCTCGAAAATGTCTCTTTTGGCAGCCTCAAATTCGGCTACTCGGGATTGGTTATCGTGAATTTGTACCGCTGTCACGTTGCCAGTTTCCATCTGTACCTTAAGACTGTCTGCTTTGATTTCATCCAATTCTAACCTGCCACGTTCATAAGCTTCACGTATGGCAGAATCTTCTTCGCGCCAAATGCGCATAAAGTCTTTAATGGGAATAGAAAGCCTGCGGGCGATCATGTTGGGGGCCATATTACCGCCTGCAAGCTTCTCAATATGAATAAGCGTCTGCTCATCAAGAGCTGCTATTATTTCAGCATTAGATGGCATTATTTTTTAGATTTCAGAAGTTCTGAAACATAATCACGCTGCCACGCATAGTCTGCAGCCTTTTCAGTATATTCTGCTTTCTTTTCTACGTCTTCAGCCTTTTCAGCTTTAGATTCATTCCTGGAAACGTTGGTGCGTAGTGCCTGGTATCTTTTTCTAAGCTCTTCACCGTCCAGTTTCTCCAGCTCGGCCTTGATCTCAGCTTCTCTAAAAATTGGATGTTCGCCGAGCAGCGTTCCGTTTTTGTGAAAATGCTCCAGCTCATCATAAGCCTGTTTGTTTTCGATAAAATTATCTACGATTTCCTGAGCCAGAATCTTTTCTTCCTCTTCGCTCATACTCGCCCATAACTTCTCACGGCCTTCTTTATAGGCATCGTAAGCGCTTATAAGATCGTTTACCAGCACTTTTAATACATCTGGGCAGTCTTTCTTTTTAATGAAAGGAAATTGCTCTCTAAGCTTGATAGATTTTTTTACGTTGATGGGAACTTCCTTGGCTTCTTCAGCAATTAACTGTGCACGTTCTTCCTGGATAAAAGCAATAAGTGAAGGTTTATCGCGGCCCTCTGCTTTTCTGTCTTTAGCTTCGGCAATATCTGCAGCCAATGATTGGATATCTGGCCACTCTGCAGTATCTGCGGAAAAGGTCATCACGCGTGCTGCCAGGGAAACTACTCCGGAACTGCCAGCTCCTAAAATTACAACACCTCTTTCTGGAGTCTCTTCTTTTTTAACTACCGGGCTTTGCAGTAAAGCGTTCATTTTTCGCTGGTCTATTCCTGCAGCTCTGCATAGTTGATAAATCGCTCGTTCCAGGTTTGCCGGTGTACTGGTCATCCCGTTAAGCTGGTGATGAAAAGATCTGGATCTGTTAGGGAGCGTGTTGTAAATTTTACGTGCGCCGCTTAAAGTACGGTCGTGCTTGATAAAATCTACAACTTCATTTTGTTGTGAAGTCATGGTTCCAAAGTTTAATTATTGATTTTATCAAACTTAGGAACAGGTAACAAGGGGTAAAAGGACAGCTGTTACCGGCTGTTACACAAATAGGAATTTATTTTCTTTGATAGCTTCTTTATATTCTATCTCAATTCCTTTATAAGTTTCAAATTTTCCGCGATTAACCGGGTTGAGCAATAGTTTAGTGGGTTTGAAATCTTCGGGAAGTTTATAGTAAGCTTTTTCAAGTTCCTCAAAATCCAAATGCATAGAAATAAATTGAATATTCCCCAGGATTTCAGCATTTTCTGTAGTGAGTTTATCCACATCCACCAATGGTGCATTTTGAGCTTTACGTAACCATTCACTTCGCTTTGCATCTATCACTCCCTTGATACCAGAAGCGCTCCCAGTTATATTTACCTGCGGATAAGTTTCTCTGCGTCTGGCAGCTCTTGAAGTAGTTGCTAGTCTTTGTATAATTTCATCTGTGAGAAAAGATGTTTCTATTGGGTTATTAAATTGATCCATTTTAAAATCAGAAATTTCTGCATAAAAATCACAGCCGGTTTTTTTTAATTTTTTCATTAACTTTTTATCGGCAACAAACATTTTACACAAGCCATTCCATTCAGAATAAATTTGAGAATGATAACCTCTAGCATCTAGTATTTCAATAATTTCTTTCTTCTGTTTCGAAGGAATAGAGAATGAATGTCCAGGATCATATCCATATTTTTTGCAATGATCCACGATTTCTTCAATATATTTTGCAACTAAACTCATACCCAAATATAAAAAAAACCGCCCTACAAAATGCAGGGCGGTTTCTAACTAACTAATCTAACAAACTATTTTAGATACTTCTGGCTTGCTCTAAGAATATAAATGAGCCTTCGGTATGTTCGTAAGCTTTAAGGGTGATCCTGGCGCCTGCATCTGCTGTCCAGTCTACTCCGCCAAGCAGGAAGATCTTCTCTTCTGCAGCAGCAATCGTAGAAGCATTCGCTCCACCGCTTCCAATAAGTGTATAAACACCACCGTGAACAGGATTAGACAATGCTGTAATCGCTGTAGGCACTGTGTTCGCCTGAAGTTGGTATTCACCACTTCCCGCCAATACATCTGGAGTCGCAGTATCCTGATCAACCAGTTCTGCCTCGTCAAAGGTGAAGGTTCCGTAGTATCTACCTGGTAGAAGGTTAGATTTACCAAACTGTTGAAATTTAACCAGGTCTGATGTCCCGTCGTTGTTGTTTTGACCTTCAAACATCAGTGATAATGGTTTACACTTAGTACCGAATACACGGTAAAAAGCTTCTCCACCATCACAGCTTCCTACTTTTACAGCCACACCTATTGATCTACCGGTCCAGTTAGCGAAGAATTCTTCTATTTCTAAAGGAGATCCTGGGTATCTAAATTGTGGAAGTGATGTAACACTAATATTATCTTCCTCACCATCACTAGACCTTGGAAGATCGATAGTGGTGGAAGTAGCATACATTAAAATTGCATACTTATTTTCTTTGAAAAGAAACTGTCCCGGCATCTTGATTTTTTTGGAATCTCTACCTGGAGCATTCTTTACATCATCCCAATCCCATATTACTATGTGATTGTCTTTACCCTCGGAAGCACCAATAGCTCCACCAAGCGCTGACTTAAGAACATTTATTTTTACATAACTCATAATCTAAGTTTTATTTAAGTGAATTAAAGCCGATCCCAGAGTATGAGATCGGCTGTTAAATTATCCTCGGGCAATCTCTCTGAATTTGCCACCGATAAGTTCTACTGTTAAGAATTTACCTGTAGTAAGAGCGATGTCTGCAGAAAGGAAGAAGTTTCCTCCGTTAGCAATTGTAGTCGCATTATCATTAGATCCACCGGTGATGGTATATCGTTCACCTGGAACTGCACCTTCAATAGTAGTAAGTGCAGTAGCTTGTGTGTTTGCACTGGTCACAAAGCTGTTACCTTCTTCAGCATTAGCTGTAGTAGCATTTGCTGCTAATACAACTTGCTGCTCTTCTTCTTCAGCTCCAACCATTTTTCTTTCAATCTCGATGAATTTTCCACCATCAAGTGCCTGAAGCACTAAAAGGCTTCCATTGCTCGCTACGAAGTCACCAGCCTCAAGGATGATGTTCGCATTGTTCTTCACGGTAGACTTCAGGTTATCTGCATTACCTAAGATGTAAATACGCTCTCCTGGAGTCGCATCTGCGAAATTGGTAATATCTGTAGCCTCGGTGTTATTAGCGCCCACTACGATGCTCTGGTGATCTGCAAGTGATGGAACAGACTCGTTAGCCGGTACCGGCACATATGTATTAGTTAAAAGCTCCACATCGTTAGAAAATACCAACTGGTTCTCATAGCTATTTTCTGGCAAGTCGTATTGCTTGCGCCCAAACATGGCCACATAAGCGGAAAGTTTGTAATCTCCATAAGCCTGGATATCTCTTGGATCTGATCCACCTTTTCTAAACTGGATAAATCCATCTTCGTCAGGCTTATCAGTTAACGCATATTCATTATCCTTGGTAGTGATGTACATAAAATCTTCACCTTCCATCTGATCATAAGTAACCAGTTCAATGTTAGAGAAATCGTCTACAGTATCTGTATCACCTTTATAATCGGTATTTCCACCGTAAATAGTTCTTCTTGAATCATTGTAAGCTCTTTTCCAGGAAGGAGATAACACGAATTGAAGATCTGGAAGAATACTTACATCATATGGTAAGTTCTCACACATTTTCTTTACATAATCATGAACGTTTAGCTTCGTAGGTTTACCCATTTTGAATGGACGGAACTTAACTCCTCTAGCGTCAAGATATAGTTTCAAGAATCCAGAAAAGTTATTCATAAAGCTAGCAGGTGTATCTCTCTCTTCATCCTTGAAGTAGACTCCACGACCCATTACGATCTTATCTTCTTTACGCGCACGTTCCATGATCTTACCAACCACGTAGTATACATACGTCATTTTGTGAGGATCTGAATCTGTGATTCCAAGGGATGCTATGTGCTTCAGGTAGGATTTTTCCAGTTTCTTAAGTTGGTATCCTTTAAAAAGCATATCGATCTGGATGTCTCTTACTTTTCCTTTCTCAGCAACAAATTTCACTTTGTTTTTCGGTAAGAATTTAGATTTCAGAGACTGCGTGATCTCACCGGTTACGATTTGTGTATGGATGTACTCATCAGAAACTCCGGAGATTAACTCTACGTATTTCTTCATTTCCAAACCATCCAGCATGGTATCGTGAATTCTTTGATCTTCCTTACGGAAATATGCCTGGATGTCTGAGTTCAGCTTATCAATATTCGCTGTCTCAGTCCAGTTAGTTTCCGCAGTGATTTGATGTCCTCCAAGCGCCTGTCTCGCAGCTTCGTTCCAAGGGCGACCTTCAAAGGCATTATAGGAATGGTCCTGAGCAAACAAATGCGTTTTGCTGTGTCTAATATTCGCGTTCTTCATATGAGATGCTTTGATAGTTTCAACCGACTCGTCTCCTTCAGGAATTCCAGCCAGCATCTTCTTTTCGGCTTCCAGTTTCTTAATTCTGGAATCCATGGTGGTTAATAATTTCTTTGATTGTCCACCAGCAGTTTTTGCCGGGGCTTTTGCAGACTTAGATTCGTCTGGAGCACCTGCTCCTTCTTCCTCCTCTTCCTCGCCTTCACCACCGTCAGAGTCTTCACTCATATACTTGGCAGCAAGTGCCTGGATCTCTGCATCGTCTTCTTCCTGCTCTTCTTCAGCACCAATCTCGGTGTTAAAGTCTTTCAGGTACTTTTCAGAAAATCCTTCTTTACCTGCTTTCGCATCAAATTCGGCTTTCTGCTCGTCACTCAATTCAAGTTTTTCCTTGTTATCCATTAATGTCTTCGCATCGATATTAAAGAAGGCCATCAGGAAAGGGAAAAACACTTTTAAATTTTTCATTTTTCTTGTTTTGGGTTAATTATTCATGTAGGTTCTCACTTGTGAGAGGAATTTGACCTCTTCCACAGCCTCTTCAAAATCCATGATCCCGTCTATCAAACCAATTTCCTGTGCTTCTTCAGCATAGAACATTTTACCCTCGAGGATTCCCTCTACGTCTGTCTTTAATTTTGGGCGTTGTGATTTGACGAACTCCTGGAATTGAATCGCCAGCGGATTCAGGTGCTCTTTCTTAAATGCTCCATCTTTACCTTTTAGGGCTTCGTTGTAGCTTTTATGTTTAAAGGAACTCTGGGAAGCGTAGATTAATCGCTCTTTAATTCCCATTGCCTTTAAATATTCGGTGTAGTCGATTAGGGTTGCCATCACACCAATACTTCCAAACATGGAAGAGATGTTATTGCGGGCAACTAACTTGTCACATCCAACGCCTGCATATAGGTTTGCGCTGGCACACATATCGGCAAGGCCGATAAGTGGTTTTGTTTTTTTCTTCTGAAATTCTCTGAATGGAGCAATGGCGTTTACAGAGCCGCCGCCAGAATCCAGTAACCAGATGTGACCAATGATATTAGGATCTCTTTCAAAGTATTCCGCGATTCTCACTAATTCTTCAGCGCCCCATCGATACCAGCTTCCTTTTTTAACCATAGGACCGGAAATCTCAATGACTCCAATACTGTTGATAGGTGTGTTGGGATTTTCATTTCGATCTATAGGCTGCCCGTCCTGATCAATAATATATCCGCGGACTTCCTTTTTAAAATTAGGATCGGCTTGGGAAACTTGTTTTCCCTGCAGGATCTGTGCAACCATTAATAGCCATGGCTGTGCGTGCTGCTCAGATAGCGCCCAAGTGCTCGATAAAATTTCAGATTCTGTGTCTGTGAACATTGTACAATTTTGGTAAGTACAATGATAGAAGCAGCGGGATGCTTAGAAAAGGACACAAAAAAACCGCCTGTTATAGCGGGTTTTAAAGACTTCTAAGTATTCTTAGAATATTTAGGAAATTATTCCATTTTTGATCTCAAAAAGGTCGAAAACAACAGGACAAAGTGTCTCAAAATTACGTCATGCGTTGTAATTGCTGGCGTTTCGCCTCTGTTTCTCTTTGATAGAACTTGACAAAGGTGGCGAATTTAGTTTTTGAGTCGGAAATATTGTATAATTCCATGAATTTGTTGATTGCGAAGTGAATAGCCCCTTTGTTTTTGCCATTCATTTTATGGGTCACTTCTGCAGCTAAAATAAAATGATAAAGATTTGTCGAAAACCAGTCTTTAAAGACAGCGATAATTTCTTCTATTTCATCTTCATCTAAACTCAAGAATCTGGATCTTCCGTCTAATGCAGTTTTATTTCTTCGGCGTGCGTGATCTGAAACAGATATATAAAGCGTGTAGCCATCCTTTTCAAAGGCGGGTCTATTGGATTCTTTTAATCTACTATAGATCAATTTACCAAAACTATTCTTTTGATTCACGTGTAGTGCTTTGACTTTATCTCCACTATCTGCTATCTCTAAAGGCTGAGATTTCATTTGAGAAAATAGAAATTCAGCTAAGTATTTCGGAAAAGGGAAGGGGATTAGTTGTTTACTCACAGAGGGTTAGTAGTAGGGTTAAACGAAATTATAATATTATGTTAAGTAATCCAAGTAAAATCTTAATTAGCAGCTGAGCCAATACCATAGCCCGTCATTAGCGCTGTCAATATATACAACGCGGTTTTCCACCAGGGTTGTTTCTTTTTCTCTTCTGCTTCCAATCTTACAGCGGCTATCTGGGCGTTATTCTGGCGTAGATAATCCTTTAGTTCCAATTCGCTTACGACCGACTTTAATTTATCGATCGCAGCCCACTGGCTTGCCATGGTTAACCCATCTTTGATAGATTGCGCTTTAATGCGATCGCATTTCCTGAATTCAGATTCTACGTACTGTAGCGTTTCCATATCCAGGCGGGAACTATCTATTTTCTTTTGCGCGCCTTGTGATAAGACTGGCAAGGCTGTCAGCATCATTAATGTGATAAGGAGCATTTTCATAAGCATCGTTTTTAAGTTGTTCTTTTTCCTGCTGAAACTTCTCGGCGGTAAGAATATCTTTTTCTGAAGCATCTCTTAAACTATCCACGCTTTTGTCGATCTTCCGGATCTCGGCTTCATTTTTAAGTTTTTGCTCTTCCAGGCTTTTATCCAGAGTCTCTAGTGCCTTATTGGTTCCGCTTAATTCTGAATGCAACTGGTAAATAAAAAAGGCCGCCACTGCAATGATGATGAGATAGAGCAGATCCTTGATTTCAAACTTAGATTGGTTCATAATTTTAATCATTGCCCAGAGATAGAAAAGCAGCACAAATGTTGAAGTCGCTACCATAAAGCAGAAAAACTTCAAGCGCCTTTCTATATTCCGGAGTTCGTTACTCAATTTTTTATTGCAAAACCATTAATGATCTCCAGCTCGAATTCATCTGGGCATTGTTTCAACAATTTTCCAAGAGCTGTTCTGGAATCATGGAGATCCATCCTGCCATCGCCGTTCTTCTCTTTTAATCCCATTCCTACCATCACGCAACCACGAATCTCTGTATAGTAATTACCGGCATGAATAAGAATATACGCCCGGCCTTCAACGCCTGTAATGTGAAAGTGGTTTTTAAATTTTGCTGAAGTTCTTTTCTTTACGGTGTAGGTTCCCGGAGGAATACAGCTAACATTCTGTAAATTTCTTTTCCAGGGCAGCTCCAGCGTATCACAATCCCATTCGCTCATATCGTCATTGTCCAGGACGAAAAGCCGGCCCAGGGTTTGCACACCGTCATCGCTAATTCTTTCTAGTAGTAATCGTTTCATTTGAATTTAAATATTTTGATAAATGCTTTTATAATTTCTCTGCAGCGGTAAAATCCTGCGCCGTTTAAAATGATAAGTCCGTCGATGTATGCCAGGATGTAAATGGGAAAAAAGAGATCCATCATACCTAACTGAGAATCTTCAGATTTTGCCATGATATAAAACAGGTAAATTGCTGTTCTAAGAAGGAAGTATGCTTTGACCGGGAATCTCAAACGGGACCAATACAGGAAAAATCCGTAGGTCATGTGCATGTATGCGGCCATAAGAATTGTAAAGGCCAGATCATGAAAATAGTTTGGCAGGTCCCACCACCAGCTGTTGTACTCGAAAAATCTCATTTCTTATTGTTTTTAGAGCGATTAGAGAACCAATCAGCGAGATTATCTGCGAACTTCTTGAAAGCACCCCCGGCACTATCAGTAATACCATCTATAAGTTTTGGAATGTTTCTTCTCAGGTTTTTAATGATCTCCAGGCTAAATATGCCAAAGGCAAAGGAGCCAATTAAGCATAACACGGTGGCGTATTGATATTGCAAGTGAATTTCGTAACCAAACCATACCATGATGCAGGCAAGCACGTAGGTGGCCAGTACTTCTTTTTTGGTAACGCTGGCATCAAAAAGGTTTCTCATAAGCATAGAGATCACAGGACCTACTACTCCCAGAATGAGAAATTTTCGCGTTCCATCATCTAAACCTAAAAACCAGGTAATGATGGTACCGGTTAAGAAGAATACCGCATACAGTGCCTGCAGAATTTTTTCGTTAAACATTCTTAGAGTTTTTGAATTTCAGCACCGTCATTAAGGGCAATTGAGTTGATATCATTGGTTTTTTTCTTTTTTATAATTTTCAAAGGCTTCCATGAGATGTATCAGATCGAACTTATTTTGTCGATCACTATCTCTAAAACCAAAAACTTGTGCTGGGTATGTTGGACTGCAACCTGAACATTCTAGTTCTTCGACTAGCTTTGAATTAAGAATTAGGATAAATCTGTATTCTCTGCCCTCAATAAACTTATCATCGGTCTTAACTAAATAGCTTCGTCCAGAACCTTCCAGGTAAGTTTCTTGACCATATATTTTTCGGACTCTCAAATCGATGTTATGATAGCGTTCCTGACCTACCACTTGAAGGCTGAAGCATACAGCCATTAATAGCATTAGTAATTTCATTTTAGAATTGTTTTGAAATAATTTTTAGGTGGGATGGTTTTTACTTTTTTAAAATTTGAGTCTATTTCCTGAATAGTGAAATCTTGTATACGAATAGGATCGCCACTCATAAGTCCTAAGGTTTCATGCTCAAGACCGAAAAAATGAAAAAGCTCATGGTATAAAAGCATTTTAAAAATTGAAGGATGCTTCAATACTATTTCTGAAAAGACGATGATTACTTCATACCGTTTTTTTTGTGGGTTGTATACTGTACAGATGCTGGCAGCCCTATATGGATTGTCGCTTTCACAGTAATTATTTAATTCGCTTTTAGGAAGTATCAGTATGCCTCTTAGGTCTTTATCTAAAAAGTATTTAGAATTGAAGCCGTTACGATTTGCATCATCGTTAAATTCTAGAATGGCAGGAAGTACAACCTCCGGGTAATTGGTAATTAACCCCTCGGTTTTCTGGCTATGAACGCTTAGGCTTAAAAGCAGGAATATGGACAGGAAGAACTTTACCATGGCAACAGTTGATTTAAAAAGTCTGTTCTGTAGAGATAGCCGGAAATAAATGCTATGATAATGATCGCCCAGGTAATTTCACCTTTGTATTTTTCGTGCCATTTACGGGAATCTTCCTTTTCCAGAAGTGCAAAAATTATTTTAAGATCTCTTTTTTGTGAATCGCTTATTCTTCTACCTTTTACCAGGTATGCCCACGCCAGGAAGAATGGGGTTTTAAGGGTAAGCATAGCAAACCTATACCCGGTATTCCAGCTGCTTTTCCCACGTCTACGCATTTCCTGTCTCAGTAATTTATCTGCGCGCCACGTCATTTTAAGGCTAGCTGAAGCGTTGAGACCTACATATAAATAATCGTGCAGCATGGCGTCCAGGTCCAGCCACGGAATATCACATAACTCTTCAGTCATGCTGGCGCCGTTAAAATGTTTTGGGTTTCTTAAGAAATAATCAAAAGCCTGGTTATAGGGACCGCGTTCGCTAATCTCATATTGCCAGAGCTGCAGCATCACATCCATATCTCTTTTAGCCTGGAAGATCAAATGATCATCCTGCATAAAGAAATCATTGGTGCTGGTAAACAGGTTTTTAAGGAAGGAAATCAATCTCATAAAAAAAGCACTTTCAGTGTATTAACAAAAGTGCTTTTTTAGAGTAGGGTAGAAAAGGACAGGAAATTACGGAACCGCAGGATCTGGATCCGGCTGGATTTCCAGGCTTTCATCGATGAGCTCGAAAGCTCCAGCTGCTCCGTTTAAAATCTCCTCCGGAGTTTTGGCCAGGCTGCCATATATGGAAGTAGTGTTGCTGGTGAATAACAAAGCCTCTGGCAAAGTGCCTATAAATTTAGGATCGAAATCATTCTCTCCTTTGATAATATTGGATCCAAATAAATCGAAAAGCTGAGAGATCTGTGCAGGACTATAAGTTTTAACTCGCTTTCTCAAAAATTGATAAATAAAAATCGGAGATCCTGGAGCTGGATCTTGCCTCTCCACTTTTAATCGATCAAAAATCTCGATCTCGTAATTTCCAGATTTAATATTTCTTTTAATCGATTGGATCTCCGGGCTTATTATTCCTTTTTTGCTTTCTAAAGCATCGTATAAAAGATGTATTTTGCTTCTTACTATCATGTTTTAAAAATTATTATTCAGTAATACGATTTTTGACGTTCCTCTCCCGGAGATTATTTTTTTACCATCGCTAGTTGCTGACATCCCAAGACCTCCAGATGCAAAATTTACAGCGTCTGTAAATGTGTAGCTTTTGACTATTGTTGTAAAATCGTAAGGATTTGATACTTCAAATAGTTCTAATTTCGCGCCATCCCTAGTGGAATAAATAAACTTTTTACCGCTATCATAAAAAGAAATTCCATCCAAGTAGTCGGGAGCATTGTAAATTATAGTTCCAGAATTTATTTTTGTTATATCCCAAGCTGTTGAAAGCTCGCACTTTCTAATTCCATTACTTCCATCTGCTATAACGCAATTTAATCCATCCTGAGAAAAATATAAACCATGAATAAAAGGAAAAGTCATAGGGCTGTTTTTTCTTGTGCCTGTTCTAGTTGTAACATCCCAGGGCGTTGCTAGATCCCAGCTGTATATCCTTTTTTGAGCATCTGTGCCATAAAAAAATCTAGTGCCATCAGGTTTAAAAAATAATGAAGTCTGAAAAGTAGTAGGACTGAGTGATCCGGACGTGCTTGTGATTGAGCTTGATAAATCAAAAGGCTTAGGAAGAGTATTTTTATAAAGATTATAATTGGTTAAATGTATATGGAAAATTGCATCCCCAGAATCAGGCATAAATAAAGAATAAACTGCTCCGATAGAGAATTTACTTTCTTCTATAAATTGTACTGGCTCTCCTTGTAATTTCTGCCTTTTTGAAAAATTAAAATTTGTCCTGCTCATTATTTCGAGATCCTTAATTTTCCATTCACTGGCTCAATAAATAAATATGCAGATCCATCGGCCTCGATATCTGATCCGTTTGGAGCATCCAGATCCTCTCCAGGAGTTTGAGCCTGATCTGCGATCACTGCAGCTCCTCCTGCGTTGCATTCGAGATTCGCTCTAAAATTTGAAATTCCAGGAGATGGCCAGGTTAAAGTCACAGATGCGATCACAAATAATATTTTATCAATATCTGCCGCAGTTAATTCTCTGGAGATATCCACAATTACTGGAGCATCTTTTTGATCTGCATGATCCTTTGCAGATTGTAAATTACTGGCAAGTGCAGACTCCAACTCCGCTACCTTTAGATCATATTCTTCCCTGGAGATAAAATCTTCAGCGCGTATATAATCTCCCTTGGTATAGCGAATATTATCCAGGAAGAAACCAAAATTTGCACTGTCTAAGCCTACATACTGGATTTTAAAGCCAGTTATAAAAATAAGTGTTGGTTTATCTATGGGAATGGAAAGATCCTGGTACGTGCTCGTATCATCCAGATCATAACCAAACGCCTGTAAATTCCCTAGAAAATATCCTACACTTTCCCCGCTGGATGTTTTTCCGTAGATCGTAAAACTTAAAGGGTTAGTTCCTCCATAAGCTACTTTATTCTTAAAGAAAAAGGGCAGTTCTCTAATTTCCCCGGCATCTATAGGAACATCTGCCGTAAAAGTGACCGAATCATACCTTTTAATTCCGGTTGCTTCAATAGAGATTGTGCCATCTTGTGGATCTACTCCGCTGGCAAGATTGATGCGCGCACCTCCGGTAGTTTCTGTAACCGTCCAGCCGGGAGCGGCACCTTCATTATAAATAGGCGTATTGCTTACTCTATCTGGAGCTGCGGCATTCGCAGGAATAAAAAAGAAGGTGACTTCTATTTGAGTGTCTGGATCTATAGTTGGTTTTTCCGGAGTGGCAGAAGCATTTCCGGTAATCTTTACAATCTGGCCCTGGTTATTTAGTACTACCGCGTCAAATCTTCCATGAGTGGCATCGGCAGCATTTAGCGTAATAGGTTGCACCACCGGTTCGGTTTCGGTTCCAAATTCCTGGTCGTAAAAAATCCAGTGTGCAGAAAATTTAAAATCCATCCCGCCCTGGTAATTCCTGCTAACTGAAATAATTTTTTTCTCCAGAGCCTGTCCGCCGGTTAAACTCCGGGCATAAGCTTTGGAAGCTTCGAGGGTTTCGGCTGCTTTCTGGTCTACATACGCCTGGCTTATGCTGCTGGAAAATTCAAAAGTAAACCAGTCGGCATCATCTTCATCCCAGATGGCTTCTTTATCATTTCCGCCAACTACGCGCAATACTGCACGCCATCCTGGCTCTCCGTTAGGATAGGCGATTCTTAATTTATCCAGGGCGCTCTGTCCGCCTTCAGTATCTACAAAATATCCTTTAAAATAAGTAGCTCCGCCACCGCCGCCTGGCGTAGTAGGATCTGTGGTCCATCCAAGATTTACACAGCGATAACAGCTACCGTCCAGCAAATAGGCAAAAGCGCCTTTTGGCGGATTCGAAAACTTTGCCTGTAGCGCAGCGAGATCGTCATGTACATCATAAAATAGGGCGTTGGCGTTAAGCTTATCACGAAATAAATTTATTTCATCTGCAGATACCTGACCTTCGGGATCTAGTAGCGGCCTGCGCTGCTTTTTATCTGGAAACGCTATTTTTTCTGGATATGGCATTAGGAGAGGGTAAAGGTTAAGGTGTACGGGAATCCTAGTTCTTCAACAGGATCTGCAGCGGCCCCAATATATTTTATGGGTTCTATTGCTTTCTGGCTGAAGGTAATTTCAGTCCTACCGTTGTTAAAACTTATAGATGCGGCCATGGGACAATCTTCCCAGGCTAGATCGTAATACTGGTCTTTTTCGGTTCTTACACGTACCTGGTACATCCCGCGAATGAGATCATCGAGTTCCTTGAACTGTTTATCGTTTAAACCGGGATAACTAAGCTCCAGTGTATTATCGTAAATACTGCCGTTGGGAGTTTGCCGGGACCTGCTCTTCCATTGTATTTTTGAGAGCGTGGTGTAAATAGCCGCGAGATCTGGGAAGGTATTTCCCCAAACGCTTTTGAGCGATACCTCGCAGATATCTTCTATGGTATTGTTATTCTTTGCCAGCATACAAGTACAATAATAAGATGCGGTTACTGGTGATAAAAGGACAGCCGTTAAACGGCACTTTAAAAGAGACTCAGCTTTTCCGTTGGATTGCTCAGGTCATAATTGGCAGTCATCGATTCGGTTTTCTTCTTTCCAGATTTCCCGGTATTATTGGAAACGCTCACCGTTTGTTCTACCGTTTTTTGCTGCCAGCCGAATTCTTTGGTGTATTTCTTTAAGATCTCGCTGGGATAACTACTGAGTAAGAACTTGCCTTTGATCTTTGATAAGGTTTTTAGCAGGTTTTCAAAATCATCGATGCTGTACCCGTCGTAATGGCCACAATCTGAATTGTAATACGGTGGATCGCAGTAGAAAAAGGAATTTTCACTGTCTCGGGAATTGATGATACGCAACGCATCGGTGCATTCTACCTGCGTATTCTGCATACGAATGCTGAATTCTTCGGTAAAGCTTTCACGTCTTCGGGCTATTTTTTGTGAAGTGGTTCCTTTGCTTTTATCATATCCCCAGGAACCGTCCAGCATGGAAGCAAAAGATTGCGAAGCCAGCACCCAAACCGCCCAGGCTCTTTTTATCCTGGTAAATAAATGCGGATTGTCATACACTACCTTCGCATCGCTGTGCAGGGATCTTGAGTGTAATGAGATCCTGATCATCTTCTCCAGGTCTACAAAATCGTTCTTGCAGACTTCATAAAAGTTGATGAGTTCTTTATTGGTATCGTTAATCACTTCAATTTCTGAAGGTTTCTTGGCCCAGTAAATAGCGCCGCCACCTATAAAAGGTTCAGCGTAAAGTGTATGATCTGGAAATAACGGAATAATGGTATTGATAAGGTTCTGTTTTCCACCGTAGTAAGAAATAGGTGTTTTAAGTTCTGCAGACATTGGGTATAGATTTATTTAAACTGTTATATTTGTATCCTCTCAAAACCTTGAACAGCGCAAGCGTACCCTGAAGGCCTTGGCCTCCGGTGGTGCGTTTGCGCTGTTTTTGTATTAGGTTTTGAGAGATCTATACGAGCCGGAGGCCTTTTTTAACTGCTTCCGATTTAAGTGATACAAGTATAGTTCTACCAGTTATTTTAGAAAAAGACATGCTTCGAAAGGCTCACACTTCGATGCTTCGACAGGCTCAGCACTCAGTTTGGCAATAAAAAAGCCCCGAAAGTGCGAGGCTGTTGATTTAGTGTAAATCTACACTGTTTTTGGAGGTTCCATATTCAATAAAATTTTCCGTTAGAGATTCCAACGCATTGCCAATGCCAGTGACCTAAAAACCATTGAATGTATACTGAAACATAGTAGCTGTCCCAGCCAATTCTATGATCGTATACCTGGTGTTTAAACTTTATTTTTTTGATCACTGCATGATGGTATTTTTCTAAATATGTTTTAAGCTGGTCTTCCGTGTCAAACTCCTGCACGGTTTTCATGCTCTCTTCCAGGCCCCCACATTGATTTCTGAATTTGATTTTATTCATCCTCAAAGAATTTAAGAAGATCCTGACTCATTTTTAAGGATAAAGGTTCATCTAATTTTCCTTTAAGTTTCTGGGCACTTTTCTCGAGTAAGAAGGAAATTAGAGTTAGTTCATTTTCTTCCAGTTCCAGAACTACTCGATCTTTATGCTCGTGGTGATAGACTATCATGATTCCTTAATTTCATGTCCAGGGCATCCACCTCCAAAAGGATCAAAACCTTCACATTGGGTTGAACTTGGGAGCAGCTTCCAGCCTTCGGCTTTACGATCGGCGATATATTTCCGGGCGGCAGGATCGCTCATGGCCTTGCCATTTTCGTCGTTCATAAGACCGGCGATAGACCGGCCTTTATAGTTTCTTAAGAGTCCGTCGATATTGGTACTCATGTGTCTCTTTATATTCATCTTAAAAAAATATTCTAAAAGTCTCGCCATAGGGATCTGGATCTGTGATCTCTATTTGAAAACTTGATTCGGTTAATAATTCTATTTCTACGGCATCGTTGCCATACCTTCCTCTTAGGTGCAGCACCTTTTTAACTGGCCGGTGTGCGTTTACGTTGATGGTTTTATCGTTCACACTTACGGTATACGGTCCTTCATTACAGTTGAACTCCACATTTCCCTGGCTGGGATTGGAAGCGTCAAACCAGTAGTAGATCTCAGGTTGATGTAGAAATACATCGATCATCTCCATATTTTCCTGCTCCAAATCATTGGTGGAGCAGGATAGGAGCATAAGCAGTACTAAGCAAAGTGATTTTTTCATGTTGTTGGGTTTAAGATTTCTGAAAAGTCCAGGCTTAGTTGTGCCTTTCTGGTGTGAGATAATGGATAATTAAACCAGATGCATTCCTGCACGGGAGTTTTGCGGTAGTTGTTTCTTTTAGTAGAAAGCACCACTTTTTCCCAATCTGCATATAGCTCGTTCATGAGGTCGCAATTGTAACCACTAATCATGACCTTCCCCTGGATGTCGTGCAGTCTCTCTGCCAGCTCATAATGATCAGCATCGGTAAAATCGAATTTGTAATCGTCGTGAGCAGATCTGCTTTCGTTTGGATATGGCGGATCGGCATAAAAAAATGCTTCTGGAAAATCTATTCTTTCCAAACACTCTTCATAAGAGTAATTCGTGATCTGGTAATTACTACCCAGGATCTCTGCGATTTCATAAAGCTTTTCAAATGAATTATTCCATCTGCTTACAGTTTCGCCACCTTTACAATTGAGTTTGTTCTTTGCGAGATGCCAACCTTTTTTTTTTCTTTGGGAACCTAATCCCATGTAAGATTGGCGAAGTCTCACATAGAAAGTACGCGCTCTTTCTATGTGATCTGGAGACTGGCAGTTCCAGCTATCGTCATATTCTTTTTTGCTTACCGGCGTGAAGCGTAACCTGGTTAAAAGTTCGTCTCGATCATCGCGTAACACCTTAAAGAAATTGGTGACATCTGAATTTATTTCGTTCAGTGTTCGAATGCAATTGCCTTCGTAATTTAGAGACAGCACCGCGCTGCCTGCAAATAGTTCTACCAGGTGCACAAACTCTGCGGGGAAATACGGGTAGATCTCATCGATGTAGGAAAATTTTCCACCGAAATAATTAAAGGCTATTTTCTTTTTTGAATTTCCGCTCATGACTTATCAGTTTGCTTAGTAGCTGTATCTAGAAGTTTTTTAGATATCTCCCTCATATCTTCTAGATGAAATTGTGTTGCTTCCAGTTTTCCTTTTAAAAGATTCTCAGCTTCTGTTTTTATGTTTTTCTCTTTAGCAACATTTACAAATGCTTCCATTAAAATTTGAAAAAGTTGCGGCGGGCATTCTAATAAAGGTTTGAATTCTTGTACTTCACAAGGTTCTCTTTCAATCTTTTGTTCAATAATTTCAGAACCATTGAAATGAAGGAAAAAATAATCCTGACCTCTCTGAAGTCTCGCAACTATCTTTACTTTATTACTTAACCAATGGTTTTCTATAAAAATTTCTATCATACTTCAAATCGTTTATTAAACACTTTTCCGCAGCTATGGCATATGTCTGCAGTGAGATCCACGCCAACTGCCGACTCTAATACCACCGTGGTTTTAGAACCATGAGTGCAAAAAAGTGTATGGATACATTTTTTTAGTTTTCGGTATTGAAATATGAGAGGTAGTAATACATCTGCTTTTCTTCGTCCCATCCTTTTTCCAGGTGTTTGGCTGCACCGGTTCCTTTATCGATCTTGATCGTTAGGCCGGTATCCAGTTCTATATCTCCTTTTACTTTTTTAAGTGCTTCGCTTACGGCATCATTCTCGATCGCGAATTTTTTAGTATTGCTTACATCAAAACCATACACCGGTGCTTTTTCGAATTGGTACCGCTCGAATTCGCTATGCATTTCTTCTGGTACCAGGTCTACAAATACATCTTCCTCAAACTCATCGGTCGCAGCAAAAAACTGGAAAGCATCGTTTACAAAGGAAATTTCGGCTTTACGATCTTCAGCAGGGCGTATCACATCTTTAGCGAAATCGCGGCAAAATTTCAAGTAGTTCTTAGTTTGCGCACGGGAATCGTTCAACTCCTCCAGTCCCAGGAAGTTCTCTACCCAGTACTTGGTGTCATACCGGTTAGAATCCATATACAGCACCTTTGGCTCTGCGGTTGCAATGATAATAGCACCTTTATCGAGTTTATTAAGGTTTACGCCTTCCTGAAGAATGGCATCCAGGCGGCTTTCTTTTTTCTGAAACTGGATAAAATCGTATTTCATTTCAGACTTAAAAATGCCGATGCCACTTACTTTTTCGTTGTTGATCTCTATATTCTGAAGATCACATACGTACAGCTCACCGCTTTTAATATGCGGGTGAATGGACTGGTCATACAAATGCTGGGCGATATCCTGGCTCATTTCCATATTGAAGGGTACCAGGAAGTCCTGAAGTTCAGAATCTTCTGAAAATTGGAAGTAGCGTTCTTCTTTTTCACGGAAAGGTTTCAGAAAAAATTCTTTGATCACCGGCCTAATTTCATCGGTAAGTTCAAAAGGTTCCCTAGAGATAAACAGTTCTTCCAGTCGCGCCTTGTTTCCAATTTTATGGATGTACAGGCGCTCGATGTTTACATTAAATAAATTGATCATAATTTTACTTGTTTGCGTTAAAGGTTATTTCTTTCTAATACTTTGAATTTTGCTATGTTGTATAAATGAGATTTTCCTTCTAAACTTTGTAAAGTCTTATCAAGGTTATCTTTGCTGAAGTGCTTAAGTGTTGGGGAATTAATTTTAAGAGAAGCAATTTGTGGAAGGCCGTCTTGAATCAATAGGCAATAAAGAGAATCGTACTTTTTGTTTTCGTATAACTCTTTTAACCGATAATAGAAATCGACCATTTCTTTTGAAGCAATTTTCTCTGCAGCTTTCTTTAATCTGTCTGTATTTTCAGCATCAATAAGCGCCATAATCAGACTATTTGAAGGCTCTATTAATCCAGCATGCAGCAAGATATTTTCAAGCTTATCAATAATCTCCTTGTATTTCACATCTACTTTTTTCTTTAAAACACTAATCTCTTTCTGAATTTCATTTTCAATAACTTCATCTTTGAAATTGAGTAAATATCTTGCCCTTGCTACCAGTACTTTTTCTGCAGGCATCACCACTAAATCATCACCATCCTTAAGAAATTCTCCAAAACCAAGTACTATCCAATAGCCTTTTGAGTTGATCATTAATTTTACGGGATCTTCTTCTTTTTTAAATTGTACCGGAGAAAAGCTTCTTTTAATATTGATAGATTTAACAAGCTCTTTGGTAATTCCCTCTTTTTCTAATTCTTTATAATTCATTGCGTTAAAGGTTATTGCTAAAAAATAATGTTTGATTTATGCCCTGGCGATAGTAGATTTTCTTCTCCTTTACCAGGTTGTTTAAATGCCGCTTGATAAGCGGTAGAATAATCCCGGGTGATTTCCCACATATTTCTGAAAGCGAGATCCCTGAACCGTTGCCGGTCTTTTTAGAATTCTCCTGGATAATCTGGAAGATGGTTTCCATTAGTCCAGGAAGTTTATAGGGCGTTCCACTTCTTTAAATTCATAAACCCAAACCCAGGGATTTGATTCCCATGGCTGCTTTTTAGAGTTTATTGATTGCCAAAGGGATTGAAAAGATTCTTCTGGAGATTCAGCAGGAAAATCTTCGAAGTGATCTCCAATAGGATATATGTGATAGGTTCCTTTTCCTACACACCCCAATTTGCATAAGGAAGAAATACATGATGAATTACTTTCACATTCAGCAGATAAAACTCCTTCCGCGATCGCATCTTCTTCGGAAATATCCTGAAGGCGTTCTACTCTTACATCGGTTACTTCCAGAAATTTTCTGCAGGCTTCCTTCGGCATATAAATGGAAGGCTTCCATTTGTGATAACCATAGATATTTGGATTATTTTTTGAATCAGCTCTATAAAGAAACATGTGATGTATATCCAAAGACTTTTTCCAAGTTTCCCGAACCCAGATGATATCACCTTCAGTATATTTTGGACTTAAATAAATAATATTTCGTTTCAGATTTCTTTGATAAAAATAAAATTCACTTCCAGCTTGGTTTTTGAATTGCCAGTTATCCGGATCTTTATTGATTTCTTCCAGACCTTTTGTTCTCCTGGTTTGTGTTTTTCTTCCGGCGGCCAAAGCTTCAGCCATTGGCGTTCCCATTAAAATTGGTTTAATACTCATAATTCTAGCGTTAAAGATTAATTGTTTAGGTTACTGTCTACCGCAAATTTTTTACTGGTAAGCGGCAGGAAAGGATCTATTTGTTCTATAAGTCCCGCGCATTTGGAGCGGTGCAGGGAATTGCTGGTTTCCTGCTGGTAGTAGTGCAAACTGTCACTGGCGACATAAGCCATAAATACTTCCAGTTGCATGCTGCTTTTCTCAGGTTTATGCGGTGCAGAAAGTTTTTTAAAGACTTCATGCCCGTATTTTGAGAGAATGGAGTAGTGTACACAAGCCTGTATTTTTTGATCATTATTGATCAACTCTATTAAATGCGCAGCGTAATAATGCGTGGCTTCATTCAATACTTCCAGATCTGTAGTGTCTAAAGATTTCAGCGGAATTTTTTGATTATTCATAGCTCTTAATTTTCTCCTATGATGGGTTTGCCTGGCGTATGATTATCGAAAAACATCATCTTCTTAATATTTTCACCGTGTTTCTTTTGAAGCCTGGATCCCATTTCTCCGGAAATCATTTCCAGCCTACCATAGCGCTTATCGTCTTTAAAAAATGAAAACCAGACGATGCTATCATCGTTGTGCAAATACGCCAGCATCTTTACCTTGCTGCAGTGCGTGCAGCTGGCGGTTTTCTTGTGTGGGCATTGTTGTTGTGAACTCATATCAATTTTAGCGTTAAAGGATTACTATGCTTTAAATCGGTTAAGGTTGGCGCGTTCGGCATCAATTAAATTGCCGAGACCTTCCACAATCGTTTGGTTCAAATTATGGCTGCAGTAGCGTTCCAGCTCCTGGAAGTCAATTTCTCCGGATAAATATTTTCTAACCTTGGCGCGGACCTTTTCATAGTCGCTTAGCGACCTGGAGTTGGTCCCGGGTTTTATAGATTTGTAGCCGTATTTTTCTACCCGGTCTGTTTTTATTCCTGCTTTTCTGGAGGTATGCGCAGCACGTTTCTCTGCCCGGCGTTCTTTTCGCTTGGCTTTGTCCTGCTCGTTTTTCTTCCAGGCTTTTTCCAGATACCAGAAGCCAACTTCTTTGGCATCTCGTCGCTGGGTGTCCAGGTAATCGTTGATGTATAAAAATTGCCATTTTCGTTTTTTCGCCCAGCGTTCAGCGCAGTTGATCATCCACATCCACTTCTTGAATTCGCGGTACATCTCGGTTTTTGTGTAGTACCTACCAGTGAAATTCTTCAGTTTTTGATCTTCTAACTCCTCAAATCCCCGGTAAAATGCACCTGCAGCACTCTGGTTTTTCTTTTTTAGCCTGGAAATTACTTTCATGAATTCCTGGTAGAGTAGCTCGGCAAATACCGGCTGGCTTAGAATTCCGTTGCCAGACTCATGCTCCAGCTCTTTCATTGGCGGGATGTGATGCACATGTTTGTTGGCTTCCAGTTCCAGGCAAAGTTCCCAGGTATCCTGGATCCTGTTTTCGAGATTTTTAGAAGGATGCACTTCGACAGGCTCAGTGCTGCAATTCTTTGGAGCTTGTGGTGAGCCTGTCGAACCACGGCCGCCCGGCTTATTCTGTTCCGGCCGCGGGGGGTTCGGGGGGCATAGCCCCGCCGAAGAAGCAACGCGGTCCTGATCCTGTTTTTCAGCGCACAAAATTTCTTTTTCTGAAATTTTGCTTAAACCTCTTTTTTCCGATTCAGCACTTGCAATTCCACCGGGTTTTTCTTCGCTTTTGGTGACCCTGTGTGTTCCTGTAGCTGCCGTAGATTCGCCTTTTTGCGAATCGTTCCTTTCTCCTGGGGATCCGTGGGCATCCCCTTTATTTTCATTCTTATCTTTATATGATCCTGTAGTATCATCACTATAGGTGGGTTTTCCAGTTTTAAATTTTATAAATGGCTGTTTTTCAGGGTTTTGAGTTTTCGAAGGATTATGGTCTTTTATGGCTAAAATTTCAGGGTTAAAATCCACAGAAAAGCCCATATTACGGCCGTGCGATTTATAGTTGATCAGGATACCCGCTTCCACAAGATTGTGCACGTGCGCAAGGATAGCGTCGTTCTGAAAGTTAATTTGTTGCACGCCTTCTACTTTGTAGCGCTTAATGTTTTCGCTATTGGTAAGTAACCTGGGCAGCGTTCCCATGGTGGTGACTCCGGCATTTAATTTTTTCGCGTTCATGGCTTTCACCTGTGCCGCGTAGAAGCAAATGAGCACCGGCAGCGTTACCAGCATTTCATTTTTGAGTTGATGGTAGGTGCGCAGGAGAAAGTGCGTGCCGTTGGCTCTATTGAACTCCAGTACTTTTTGATTGTAGGCCATAGGTTCTTTGCTGGCCAGCTTATGTTTTTGCTTAAAATCTATCCAGAGTGCTTTTTGCTGGGTGGTATGCTTATCTTGTTTTAAGGCTCTGCGAAGTTCCAGGTTAATCTTATTAATGCCTTTACTCTTTTCTTGCTGCCGCTTGTTGTAATCCCTGGCGGCTTTTTTGCCATTCTGAATAGTATCCCGAATAGACTCTTTATCGATATAAGGATATCTGTATACTTTTTTCTGCGGAATTTCCTGCGGAACCGGTTTTAAATGCTCCAGGTTCTGCTGAAGTAAATTGGCTATACTGTTTTCGTGGCTTGACGATGGTTGCATACGGGGGTTTTTTAGAACTGCAATGCAGGCCGGGGTAGGTTTCACCGTCCCGGCGGCGTTGCAGGGAGGTTATACCTCGCTCTTGGTGTTTTTAGAATTTTTTATATATTCTTTTGCTTCGGAAACTAATTCCTGGATAGGTTGTTCTTTCGGTTCCATGTTGTCTAGATCCAAAAACAATTCCTTTTGATAGATCTCGATGAGTTCGTTCCTGAAACTTTCGTAC
The DNA here is from genome assembly GCF_006714895.1 of Gramella sp. Hel_I_59. Taxonomy (NCBI): domain Bacteria; kingdom Pseudomonadati; phylum Bacteroidota; class Flavobacteriia; order Flavobacteriales; family Flavobacteriaceae; genus Christiangramia; species Gramella sp. Hel_I_59. The sequence goes on along the minus strand of NZ_VFME01000001.1, from coordinate 3,393,184 downwards.
TCGTCTCTTGATATTTTTTTGAAAGGTGATCGCCACATCGAAGAATCTTTTATGACTGATCGATCAAGTTCTTTTACATTCCTAGCGTGACTACCAATGCAGCTATTTTTCCCAAAATCAGATTTGAATGATCTAACCTTATAATCTTTGCCTTTCGAAGCATGTAGCCTTATTTCTTCTACTTGAGTGAAAGATGAATGATAGGTGTTAGTATCGGTATATAGTACGTCTTTAGATTCCTTCCATGCTACAAGTTCTAGATCATGAAATCTATCGCTTGTATCATCTCTGAAGTAGTAATGCATCATAACTTTCTTCTTTTTAAAAAGGGCAGGTAGGGCTGCCCCAGGTTTAATTATGAGGGCATAGTTGCCCTTACCCGCCATTAGGCAGGTTTTAGTTTATGCCAGGCCTGGTGAAACATACAAGCCAGACCCGGTTCCTTTAAACTAGTGGAGAGGGCAGGATTCGAACCTGCACCATACTTACCTCTTATCATAGGGCGTTGGAGTGTCGATCTCCGCCGCTTGCAACATTTGCGCTCAGCATGGACTTACTACCACTTCAGTGCTTTTAGCCACTCTGCCACCTCTCCGGTTGCTCGTCTCTCCGAGCTGTCCTCCTGTCATTCTTGCGCTACCTACAGGCCGATAGCGAACCACTCTATTCCGGGGTCAAGGGCAGTTTATCCTTATATCTCAGGTCATTTTTAAAACTTTCCCATAAAAAACATCTCGCCTGGTGGACAATCCAGGAATTGAACCTGGGACGCACAGATTTTCAGTCTGTCGCTCTACCAACTGAGCTAATTGTCCTGTTGATCATCTTTCTGCCACCGCACCTCGAATAATCCAGGTAATGATCTGGCGGTCTGCACGCTCTTAAAAACCGACCGTACTTAAAAAGACTGTCACGATACCTATGCGTTAATCGATTCGTGAAAAAGAACGCTTCGGGTCGGTTTATAAGAATTAGCCTTCCGTGGTGATCTTCCTTGGGAGTGGAGGATCTGGTACCGTCATTCTCATTTTGTAACTTTTGCTATCTATAATTCCCAGGATATAATTCATGTGGTAGGTTGCACCTGCTTTGGTGAAAATTGGAGCGAACACATCTGGCTCTTCCTGGTAATTTTCGTGGTAGATCTCCTGGGCGCGAATAAGATCTTTGCGGGTGTAGGTTTTTTTATGAAAATCTGAAGAGAATTTGACAGACTGGTGAAATAGCTTCGCCATAATACCAGCCAGGATAAAATTTATACCAGCTAGTAAATATTCTTGATTGCCCATATGATATCCTAATTGATACATTATAAAAGCGGCGGTAAGAATAAATTGAATAGTTCCCAATTTTCTTTTTTTACTTGCTAAGGAATATATCCCCAGAGCAATTATGATTGTCCATAATCCAAGGTTTACATAAGTCATTTAATTTCCGGTTAAAATATTAGCGAGCATGAGTCCTTCATTGCCCGGGCGAAATTCTTCTCCTAGTTGATCTGCCACATCATCCAGGATAGATCTTCTTTTTTTCTTTGGTTCTGGTTTCCCTATTTTTTGATCGCAGTACTTCTGTACTGTTCGCAGCTCTTCCTCTCCCAGAGAAGGAAGGCCCAGCATGATCATATTTAGAGAAGCGTTTGCCATTAATTCAAAAATCTATTGGTTTTGGTTTATTGAAAAGGACGCCAGCTCCTGTTCATTTTTCCGTAGCTGCTTTACATAAATTTGTAAGAGCGTAGCTTTCTCTTCCGCCGAATACAGTGAATTTCCAACCACTTTTATATTCTGCTTTATCCGGTGGATTTCTTTCTTCAGCCAGCGGGCGTCTCTTTCTATCACAACCATACTAAAAATTGTTAAATTCACGCACCACTCCCTGCCTAGTCGCCTTCATAAGCAATGCATGCTTACTTGAGACTCCAGCCTTATCTCTTAATTCACGGCTGTGAGAGTTGTAGGTGCTCCTTTTAATACTCATGGCTACCGCTATGGTTTCGTCTAAAGGATCTGCATCCTGTCCCATTTCATCCAGCATGAACACCTCTCTTGGCTTTAAGGGCTTCCCGTCTATAATTAGGGATTTAAAGCGCAGGGAAATGCAGTCGCGCTTGTGGCGGTAGTTTTCCATGGGCTGCAATATTCCATCGATCATATCTGGATGACCATCTGCAGATCCCCAGCCCAGGGCTATGTAAATTTCTACCTGCCTGTTACGGGAAACTTTCTCACCATTCTCCTTATAATTTTCAAGAGCGGTTCTTGCCTTTTCATTTTTATTAAAATGAGTCATACAAGCGGCGAACAATGGTACCGGAAGATCTTTCCATGTATGTGTTTTTCCATTCTGGATCCAGTGCGTTTTAAGATTTCCCACACAGAAGAACTCGATGTTACTGTCGGTTTTTAAGAGTCCTGCAATTAATTCTTGCGAGTTTGCGGTAGTTGTTGTAGTTTCGTAATTCATAATTTTATAATTAGCGTTAAAGGATTATGTAACCGCCTGAAGTTCACGCTTCGGGCTTTTTGTTTTTAATGGGTCCTGGTTTTTAAGATCGTTTGAATAAGAAACAAGTGATATAAAAAAAACTATAAGTGCTATGGCAGTGAGCCATAAAGCTGTTCTTTCTTCTCTTCTAAGTGAAGCATCTATTTCCTGAATTTCTTGATCTTTCATGATTTCTGGGTTTTCAAAGCTTCATGCCTGTCGTAAGCATCTTTTAATCGTTCTTTTGCTTCCTCACGAGCAGTTACGGTCTCCTCAACCATTAGTCTAATTTCAGTCTCTGCATCATCGTGTCTGCGCTCTTCCTTTAGCAACATGCATAGAAATGGGTTTGAAAGCTTTCCACCTTTCTGGTTGGTGATATTCTTTTCTACCAGGCGTTCTGAAATCTTATTCAGGCAGGCTGGTCCCAGTATTTCTCTTATGTATATTCCTTCTTGCTCCGTAATCATACTATTGTCTTATTGCGGAAATCAACCTACTTAGCTATATTTGTTAATCGCTGGTTAATTACCCGTGAAACAAATATAAAACAATATTGCAGGATATTGCAAGTTAAATTGCAAAAAACTGCAATAATTTATTGCAATAAGCTGCGGTATGTTGAAAATAAAGGAGATCAGAGAAAACAAAGGAGTGTCACAGGATAGAGTGGTGGACCTTACTGGTATTCCAAAAAGATCATACGTAAATTATGAAAATGGTCAAACTGATATTCCAATTTCAAAATTGCAGAATATTGCAAGTGCTCTAAATGTTTCTGTATCTGAATTGTTGGGTGAGAAAATCAAGGAGAATAAAAACATCTCGATTTTAAAAGAAGAAGGCTTAAAGTATGAACGCACTTCATCGATTACATTGGAAAAGCTTCAACAAGATGTTCGACAGGTGAATGCCAATGTTGTTTCTTTAAACGAAGGCATAACTAAAAGTCTGGAAAGTTTGGCGAACGCAGCGATGCAGGGTCTCAAAAATGATCTAAAATTAATTAGGTGGACAGAGAGTGTGGATAACAAACGAATTTTGAAAGTAGCTGAAGATCTAGAAACTTTCTTAAATGAATACCAGGCAAGAGAGCATTAAAAAAGAGGACTATAAGCCCTCGAAGTATTGATCTAATAATTTTTGTTCATCTGGAGGGTAATTTTTACGGTTCTCCAGGTAAGAGGTAAAATAATCAAGTTGCTCAAAAATATCGAGCTTCTGTAAATAATCGATTTTCATAACAAGGTTACTATTGGTTAATAAGAATCGTAGGGTCTTGTAATACTAACTAATTTTTAAAGTAAACCGTATGAACTCCTTGGGGACGCTTGTCGTTATTATATTGGTTTCTGCTATTGGGATTTATTTTTTACTGAAGTCAGCTAACAATGATTCTTATAAAGAAAAATCTAAGAAGCCGGTTTCGCCCAAAAAATATGATAGTTCTAAAAACATTATTTATACCAAGCAATCTCCTAGGAAAGATCATCGAAAATTTACATCAAGAGCAGAAGCGGACAAAGCAGTAAATAGTCTGAGAGGAATTTTGGAGGGTATACTCATGGACCAAAAGGTGACCAAAGGCGAAATAAATGAGCTTAATAAATGGTGTGTACATAATCAGGGTCTTGGTCACATGAATCCTTTTAAAGATTTCTTGCACACCATACAACATCGTATTTTAACCGAATCGGACAAATTAGATACCCTGGAAGATATTTATTGGCTCTCACAACAATACCAGGAGAATAATATTTATTACAATGCTGTTACTTCAGATATGCAAACACTGCAAGGTATTTGCCATGGTATTATATCTGATGGAGTTATAGAAGATCTTGAGGTTATAGAATTGTATGGATGGATTGAAAAGAATAAACACCTTTCGGAAATATATCCATACGCCGAATTATACAAACTTCTTTCTGATATCTTGGATGATGGAGTGATCGATGATGAAGAAATTAAATCTATAAAATCTTTTTTTCAAGAATTTGTAGAGCTTAATGATAAGAAATTGATGTCTACAATAAAAGAAGACACAACGGGCATTTCCTTCAGCAAGATCAATCCTATCGAAATAAAAGAACCGATACATGGGAAATGGGTCTGCATTACTGGAGAACTCAATAAAGGCACTAAGGAAACTTTGTATTCTCGTGTCGAGCGTAATGGTGGAGTTCGAAAAAACAATGTTTCAAATAAATTAAACTATTTAATAATTGGTGGAGCTGGAAGTCCTGCCTGGACGTTTGCATCTTATGGGCGAAAAGTTGAGGATGTTATATCTAGGCAAAAAAAAGGTCATGATATCAAGATAATTAAAGAGAATGATTTTTATGAATATTTGGAAAGAACAGGTTCGTAAGGATTAGTACACAAATTCGGGAAACAAACTCGTACACAGATTTTAAAAATGAAGTTTGAATTTTAAATATTAAATCATTGATAATCAATAAAGGTTAGCGAAAATAGCACAAGGGTCAGGATTCAAAATCCAGTTCTTTCGGGAGTGCGGGTTCGATTCCCGCCTCGAGTACTTAAAAACCCTTACAGAATTCTGTGAGGGTTTTTCTTTGCTATGATCCGGCTATAAATGTTAAAATTCAGATCACTTCCTGCTATCAGTATTCTTAAACAAGAGTGTTGTGGATACACTAAAAATGCACTTCTTATCATGCCTACAATCTAGATTCGCTCTCTACAATATTCTGCATTAACTTATAAGCTGCATTACTCACATTAGAAGATAGACAATGATTCACCTTCGGGATCGATTACTGTAAGGTTTTTGATAAAGAGCAGACGAAATCCCGGCCTGTAGAGATACAGGTTTCAAACTTTAAATTTATGACCAAACATATAAATTACTCTATTCTGGATCTTGCAGTTGTAGGCCAGGATATTTCACATTCTCAGGTTTTCAAAAATACCGTAGACCTTGCTCAGCAGGGAGAAGAACTGGGGTATAAAAGACTCTGGCTCGCTGAGCATCATAATATGGTGAGTATCGCGAGCTCTGCAACAACCGTCCTTATGAGCCATGTCGCGGCTAAAACTGAGAGCATTCGTATTGGAAGTGGAGGAATTATGTTGCCAAATCACTCTCCGTTAATTGTTGCTGAACAGTTTGGGACTTTAGGGTCGCTATATCCAGACAGGATCGATATGGGACTTGGCCGGGCTCCGGGAACAGATCAGGTAACTGCGCACGCGATTCGAAGTGATCGCATGAATTCTGTTTTTAAATTCCCGCATGAGATTGATGAAATTCAGCGATACTTTAAGAATAACTTAAAATCTACAAAAGTGAGAGCGACGGTTGCCGAAGGGGTTAACGTACCCATGTATATTTTAGGCTCGAGCACAGATAGTGCGCATGTAGCAGCAGAAAAAGGACTTCCCTATGTTTTCGCCAGTCATTTTGCACCAGGACAGTTATTTGAGGCAATGGAAATTTATTACAGGGAATTTCAGCCTTCAGCATATCTTGAAAAGCCTTATACTATTGCAGGGATCAATGTGACCGCCGCAGAGACCAAAGAAGAAGCCGAAAAACTTTCTACAAGTTCGCTTAGAATGATGGTAGGTGTACTTACAGGGAATCTGGACTATTTGCAAAAACCGGTTGAAATGGATGCTGAATTACGTGAAGTTCGCGACAATCCCGCTTTACAAAGAATGCTGAAATATTCTTTTGTAGGGGACAAACAGCACATCAAGCAAAAAACTGAAGAATTTCTGAAGGATACCGGGGTTGATGAGGTTATAGTCGCTTCTCATATCTACTATCAGGAAGATAGACTTAAGTCGTACCGCATTTTTTCAGAAGTGATGCAGGAGATCAATTCCTAAACTTCCTTAAATGCAGAAGCACACTCGTTAAGTATGGTTAAATTACTGCTTACAGTACTTGCCATATTTGACTCATGCATTCATTTCCATTATCTTGAAATAAAAAAGATTATGGAAAAGGTAGTGAAGATCAAATCGATTGGGCAGATAACGCACGATGTAAAGCAATTTATTGTCGAAAAACCCGAAGGCTATGAGTTTACGCCGGGACATGCCACAGAAATTTCGATCAATCAGGAAAAGTGGAAGGATGAAAAAAGACCTTTTACTTTCACCAGTTTAAATGAAGATGATCATCTCGAGTTTACCATCAAGATCTATCCAGATCATGACGGAGTCACGGAGCAATTAGCTAAACTGAAGGAAGGTGATGAATTGATTGTAAGAGATACCTGGGGTGCAATCGAATATAAAGGTCCCGGATATATCATTGCCGGAGGAGCCGGAATCACACCATATATTTCTATGCTAAGAGATCTTAAGAAGAAAGATAAACTGGAAGGCATGAATTTATTCTTCAGTAATAAGACCGATAAGGATATTATTCTGAAAGAGGAGCTAGATAGTATGTTGGGTGAAAATGCTAAATATGTAATTACAGATCAGGAAGACACAAAGCATACAAATGCTTATTTGAACGAAGAATTTCTTAAAAGCAACGTATCTGATCTAAGTAAACAATTTTATGTGTGCGGACCACCTGAAATGACAGAAGAGATCAATAAAACTTTGAAAAGTATGGGAGCAGATACCGATGCTGTTCAATTGGATGACCAATAGTCCTTCTCGTATAAATATAAAAAAGGCCGGAAAAAATTCCAGCCTTTTTTTGTTATGATTGCTCTTCAGCATAAGCTTTAAAACTTTCAAGAATAGATTTCCAACCTTGTTCTTGCTGTTCTACCGGATTCTCATCTTCTGTATCCAGAGTCTCTTTGATCATTACGGTCCCATCTTCTTCTGAAAATTTTACTTCTGCATTCCTGCCATCCTCAAGTTCATAGGTAAGTTTCTCTTTTTCTTTGACCTCTTTGTAAGTTCCGGCAAAATCAAAACCTACTTTTCCATCTTCAGATTCCATTCGGTATTTGAATTTTCCGCCCTCCTTGAGGTCATTTTCAGCATTGGGACATAACCAATCTTCACTGGCTTTGTTCCATTTGGTAATATGTTCGGGTTTAGTCCAATATTCCCAAACCTGGTCTAGTTTTGCATTTATCTTACTCTCAATTTCAATCTTTCCTTCTGAAGCCATAATTGTTCTTTTTATTTAAATATATCAAAAAATGAAAGGTCAATCAGATCATTTAGCAGACTTATCGGTTTTGTTTAACATTTTGATTCAAGTATCTCCATAAAATGTAAACAAGAAATATCCGTAGATCAGATACATCATTTCCACGGAATCTTCTATATATCTTTTGTATGGAGAACCAGATCTATTGCAATTTCAATGATGGAGATACCAAACTAAAAAATTTATCAGTTATACGTTCATGAGAACTTTCCACAGTTTAATGCTTTATTTTTCTGAAGCCAACTAGAGAAAATGCCAGTTTCCATGCTCAATAATTTATTGAGTAGTGAGTACAGCCGCTACAATAAGTGGTACTGTAATTAAAGCTGATACTACCGCTGGTTTGGTCCAGCTTTTCCGAATAAATTCTCTTTCCATTCCGATATACCTATTCCAGAAATATTCTGTTAGGATCAAAGCGCCGCCTAAATTCAGCATTAGGCCGATGTAAGTAGTGGAGAAATTAAATACGGTATAGGCATGACCAGCAGTATATAAAAGTGCAAAGAGCAGTACCTGCCATTTTCCTTTATTCTCCTTAACGTTGTTCAGGTTGCTCATAAGAATAACTGCTCCAAAGATCGTGGAGAAGAGCAGGCAGAACATGAAAATAACTCTTTTCGAATATAGTGCAGGAATGAGTTCTGTTATTTCATTGTCTTCAAATTCATCGTGGTTATGATCTGTTTCAGGATTGGGGTTTTCAGACCTGTGTGTCATATAGGTTCAGCAAAATTTTTATCATTCAAAATCGAATTTCAGAAAAAGCAATCTATCAAATTTAAATGATGTCATGACAAAAATCTACAATAGAATTCCATTCAGAAATAATAACACTCGCAATAATAGCAAGTACAATTAAAAACAGGATCAGGAGCCAGTCTATAGATTTGAGCAACTTCATCATTATTATTATATAAGATACAGTGCAGTGTAGGGCCTCTAAATATTCAGTTTTTTATTAAATTAAGGCTTAAAATTAATATTAAAAATTAAACTTTTCACGGTTAGGTTTGAAAACTTTAATTGTATAAATTACAGCAATTCGGTAGCGAGCTATTTGATATAACTATCATTATATAAAAACTATAGATAAAAATTATCGAGTACCTTTTCGTAAATTCGAATTCTAATCCAATTTATTAATCTAATACTTAACAAAATGGGAAAAAATCATTCTGGAAGCGACGATAATCACAAGGTTTGGGAAGTCAATGAATCCAGTAAATGTCCATTTATGGGTGGAGCTCTAAAGAACTCTGCCGGTAATGGGACATCCAACCGGGACTGGTGGCCAAATCAGCTAAACCTCAATATATTAAAACAGCATTCTACATTAACCGATCCTATGGACGATGACTTTAACTATGCTGAAGAATTTAAAAGTCTTGATCTGGCTGCGGTAAAGCAGGATCTTTATGATCTAATGACCGACTCCCAGGACTGGTGGCCGGCAGATTACGGCCATTACGGACCTTTCTTTATACGTATGGCCTGGCATAGTGCCGGTACATACAGGATTGGAGATGGTCGTGGAGGAGCTGGTTCTGGACAACAAAGATTTGCTCCGCTAAATAGCTGGCCAGATAACGCGAACCTGGATAAGGCGAGATTACTACTATGGCCAATTAAAAAGAAATATGGTAGAAAACTGTCCTGGGCAGATCTACTGGTATTAGCCGGGAACTGTGCTCATGAATCTATGGGCTTGCCAATGTTTGGTTTTGCTGGTGGTCGTGAAGACGTATGGGAACCAGAAAACGATGTTTACTGGGGATCTGAAAGCGAATGGTTGGATAATGAAGAAAGATATGCTGAAGGCGATCTTGAAAGTCCGCTTGGAGCAGCGCATATGGGATTAATTTATGTAAATCCTGAAGGACATAACGGGAATCCAGATCCGGTAGAGTCGGCTGGCTATATTCGTGATACCTTCGGAAGAATGGCGATGAACGATTACGAAACTGTTGCCTTGATCGCAGGTGGTCACACCTTCGGAAAAACTCACGGTGCTGCAGATCCTGAAAAATATGTGGAAGCTGAACCAGCTGCTGCAGGGATAGAAATGCAGAGTATGGGATGGCAAAATACCTACAATTCTGGAAAAGGGGCCGATACGATTACTAGTGGTATTGAGGGAGCCTGGACAGATACTCCTACAAAATGGAGTAATACGTACTTCGAAAATCTATTCAAGTACGATTGGGAATGTATTAAAGGGCCTGGAGGAGCATACCAATGGCAGCCAAAAGATAATGCCGGAGCGGGAACTGTTCCAGATGCGCATGACCCAGATAAAAAACATGCACCTTTTATGTTGACGACAGATCTTTCTTTAAAGATGGATCCAGAATATGAAAAGATCTCCAGACATTTTCTTGAAAACCCTGAAGAGTTTGCAGATGCTTATTCCCGTGCGTGGTTTAAACTAACACACCGTGATATGGGACCTATCGAAAGATATTTAGGGCCAGAAGTTCCACAGGAGGAACTGTTATGGCAGGATCCTATTCCAAAAGTTGAACATGAGATCATCAACAATCAGGATGTGGAAAGCTTAAAATCTAAAATCCTTGATAGCGGACTTTCTACTGCAGCGCTTGTTTCTGCTGCATGGGCTTCGGCTTCGACTTTTAGAGGTTCCGATAAACGTGGTGGTGCCAATGGTGCACGGGTACGTTTAGCTCCACAAAAAGGATGGGAAGTGAATAATCCGCCGCAATTAGGCAAAGTGATCCAGACGTTGGAAGGAATTCAGTCAGATTTCAACGATTCACAGGATTCTAAAAAAGTATCTATTGCAGATCTTATCGTGCTTGCTGGTTGTGCAGCAGTTGAGAAAGCAGCTAAAGATGCAGGACATGATGTAAAAGTGCCATTTACTCCGGGACGTGCAGATGCCACCCAGGAAAAGACCGATGTAGAAGCATTTGAACCACTGGAGCCTAATGCAGATGGTTTTAGAAATTACTTCGGAAACAGGGATAACATCTCAGCTTCAGCTGAAGCATTGTTGATCGATAGAGCACAATTGCTAACTCTAACTGCCCCTGAAATGACAGTTCTGGTTGGAGGAATGAGATCTATTGGTGCCAATTATGATGGTTCCAAACATGGAGTTTTCACAGACAGACCGGGACAATTAACGAACGATTTCTTTAAGAATATTCTTGATTTTGGAGTAACCTGGAAGGCAACTTCAGAAGATGATCAATTCTTTGAAGGAAGAGATAGAAGAACTGGTGATGTGAAATATACCGGAAGCAGAGTGGATCTCATCTTTGGATCAAATTCAGAATTAAGAGCACTGGCTGAGGTTTATGCAACAGATGATGTTGAAGCGAAATTTGTAAAAGATTTTGTGAAGGCCTGGGATAAGGTAATGAACCTGGATCGTTACGATCTCAAGGCTTAATATTTATCTAATAAATTAGAAAAGGGTGGCAATTTGCTGCCCTTTTTTATTTAATAGGATTAAACGAAATTCTTTATAGATTTGAGAAGGAGGCTTACTATAAAAATCACAAGCACAGCTAGAATTATAAAACTAAACAGGTTCAGCACTATACGGCTACCTGCAAGATCGTACCTGTTATCGAACCTTTCACTCAATAGAGATTTGGCTGTTTTTTCTGAATGCAGGGCGTGTAGATACACCCATCCTATAGGTTTGTAGATTAAATTGTGTCCAAATGGCCGTTCTTGTAGATTCAAAACTATCTGCGATTTTCATGTAGAAGAAACCTCTTCTTTTACGTTTATGTCTGCAAAATATAAAAAATCAGTGCGTTTTACGCCTTCAGGTAACCCTCGGCAAGCAGATCGGCTTCAGAAGAAATGCTGACTAAATTCCCATTTTTCAGAAGAAAATTTTTAGAGGCGACATTCAGAACATCCTGATAATAGTGATCTGTGATGATAATACCTTTTCTAGCTTTCAGGTTTGTAATAAACTCTATAATGCGCTCTTTATACAGAGGTTCAACCATAGAAAATGGTTCATCCAGTAGTAAAAATGGATGGTCAAGATTGCCCAAAAGAAGTAATTCAAGATACCTTCGCTGGCCAATGGCTAGTTCTTTAATCTTTCTGGAAGCAAAATTCCCTACTCCTTTAGCATAAAATATGCGATCCTGAGCCTCTCCGTCTGGGTGAAAAAAAGGAATAATATCCTGCACTTTTGCATTCTTCGGAAGAAAACTATCCTGCGGCAAATAAGCAATCAATTTTTCTGAAATGATGGAGGATGATGTCAGTTCCCGTTCATTAAGATAAATACTGCCCTGATCAGGTTTTATTTTTCCGAAGAGAATTTTTAAAAAGGTAGATTTTCCAGTACCATTTCTACCGAAGATTCCGATAATTTCACCTGTTTTACATTGAAAATTCAAATCATTCAGAATTTTATCTGCATAGGTTTTGTGAATATTTCGGGCTTGAAGAATTCTCAAAATAGCAACAGGATTATTCCGCACATAACAGAAATCAGAATATTAAGAAGAAAAACACGACTTAGCAGGAATGATTTGCTAAATCCCAGGTTCTCATACATATAGTATTGGTGCTTTTTAAAGTAATCGAATGCAAGCATACCTATAAAAATACCAAAACTGCTGAAAATAAGCAGGGCATACAGGGGTCCGGCAGCGATCCCAATAATGATCGCCAGCGGAACATTGTATGTGTTGATCTCTTTGAAATACCTGAAAACAGCCTGACTAAACATCAAATTATAACGCTTGAATAGCTCTCAAGGTATATAATTCAGTTCACTATTCTGAATAGGCACCAGAAGAATAGGTGAGCTCGTAGCTGTGTGTATAAATTTCGAATACGATCCCAAAAGGATCTTCGACATAACACATTTTAAAAGGTTTTTCTTCTGGATAATATTTTCTAATGGGCATTCGCTGTTTACCACCATTGGCCACAATTTTTTCAATTAGACCTTCAATGTCAGGATCCTGTACACAGAAATGAAACAATCCTGTGTTAAATGGGTTGAATTCTGGCGCTTCTTTTTTGCCCTTAGAAAATGAAAATAACTCGATTCCAACACCATCTGAGGTAGACATATGTGCGATTTCAAATTCTTCCCAGTCGTTTCCAAATACATCGATACACATCTGGCCAATAGCAGTATCAGGGTCTTTCTCTACCTTCGCCGGCTGCATGATCGTGTACCATCCCATTACTACAGAATAAAAATCTACAGCTTTCTGAAGGTCTGGAACGGTGATTCCAATATGTGAAAATGATCTTGGATAAGCGTTTTCTTTTTTCATAACATTCTTCTTTAGAATCTCAAAATTAAGGTATATTCGCCTAGTAAACAATAAGTTACCCAAAAGTGGTATAGGTTACTATAAGAGTAAATTGTACATTCCCAAAGCTTTATGTCGAAAACTATGTCTAAGAATATTTGTCCCTTAAATGCGACCATGAACCTTATTGGTACAAAATGGAAACCTTTGGTGCTCTTTCATTTACTGGACGGTCCGGAAAGATCTGGTATTCTGAAATCCAGGATTCCAGAGATCAGTAATAAAATGTTCACGCAAACAGTTCGTGAATTGGAGAAAGACTTACTGGTTTTACGCAAGGTTTACCCGGTCGTTCCTCCCAAAGTTGAATACCAACTTACTGAAAAAGGTAAGTCACTGGAGCATATTCTGCGTGAACTGGATGAATGGGGAAAGCAGCTTTAGTGGTAGATCTAAATCATTAAACAGGGGAACTGTAATTTTTGAAATTCCGTTAGCAAATTATGACCTGTTCGCGCGGAAGTTTTTCTAAATTTACGGCACAATAACAAACACAACTAAACAACACAACAAATGCCGACTACGGAAGCTAAAATCTTTAACTGTACACAAAGCCAGGCGCTGGCCGAGAAAATCGCCGATCATTACGGTACTCATCTTGGGAATGTGATCACTTCCACGTATAGTGATGGTGAATTTCAGCCATCATTCGAGGAGTCTGTAAGAGGGAGCAGGGTTTTTATCATTGGTTCTACCCATCCCGGTAGTGACCATTTGATGGAAATGCTTCTAATGCTGGATGCTGCAAAACGTGCGTCAGCAAGACATATTACTGCGGTGATGCCTTATTTTGGCTGGGCAAGACAGGATCGTAAGGATAAACCTCGTGTGCCTATTGCCGCTAAAATGATCGCAAGTATTCTCGAAACTGCAGGCGCAACCAGGATCATTACAATGGACCTTCATGCCGACCAGATCCAGGGATTTTTCGAAAAACCTGTGGATCACCTATACGCCAGTACTGTTTTTCTTCCATACTTAAAAAACCTTGGACTTGATAACCTAACCATCGCTTCTCCAGATATGGGCGGTTCTAAAAGAGCTTATGCATATTCTAAAGCATTAGAAACCGATGTGGTGATTTGTTACAAGCAAAGAGAAAAAGCAAATGTGATCTCACATATGGAGCTCATTGGAGATGTAACCGGGAAGAATGTTGTCCTGGTAGATGATATGGTAGACACCGCAGGGACTTTAACCAAAGCCGCAGATCTTATGATGGAACGCGGAGCATTAAGCGTTCGTGCAATCTGTACGCATCCTGTACTTTCTGGTGAAGCTTATGAGCGCGTTGAAAAATCTAAACTTGAAGAATTAATCGTTACCGATTCTATTCCATTAAGACAGGAAAGCAAGAAAATTAAGGTAGTGAGCTGTGCAAATCTTTTTGCAGATGTGATGAAGAGTGTGAATGATAACCGCTCCATCAGTGAAAAGTTCATCATGTAACTTCAGTATTTGATATAATATAAAAAATGCCGGTTCTATACCGGCTTTTTTTATGCTTGATTCTGATTGTTTTGATTTTCTATTGTGATGATCTCGATCTCTTTTCCGGTAATATCCTTCAGCAAATCTGCCTTGCGTAAACCTCCCCAGACTTCCAGTTCCGGATCCCCGAGTGTTGTTATTTGCAACCTGATCTTTTCTGAAGATTTAATGATCTCCAGTTCCTGAACATTCTGGTAGTGACTACGATCCAGGCCATCTGCGAGTCGGAGTAAAGCAGCTAATTTCTCGATCCTCTTGCGTAGTTTTTTTGATAACTGCTTATATAGATAATGTCTCTTTTTAGGAACAGTCCTTCGGTGATAACGAGCGGTATGTGCCATGATATTGATCTCATCTTCAGTAAAACCACGAAGATCTGCATGTCTTATTATATACAGCGCATGTTTATGATGTTTGCGATAGTTGATATAATAACCAATATCATGCATTAAAGCAGCATATTCCAGTAGCTCGCGATCTGCTTCTTCCAGTTTAAGATCTTTTTGAAAACCATCAAATAACTGCAGGCTCATCGCTGCCACATGCCGGGAGTGATCTTCCATCCATTGACATTTCCGTAGCAGCTCATGGACACTACGCTTACGCGGTTCAGGATAATTAGCGACCAGATCAAGTTTTGGACGTTCTTTTTTGATAAAATCGAGGATCATCCCATCTCTAAGCGCAGCTTCAGAAATTTTGATTTCTTCGATATTAAATTCCTTGATAAGATATTTTACCAGCACCATTCCCGGATTGATGATATCTATTCTTTTTTCATCCAGCTCACTAATATCTTCCCTTTCTTTCCGATCAAGCTGAATAAAATCCTTGTAAAGTTTTTTAAATTCTGAAACATCAAAAACCAGTTCGTTCAGGCTCATGTTGGCGGTATGAGAATTCCTGTTGGCGATCATCGCGCCTATATTTTCCATGGTTCCGGAACTTCCAATAATGGTTCTGACTTTATGCTTTGCGAGTATTTCTGAAAGCTCCCCGAGTTCTTTTTTATAATGTTGTTTTAAAGCTTTGATCTCCTCTTTACTAATAGGATCATTAGAAACAAATTTTGCCGCCATCCGGGCAACGCCGAGTTTCAAACTCTGAGAATAGAGAAACTCCTCATTATTACCCAGAATAAATTCCACGCTTCCTCCGCCAATATCCACCATCAAAACCAGTTCTTCGGAAAGTGCTATACTATGCTGAACCGCCAGCCCGATCAATGCTGCTTCTTTACTACCAGAGATTGCTCTAACTTTAATACCAGATTCAGCTTTCATTCGCTGAATAAAATCTCCTCCATTGGTGGCTTCCCGTATGGCTGAAGTGGCGAAGGCGATGATCTCTTCCACGTGCATGCTATCGCATAGAAATTTAATTCTTTTCATGGCATCGAGGCCACGTTGCATGGCTTCTTCACTCAATTTATTCTCCATTCCTTTTTCGGCAAGAATGACCATCTCCTTCAGTTTATCTACCGTTCTAAAACTTCCGTCAGGATAAATATCTACCAGTACGGCATGAAAAGAATTTGTACCAAGATCGATCGCGGCGATTCGCTTATTGGCATTTACAGTTTCAGATGGGTTCTCCATTTGCTTCAGAATTAATTAAGCTTCAATTTATACAAATTATAGATGAACTTCCAGCGAGAGATCTCAAAATGATCATCTCCTGTAATTCATCTGAACTTTTTAAGGGTCAGTGTTTTATAGATTCAGAAAAAGCTTTACTTTTGCAACCTCAAAATTTTGGCAAATGAAGGCAGTCCAAAGCGGACCCGACGACATTTGTTATAACTTTAAATTACAATAATGAAATCAATTACGATCAACGGATCTAAAAGAGAAAGCGTAGGCAAGAAGGCAACGAAGGCACTACGTAATGCTGGACAGGTTCCTTGCGTATTGTACGGCGTAGAAGGTGATCCACTACACTTTGCAGCAGAGGAAATCTCATTCAAAGACCTTGTGTACACTCCAGATGTACATACAGTTAAAATTAAATTGAAAGATGGAAAATCTTTTGATGCGATTCTTCAGGATATTCAATTTCACCCAGTGAATGATGCTATCCTTCACATCGATTTCTACCAGATCTTCGATGATAAGCCAATTACAATGGAAATTCCTGTTCACACTGAAGGTGTTGCAAGAGGGGTTAAGAACGGTGGTGTACTAAGATACAACCTTCGTCGTCTTAAAGTAAGAGGTTTACCTGGAGATCTTCCAGATTACATCGTTGCAGATGTATCTAAACTTAAAATTGGTCAGAAGCTTTACGTAACTGGTGTTGCTAGTGAGGATTATGCGATCCAGCATCCAGATAACACAGTAATCTGTCAGGTAAGAACATCTCGTAACATCGTTGCTCTTGAGGACGATGAGGACGAAGATGAAGTTGCTCCAGATGAAGTACCAGCTACTGAGACTGATGATGTAGCAGCAGTAAAAGAAGGAGAAGACAACTAGTCTTATTCTTTAATTCATATAGAAAAGCATTCCACTTCGGAATGCTTTTTTTATTAGCAGAATTTTATCATTCGGTTTTTAGTAATCTAATTTCAAAGTAGCTGATAAATTTTATCTTTACGAAAACTAAATTGGATGCTTTCATTCTTCGGAAGGATATTACGTAAGAAAGAGACCGGGAAGCAAATAGATCCCATGAAGAAATTTTTGATCGTAGGCCTTGGAAACATTGGCCCGAAATACGAAAATACCAGGCATAATATAGGATTTAAGATCCTGGACGAACTTGCCAGAGAGAAAGAGGTGAGCTTTGAAACCCAGAAACTGGGCGACGTTGCCAGCTTTAAATTTAAAGGAAGAACATTTGTGCTTCTCAAGCCAAGCACGTACATGAATCTTAGCGGGAAGGCAGTGAATTACTGGATGCAGAAGGAAAAGATCAACCTGGAGAATTTATTGGTAGTGACAGATGATCTCAACCTGTCTTTTGGAACATTGAGACTCAAAACCAAAGGTAGCGATGGTGGTCATAATGGGCTTAAAGACATACAGGCACAATTAAATACCACAAAATACAATCGCTTTAGATTCGGAATTAGTGATGAGTTCGCCAAAGGACAACAAATAGACTATGTACTTGGAGAATGGGAAGGTGATGAACTTAAGAAGATGCCGGAACGTTTAAAAACTTCCGCAGAATTGATATTGAGCTTTGGAACAGCTGGAGTTTCCAATACCATGAATTCATATAACGGAAAATAACAGGATTTGGAAGAGCATAAAGGTGCAAACTCATTTAGTAGTGAACGTCAAACTGTAGTGACCATAGGGACTTTTGATGGTGTTCATGCAGGACATCGCAGGATCATAGACCGCCTTGTTAACTCTGCCCATGCGAACAACCTGAACTCGGTTGTGCTCACCTTTTTTCCACATCCAAGAATGGTGTTGCAGAAGGAAAGTGATATCAAGCTTATCAATACGATCGGGGAGCGCAAGCAATTATTAGATCAAACCGGGATAGATCATCTTGTGGTTCATCCTTTCACACATCAATTTTCGAGGCTTACTGCACTGGAATTTGTACGCGATATCCTTGTAAATAAACTAAGGGCGAAAAAGATCATAATTGGATACGATCATAGATTCGGGCGCAATCGCACCGCTGATATTAACGATCTCAAGCAATTTGGAAAAGATTTTGGTTTCGAGGTGGAAGAGATCTCCCAGCAGGATGTAGAACAGGTAGCTGTTAGTTCTACTAAAATTCGGAAAGCACTTCTGGACGGAAGAGTGGAACAGGCCAATATTTATCTTCAAAGTGAATTTAGTCTGAAGGGTATTGTGGTTAGGGGAAGAGGGATTGGTAAAGATCTTGGCTATCCAACTGCAAATATGGAAATTCCTGAAGATTATAAACTAATACCGAAGAATGGCGTTTATGTAGTAAGATCTGTTTTAGATGGACAGACCATTTTTGGAATGATGAATATCGGAACAAATCCAACTGTTGGAGGAAAAGAGCAAACGATCGAAACGTACTTTTTTGATCTTGATAAAGATCTCTACGGAAAAGAATTTACCATAGAAATGCTGGTAAGGATCCGCGATGAAAAGAAATTTAATTCAGTAGAAGAATTAAAGATCGCTATGAAGCAGGATCAGGCATTTTCAAGTCAATATATCAAGGATAATTATGCTCAATAGGTGGTTATTCAAAGAAGTCGATAATTCAGCACTGGTTGTATTTCGTGCGTTATTTGGATTATTGATCACCATCGAAGCATTTGGGGCTATTTTCACTGGTTGGATTCGCCGAACCATGATAGAACCAGAATTCACTTTCAACTTTATAGGATTCGAATTTCTTCAACCGCTACCTGGAAACGGGATGATCTGGTATTACGCGATCATGGGGGTTTTCGGGATTTTTGTTATGCTGGGCTTCAAGTATAGAATGTCCATGGTGCTCTACGGGATCATGTGGGCTGGCGTCTATTTAATGCAGAAATCCTCTTATAACAATCATTATTACCTACTCATGCTCTTATGTTTTATCATGAGCTTTCTGCCGGCACATCGCTGGTTTTCAATAGATGCCTGGAGAAAACCGGAAATTAGCAGAATTTCCATGCCCAGATGGGTCTGGGTGGTGATCGTACTTCAGTTATGGATCGTGTATACGTATGCTTCGGTAGCCAAATTTTACCCGGACTGGCTGGATGGAAGTTTTCCTGCGATGCTTATGGCTTCCAAGAAAGATTACTGGCTGGTTGGAGAATTTCTTCAGCAGCCTTGGATTCGCTATGCGATCACTTCGTTCGGACTCCTGTTCGACCTGTTAATTATTCCGTTGCTACTTTGGAAAAGAACAAGATTAATGGCATTTATCGCTGCGATATTCTTTCATCTGTTCAACAGTTTTATCTTCCATATCGGCATTTTTCCCTATATGTCGCTCGCCTTCTGTATTTTCTTTTTCCCTTCGGAAACTATCAATAAGATATTCCTGCGTGGAAAGAAGAGATTTTACACTGGAAATGAGATCAATGTTCCTTCCTGGAATAAGATCTTTATTGGTGCTCTGGCCGTTTGGTTTGCTATACAGGTCGCCTTGCCATTACGACATTGGTTTTTTCAGGATGATGTACTCTGGACCGAAGAAGGACATCGCTTAAGCTGGAGAATGATGTTGCGAGGCAAAGGTGGTAGAATTACTTTCAAAGTAGTGGAAAAAGGAACCAGCGACACCATCATTGTTCAGAAAGAGGATTACCTGTCTCGAAAACAATTAAGAGCTATTCCAAGTAAACCGGACATGATCTGGCAATTTGCGCAAATACTCGAGCAGGAATATGCTGAAAAAGGTATGGACATAGAGGTTTATACTGAAGGGAAAATCAGGGTGAATCGTGGTCCATATAAAACTCTTATTGATCCAAAGGTAGATCTGGCGGCTGAAGAATGGCAGCATTTTCGTCACCATGACTGGATTTTACCTTCTACCGAAGACTAATTTTCTAGCCTGCTTTTGCTACATTTGCAGCTCATAAAAATTTCAACTTCATTTAAAATTTTCAGGCCTTATGTTACAGGTTTCCAAAATAGCAGAACATAAAGACGAATATATACAGGCACTCAAAAAGCGAAATTTTGAGGCTGAAGCTGTATTCGATAAGATCCTTGAACTGGATGAGACCAGAAGGTCCACGCAGGCACAATTAGACGATACGCTGGCGACTTCCAATAAGCTTTCGAAGGAGATAGGGCTTATGTTCAAGAATGGAGAACACCAGAAGGCGAATGTTTTAAAGCAAAAGACCGGGAAATTAAAGGAAGATTCTAAAGAACTTTCAGAAAAACTGAATAGCACTTTAACTCAACTGCAGGAGTTGCTATACACGATCCCAAATATTCCGCATCCATCTGTTCCCGCTGGTACAAGCGAAGAGGACAATGAGGAGATATTTAAAGATGGTGATGTTCCTGTACTGGCTGAAGGTTCTCAACCACACTGGGAACTGGCTAAGAAGTACGATATTATAGATTTTGAATTAGGGAATAAGATCACTGGTGCAGGATTTCCGGTGTATAAAGGAAAAGGAGCGAGATTACAGCGTGCCTTAATCACCTGGTTCCTGGATAAAGCAACCGAAGCTGGTTATACAGAATATCAATTGCCTCTAATGGTCAATGAAGCTTCAGGTTACGGAACAGGACAGTTGCCAGATAAAGAAGGACAAATGTATCACGTTACCGAAGATGATCTTTACCTGATCCCAACGGCTGAAGTTCCTATGACGAACATGTTTCGTGATAATTTGATGACCGAAACAGATTTCCCAATCAAATGTACCGGTTATACCCCATGTTTCAGAAGAGAAGCGGGGTCTTATGGAGCGCATGTAAGAGGATTGAATCGTTTGCATCAATTTGATAAAGTAGAGATCGTACGAGTGGAAACTCAGGAAAACTCTTATGCAGCTTTAGATGGGATGGTAGATCACATTAAAAATCTGCTTAAAGAACTAAAACTGCCATATCGCATTTTACGTCTATGTGGTGGTGATCTTGGATTTACAGCAGCACTTACTTTCGATTTTGAAGTATTCTCTACGGCTCAGGATAGATGGCTGGAAATAAGTTCGGTTTCCAACTTCGAAACCTTCCAGGCAAACCGACTTAAATTACGGTACAAGAATAAAGAGAATCAAAAGGAACTGGCCCATACTTTAAATGGTAGTGCCCTGGCTTTACCAAGAGTACTTGCCGGAATCCTTGAAAATTACCAGACTGAAGAAGGAATTAAAGTTCCTGAAGTTCTGGTTCCATATTGCGGTTTCGATCTTATCGATTAACCTGATTTTCACCATACTGGAACAGCGCAAATGTTTATATTTACATATGCGCTGTTTTTTATTTATGCTGATTTTCCTGCTCACCGGCTCTATAGCGGTGGCACAATCTGAGCAGCTTGCCAGGAATTTTTTCGATCAGGGAGAATACAAAAAAGCACTTGAGATCTATAAGGATATCTACGAGGATAATCCTTCCAATCCAATCATTTTTAACGGTCTTGTAAGTTCATATCAACAACTGGAAGATTTCAAAGCTGCGGAAGATCTTTTGCGAGAGCGTATGAATGCTTCGGCAAATAATCCAGCCATTCTTATTGATATTGGTCATAACTATGAACTTCAGCAAAACCTGGAACGAGCAGAACAGTTTTACCAGGAAGCTTTGCAGGCGGGTGAATCGCGACCCAATTATGCTTACTCGATTGCCCGAAGTTTTGAGAAATACAGTTTGCTCGACTATGCGGTTAAGGCATATGAACGTGCAATGGAGATCAATCCCGCTCAGAATTTTAATTTGCAACTCGCAAGGATCTACGGGGAACAGGGGAATACAGAAAAGATGTTCTCTAATTATCTCGATCTTATAGAAGATGATACAAAATTCTATAGCCTGGCAAATCGTGAGTTTAGTCGTTATATCACTGATGATCCAGCTACGGAAGCAAATATCAACTTTAGAAAATTACTACTGAAAAGGTCACAGGAAGATCCAAGATTATTATATAATCAAATGCTAAGCTGGCTTTTTGTACAGCAGCAGCAATACGACAAAGCTTTTACACAGGAACGCGCAATTTATAAAAGAGGAGAAAAGAACTTACAGGGAATCCTCAATCTTGCACTGCTGGCACGGGAAGCGAAGCAATTTGAGGAAGCACAGGAAATCCTGACCTATGCAATCGAAGAATCACCTTCACCGGCTTTCAATTTACAGGCCAGACATCTATTGCTAAAACTCAGAACCGAAACGGTAACTTCAGCAGGTTTAGATGACCTTGAGTCGGCATTTGAGCAATTGATCGGAGAATACGGAGTAAATAATGAAACGCTGGAACTTCAGATCGATCTGGCAAACTTTAAAGCTTTCCGAAGCGATAAAAAAGAAGCAGCAATCGCTTTACTTGATAACGCTCAGGAACTACAATTATCAAATTTTGAAAAAGCCAAAGTCAAAATGGCGCTGGCAGATATCCTGGTGATGCAGGAAAAGTTTAACCAGGCTTTGATCTACTATTCACAGGTGCAAAACCTGGTGAAAAACGATGTCATGGCGCAGGATGCAAGATTCAAGGTTGCTAAGACAAGTTATTATAAAGGTGATTTTGAATGGGCGAAAACTCAGCTTGATATTCTTAAAAAATCTACCTCGCAATTGATCGCGAATGATGCCATGGAACTGAGCTTGCTTATTAATGACAATAGCCAGGAAGATAGTACACAAACTGCACTTAAAAAGTATGCCAGGGCAGACCTGCTGGCATTTCAGAAGCGAAATTCAGAAGCTATCTCCATGTTGGATACGATCCTGAAAATACATAAGGGTGAAAGTATAGAGGATGAGGCTTTGTATACACAGGCAAGGCTTTTCGAGGAGCAAGCAAGTTATGATAAGGCAGAGAATAATTATTTGCAGATTATCCAGTCTTATGGTGATGATATCCTGGCAGATAACGCCCATTACTATCTTGCCGAGCTTTACGTAAACAAGCTGGAACATCCAGAGAAGGCAAAGACTCTTTACGAGCAAATTATCTTTAACTTTGCCAATAGTATTTATTTCACAGATGCCCGTAAAAAGTACCGGCAACTTCGTGGAGATATACTGGAATAACATCTTTAAAAATTTCCCGATGATGATTTATAATGTTACCCTGAACGTACAGGAAGAGATCCACGACCAATGGATGGAGTGGATGAAAAAAGAACATATCCCAGATATGTTGAAAACCGGAAAGTTCAGCAAAGCTTTGATGACCAAAGTGATGGTTCAGGAACCAATGGGCGGCATTACCTATTCAGTACAATATACTACGGAAAGCAAGGAAATGCTGGAGCGATATTATAATGAAGATGCCACTAAAATGCGAGCAAGTTCCAAAGCTTTCGAAGGTAAATTCGTTGCTTTTAGAACCGAACTTGAAATAATTGGAGAATATACTTCCCAGGAATAATAGATCATGAAAAATAACAGGCCACCAAGACAAGATTCCAATACAGATGTTAGTGCAAAGAAACATCTTGGTCAGCATTTTTTGACCGATGAGAATATCGCCAGGAAAATCGCTGATACCCTGGATTATTCCGGATATGAAAAAACTTTGGAGATAGGTCCGGGCATGGGTGTGCTTACTAAGTATCTTCTTGAAAAGGATACTGAAGTTCACGTAATCGAGATCGATTCAGAAAGTGTGGAATATCTGGAAAGTCATTACCTGCATTTGCGTGGTCGTATTCATGAAAAAGACTTTTTAAAACACGACCTTGGAAGTATCTTTAGAGAGGAACAGTTCGCTGTAATTGGTAATTTCCCTTATAATATTTCAACACAGATCGTTTTCAAAGTTTTGCAAATGCGAGACCAGATTCCAGAATTTTCTGGAATGTTTCAGAAGGAAGTGGCTAAACGAATTTGCGAAAAGGAAGGAAGTAAAGCTTACGGAATTTTGAGCGTGTTGGTTCAGGCATTTTATGAAGCAGAATACCTGTTCACGGTGCCTCCAACAGTTTTTAATCCACCACCTAAAGTGGATAGCGGAGTTCTACGCTTAAAACGTAAGGAAAACTATAGTCTACCCTGTAATGAAAAGCTGTTTTTTACCGTGGTGAAAACTTCTTTTAACCAGCGTAGAAAAACACTTCGTAATTCTTTAAAAAGTCTTAATCTTCCAGATAATTTAAGGGAAGATACTATATTTGGCTCTCGACCGGAACAACTCGGTTTCCAGCAGTTTATTGAACTGACGCAAAAAATAGAGCCGTATGCAGTTTCAAATAAGTGAAGAATTAATTGACAAAATTCAGTACCTCATCGAACAAGGAAACGATGAGGAATTGTTGTTGCACCTTGAAGACGTGCATCACGCTGATATTGCTGAAATTCTTACCGAAATAAACCTGGAAGAAGCGACTTATATTGTAAGGCTTCTAAATAGTGAGAAAACTGCTGAAGCTCTTATGGAGCTTGAAGAGAATGTTCGGGAACGCATTCTTGAAAATCTTTCTCCAAGCGAGATCGCCTCCGAGCTGAACGAAATGGATACCGATGATGCGGCAGATATTATTTCTGAACTGTCACCGGAACTTCAGCAAAATGTAATCGCTGAGATCGAAGATGAGGAGCATGCAGATCATATCGTGGAACTGCTTCGTTATGACGAAGATTCTGCCGGTGGTCTAATGGCAAAGGAGCTCGTTAAGGTAAATGAGAACTGGAGTGTTACCGGCTGTATGGCCGAGATGCGCAAACAGGCTGAGAACGTTACCCGAGTTCATTCAATTTACGTGGTCGATTCCAAGAATAAATTAAAGGGAAGACTTTCCCTCAAAGATCTGCTAACTGCTTCCAGCAGTGCCAATATCAGCGATGTTTATATTCCGCAGGTGGACTATGTAAATGTGCACACTGAGGGTGATGAGGTAGCGAGGATTATGCAAAAATATGACCTTGAAGCGATTCCTGTAGTTGATGAAATGAATCGCCTCGTAGGAAGAATTACCGTTGATGATATTCTTGATTTTGTAAGAGAAGAAGCTGAAAAGGATTACCAGATGGCTGCAGGTATCTCTGAAGATGTGGAGGCCGATGATAATATTTTCAAGCAAACAAGGGCTAGATTACCCTGGCTAATGATCGGGATGTTTGGTGGTCTTGGAGCTGCCAGTATAATTTCCGGTTTTGAAACCATACTAACTACCTATCCAAACTTACTGGTGTTTGTGCCGCTTATCCAGGCAACTGCCGGGAACGTTGGAGTACAATCCAGCGCCATCATCGTACAGGGACTCGCGAATGACAGTTTGAGAGGGAACATTCTGTCCAGATTATTAAAGGAATTTGGCCTGGCACTTATAAATGGAACTTCCATAGCCATTATTGTTTTTGCTATTAGCTCCTATTTCTTCGGAACCACCATTCGCGAATCGATCAGTATTGGGGTGGCTTTGATCTCTGTGATCGTATTAGCCGCACTTATTGGTACTTTTATTCCTATTATTCTGAATAAAAATAATATTGATCCTGCTGTTGCTACCGGACCTTTTATCACTACAAGTAACGATGTTTTTGGTATCCTTACTTACTTTCTTATCGCCAAGGCGATCCTAGGTTTCTAGGACTGTTCTACGGCTTCTGCCAAATCATTCTTAACTTTGCAGCAAGCATTTTCAGTAGATTACTGAAACTGTGAAAATTGCTAAATTCAAATAAGAAAGACATGATCATCCTACACGCAGATACCAATCACCCAATATTGATGAAAAAACTGGCAGAAGCTGGTCATCATAATGTGGAAGGCTTCGAACAAAGCCGGGAAGAAACCCTGCAGAATCAACATCTATACGATGGTATCGTCATAAGAAGCAGGTATAAGATCGATAAAGAATTTATTGATGCTGCGCCAAATTTGAAGTTTATCGCCCGGGTTGGCGCCGGACTCGAAAGCATTGATGTGGAATATGCTCAGGAACGCGGAATCAAACTATTTTCTGCGCCGGAAGGAAATGCAAATGCTGTTGGAGAACATGCCCTTGGAATGCTGCTATCCCTGTTTAACCGACTAAACAAGGCAGATCGTGAGGTTCGTGAAGGATTATGGCATCGTGAAGAAAACCGTGGCGTGGAACTGGACGGGAAAACTGTTGGTTTGATTGGCTACGGAAATATGGGGAAGAGTTTTGCGAAAAAGCTTAGAGGTTTTGATGTTGATGTTATCTTTTATGATCTGAAGGAGGGAATTGCAGATGAGAATGCAAGACAAGTTTCCTACGATGAATTTTTCGAAAAGGCTGATGTCGTGAGTTTGCATACTCCATTAACAGAAAAGACCTATCAAATGATAAATAAGGAATTTATTGCTAACTTTAAGAAACCTATCTGGTTCATCAATACTGCGAGAGGAAAAAGTGCGGTGACAGAAGATCTTGTTGACGCACTAAAAGAGGGAAAAATTCTTGGAGCAGGACTGGATGTACTGGAATATGAAAAATCCAGTTTTGAAAGTCTTTTTGGGAATAAGAAGAATGTTAGCATAAGCGCGGCAGATCCTATTCCGGAAGCTTTAAGAGAGCTAATGTTTATGCCGCATACACTATTGAGTCCGCATGTTGCAGGATGGACCAGAGAATCTCATGAAAAACTGGCCACAGTGATTGCAGATAAGATCATAGAGAGCTTTGATGCTGGGAAGAAATAGCGAGCTTCAATTTAGAACATTATAAATCTTACTTAACTTTAAATAAGTATAGAACTTTAAAACTTTAAATTCGATTCATTATGAAAAACAGGGTTACAGGTTTGGGAGGTTTCTTTTTTAAAGCAAAAGATCCTGCTGCTACAAAAAGCTGGTACAATCAGCATCTAGGTTTGGATACAGATCAATACGGCTGTACTTTCTGGTGGAAGGATAAACAGGGAAATGATTGCTCAACGCAATGGAGCCCGATGGATCATAAAACTGAATATTTTCAACCTTCTGAAAAACAATTCATGATGAATTTCAGGGTAGAGAACCTGGAAGAATTACTGAAAGTTTTAAAAAATGAAGGAGTAGAAATTGTAGGCGAAATGGAAACCTATGATTATGGTAAATTTGGCTGGATCCTGGATCCTGAAGGAAACAAGATCGAATTATGGGAGCCTGTAGACCAGGTTTTCCTCGATCAGAAAGAAAAAGATAAAGAATAAAAAAAAGCCATGCATAGCATGGCTTTTTTCTTGATTCAATATGTTATTTAAGCTTTAGTGGTAAGATCTAATAAAGCTTCTTTTATAGATTGTTGACCTTCAATTGCCTCAAAAGTCATATTCTTAACTAATGGATCTGCCAGTGACATTACCAGTAAAAATGCTACATCATCTCTGGAGATCTCTCCTCGTTTTCCAAGTGAACCTTCTGCAACTTCAACTTTAGCAAGGCCAAGATCATCGGTCAACGCACCTGGTCTAACGATTGTATAATTCAATCCACTTGCGCGAAGATAGTCGTCAGCTTCTTTTTTCGCTTCAAGATAATGCTTAAGATCTTCATTTTTTGATGGCTCATCTGCTGCCATTGCGCTCAACATTACAAATTTCTGAACATTGGAATTTTTCGCTGCATCAATAAGTTTTTTAGCACCTTCCTGGTCTACAGCAATAGTTTTTTCCTCACTGGTTCCTCCACCAGATCCTGCGGCGAAGATCACTTTATCAATTCCTTTCATGGTGTGACTTACATCTCCTTCAAGATCTCCCATCACAGCTTCTACATCCATATCTTCAAATTGCTGTCTTTGTTCTTCTTTTCGAATAAGTGCCAGCGGATTAAAACTTTCAGAATTGTTCAGGATTTCGATTACTCTTTTTCCTGTTGCACCGGTTGCACCGGCTATTAATATATTTTCCATGTTGTTAGCGTTTAGATTTGCAAGTTAAGAATCAGGCTTTCCAATGTCCAGTAAAAACATCAGAATAACAGTATCTTAACAGCAGCTTATTTATCTTTTGCAGTTGCCGCCGCCCGCTCTTCAAGTTCTTTTTGAAACTCTTCCATCACCGGTTTGACTGTGCTCTCCGGTAGATCAGCAATCCTTATATACATGAGTCCGTCTACCGCATCATTGAACAATGGGTCTACGTTAAACGCAACCACCTTGGCATTTTGCTTGATATATTTTTTTATAAGCACCGGAAGTCTTAGATTTTCAGGTTCCAGCTCATCTATGATGCGGTCAAATTTGTTAAGGTCAGCTTCACTTTCATCAAAGACAAGATCTTTATCGGCATCGACAAGTTTTACTTTAAATTCTTTCTTTGGGTGAACATACTGGGCAACATAGGGATCGTAATAATTGGATTTCATGAATTCGATCATGAGAGATTTTGAAAAATTACTGAATTTGTCACTTATGGTGACTCCGCCAATCAGATACTTATGCTCCGGAAATCGTAAGGTGCAATGCACAATTCCTTTCCATAATAAGAACAAAGGCATTGGCTTTAGCTGGTATTCTTTAATGATAAACGCACGACCCATTTCGATGCTCTCGCTCATCATTTTATAAAGTTCTGGTTCAAAACCAAACAGGTCCTGCAGGTAGAAACCATCAATTCCATGCGCTGCGAAAATCTCATTTCCCATTCCCATTCTGTAGGCGCCGGCGATCTTTTCAGCTTCACGATCCCATAGGAACAAATGATGATAATGATCATCGAATTTGTCTAGGTCCACACTTTTATTGGTGCCTTCTCCTACCTCACGAAAAGTGATCTCTCTTAATCTGCCAATTTCATTCAGGATGTTTGGGATCACTTCACGTTTGGCAAGAAACACCTCGTAATTTTTACTTTGCAGCAGCCGTTTATCCATTCTCCTGCAATTCTCCACTTCAAGACTCATTAATTCTGAATTGGTTTCTTCAGCAACATCTTTCGGAGATCTGGGGATTTTTAGTGTTCTGGGAAGTTTGGACAGTAAATTTTTCTTTTCAAAAACATTGGCAAGCATATATGTTTTCCGTCGTAAAAATGCGGTATACGCTTCCAGATTCGTATGTTCTTTCTGATCTTCTACTGAAATTGGATGACCTATTCGAACCTTTATTTTTCTACGCTTCTGTGAAAGCATCTCACTAGGTAACTTTGCTGTACGCAGCACATCACTCATACTAGCCAGGCGATAGAAAAATACGCTGTTCTTAGCATGGAAATAGATAGGAAGCACCGGCACTTTTGATTTTTGAATAAGTTTCATGGCTGAAGGTTCCCAGGGTTTATCCACGATCAAATGCTTGTCCTTGCTTGTTGAAACTTCCCCGGCAGGAAAAATTCCCAGCGCGTTCCCGGCTTTGAGATGTGCGATCGATCTTTTCATTCCTCCCAGACTGGACTTGGCATCCTTATGGTCTTCGAAAGGATTTACCGGCAGGATGTATGGTTTGAGTGGATCGAGACGGTGCAAAAGAAAATTCGCAATAACCTTATAATCGGGTCTTTTTTCCAGAACCAGCTTCATCAGGATCATTCCATCAATCCCTCCCAGAGGATGATTAGAAACAGTGATAAAAGAACCATCTTTTGGAATCCTTTTCAGGTCTTTTTCCGGAATATCATAATCGATCTCAAATTCATTCAGAATAGAGTCTATAAACTCAATTCCGTTAAGGTTTTTGCGTTTATCGTATTCACGATTAATACGGGAAAGTTTCGTGGTTTTAAGGATCAACCAGCCTATGCTGTCACCAAGAAAACCAAATTTGCGAAGATTCATCACTTTGGCTACTTCTCTTGCACTTACAATTCCCATAGTTGCCTGGTTTAGTTAGTTTTTGACCTAAAATCAATCTTCAGCTACCAGTTGAACGGTGTTTTGAGTCAATTGTTTTAAAAGTACGGTTTTATCCTTTTCCAGGCTAGCGATCGCTTCAGCATTGAAATGCCTGATAGTATAAAGAGAAACACCTGTCTTGTAATCCACTTTGAACCGAGCCTTGAGATGCTGGATAAGTTTTTCAAGCTGGTTGAATTTATTATCTACGCAAACCTTGAAACTAATAGCCGAATTTTGAATAAGATCCACCTTCATCTGATATTTATGGAAAAGCCGGAATATTTCAGAAATATTCTCTTCCACCATAAAGCTGAAATCCAGGGAAGACAATGAGATCAATACCTGATTTTTCTTTACGATAAAGCAGGGTACTTCAGGAAAAATAGTCCTGCCTTTACTTACAGCAGTACCTTCTTCCGCAGGATTAATAAAAGAGCGAACATAAAGCGGTATTTCCTTTCTTTGTAATGGCTGTAATGTTTTTGGGTGTATCACTGAAGCACCATAAAACGCAAGTTCTATAGCCTCTTCATAGGAGATCTGGTTGAGTAAATGAGTTTCAGTGAAGTGCCGCGGATCTGCATTCAGAACTCCAGGCACATCTTTCCAGATCGTCACATTTTCAGCGTTAAGGCAATAGGCCAGGATCGCAGCTGAATAATCTGATCCTTCCCGACCTAATGTCGTCGTGAAATTGTTCGCATCTGAAGCAATAAAACCCTGAGTGATATTTAGCCTTGACGTATCGATATGGCTGAGTACGAGGTCCTGAGTTTTACTCCAGTTTACCTGAGCTTCCCGATTAGTACTATCGGTTTTAATAAATTGTCGGGCATCAAGCCATTGTGATGGAATCTGTTGAGCATTAAGGTACTCGCTAACAATAGTGGTAGAAAGCAATTCACCAAAGCTCACCACTTGATCATAAACGAAATCGTATTGTATTGATTTATTATGTTCTAAAAAGTTTTCAAGTTCGGTAAAAAGCCTTTGAATTTTAGTAAAAACCTTTGCTCTTGTATCTGGAAAAAGCTCCTGCATGATCTCCAGATGATAGGTTTTCACCTCTTCCAGGGTACTTGAAACTCTGGAATTTTGCAGGTATTCCTGTACAACAAACTCTAAAGCATTCGTTGTTTTACCCATCGCAGAAATTACGATCAGTTTTTCTGCAGTTCCAGTAACTTCAAGAACCTTCAAAAGATTACGTACGCCCTCAGCATCTTTTACTGAAGCACCACCAAACTTAAATACTTTGATCACTATTTTTTCACATTTTTATGGATGCCACTTTCTTCCATATGCACGGTCTTCCAGCTCTCCTTTATCTGCGCACCCGTATTTTCGTAAAATTCGATCGCATTTCTATTTCCTTCTGAAACGACCCATTCTATACGTTTAACGCCATGTTCATGACCATATTTCACAACTTGCTGGTATAAAGCTCCGCCAAGACCTGTTCCACGCATACTTTCACGAACGATAAGATCTTCAAGGTGTACGGTTCTTCCTTTCCAGGTAGAAAACCTGAAGTATACCAACGCCATTCCTTCGATCTTTCCGGAAACATCGGCTACAAAACATTTAAAGTTTTCATGTTCAAAACCTTCTTTTTCCAGTGCGGCAACATCTACCTCTACATCATCGAGATGGTTTTCATGTGCGGCAAGTTCTTTTATAAGTTCCAGAACATCCCGCATGTCTTCACGTCTGGCCTCTCTAATTGTATATTCCATAAGTCAAATTTTAACAAAAATAGGGATTGTAGATGATAAGTCTATTAAAGCCTTATTAAAGCATATTTTTATTTTGGAGATAGGCATGCATTCCATCTGCATCCATTTGTACCGTATCCCAGTCCTGCATGACATTAGCACCACTTCTGCGATAGAAATCGGCAGCATCTTTATTCCAGTTTAGAACCACCCATTCTGTTCTTTTTACATTTTCTTCGGAAGCAAATTTGATCACCCGGCTGTAAAGAGCAGATCCCAGGCCTTTGCCTCTGTAGCTTTCCCGAACCACCAGATCCTCAAGATGAACAGTTTTTCCCTTCCAGGTTGAATACCTGAAATATATAAGAGCCATTCCGTGGATCTTCCCTTCAACTTCAGCAACAAAGCAGGTGAAAAGAGGTTGCTCACCAAAACCATCTTGTATAAGATCTTTTACTGAAATAATCACTGCGTCTGGCTCCTTTTCGAAGATTGCGAGTTCCTTTATAAGATCGAGAACGTCCTGCATGTCCCGGGCTTCCGCCTTTCTAATGTTAATTTCCATATAAATACTTTTCTACAAATTTAAACAATAGTAGTATTGCCAGCGAAATCGTTATAGTAAGATCAAAATTTAATACTTTAGCGGCCAGAAACCCAATTTCATGTCTAAGCCAAATCAAACTCTCGGAGAATTTATCATTGAAAACCAGTCAGATTTCCCGGGTTCTTCCGGAGAGTTATCCAGACTTATCAATTCTATTCGGCTAGCTGCCAAAGTAGTAAATCACGAGGTGAATAAAGCCGGACTAGTGGATATCATCGGGGCTTATGGCGAGACTAACATTCAGGGTGAAGACCAGCAAAAGCTGGATGTCTATGCGAATAATAAGTTTATTCAGACCCTAACGAATCGGGAGATCGTTTGTGGAATCGCTTCCGAAGAGAATGATGATTTTATCCGGATCGAAGGGCATAAACGCGATCATAAAAATAAATATGTTGTATTAATGGATCCGCTGGATGGTAGTTCGAATATAGACGTAAACGTATCTGTAGGAACTATTTTCTCGATCTATCAAAGAGTGACACCTATTGGGACTCCTGTTCAGAAGGAGGATTTTCTTCAACCCGGGAATATGCAGGTGGCCGCAGGATATATTATTTATGGAACTTCAACGATGTTGGTATATACGACAGGTCATGGAGTGAATGGATTTACATTAAATCCTGCACTGGGATCCTGGTATCTTTCTCATCCTGATATGAAATTTCCTGAAGATGGAAGGATCTATTCCATTAATGAAGGGAATTACATACATTTCCCACAGGGTGTAAAAGATTATATCAAATACTGCCAGGAGGAACAGGGAGATCGTCCTTATACTTCCAGGTATATTGGTTCGATGGTATCAGATATTCACCGGAATATGATTAAAGGTGGTATCTTCATGTACCCTAAGAGTTCCAAAGCCAATAATGGGAAATTGAGACTTCTTTATGAGTGCAATCCATTTGCATATTTAACAGAGCAGGCGGGAGGTAAAGCCAGTGATGGTTTCCAGAGAATTATGGATATAAAACCTACTGAGCTTCACGAACGTGTGCCTTTCTTCTGCGGAAGCAGGAAAATGGTGGAAAAAGCTGAAGAATTTATGCGTAAAGCTGAAACTGAAGATCAGTCTCAGTCATTATCTTTCTCAAGCAAATAACGATAATCATCGAAGTTTAACTGTCCGCTAAAGATCTGGATAGAACGCTCGATAATTCCTTCAGAAGCCTGGCTGGAAAAACCAAGGCCTATCGCGTAGCGCTTAATAAGTTCAGTTTCTTCTTCGTCGATCTCATTATCTGCAAAGATGATCTTGAAAAGATCGTGCAGGCGCTCTAATCTTCTTTCAACACTATTGGATCCAGTAAGAGGAAATGCTTTTGGGTTTTCGATCACCTTAGCATATTCAGCTTCGTTAATATCCAGTTTACGGGCAAATCTTTGAAGTAATTTCTCTTCTCTATCATTAATCTCACCGTCAATGGCTGCAAGATTTACGATCGATGCGAAATGACTTAAGTTTCTTAGATGCTCTCCTGAGCCAAATAAATCTGAAAAGGACATTTGTAGTATAATTTAGTCTTACAAATATAAAGATATCCCACACTTTAATTACGCAAAGCCAGCATTATTCTTGCTAGTCGTTCGCTAATCTTTTCTTAATCCTTTCCGTTTGAATCGAGTATTATTTAAATTCAATTTTCTTCAGAATTTATGGAAACACCGCTACTGGCTTTTAATGACAAAGGAATTTACTGTGCTGCTGCAGATGTATATCTGGATCCGTGGAAACCTGTGGATAAAGCGATTATATCACATGGTCATGCAGATCATAGCAGGTATGGTCACAAAAAATATATAACGCATCACAGCAATGTACCTATTATTAGTCACAGGCTGGGAGAAATTAATGTCACCGGCAAGAAGTGGAATGAAATCTTTACGATCAACGGAGTGAAATTTTCGTTGCATCCAGCAGGTCATATTATTGGTTCTGCCCAGATCAGGGTCGAGTATAAGGGTGAAGTCTGGGTTTTCACCGGGGATTATAAAACGGAGGATGATGGTGTTGCGGTCCCTTATGAGCCTGTAAAATGCCACACTTTTATTACTGAATGCACCTTTGGATTGCCCGCTTTTAAATGGACTCCACAGGAGCAGGTTTTTGCTGAAATAAATAACTGGTGGGCGCAAAACCAGGCAGATGGGAGGACTTCTGTTCTCTTCGGTTATTCCCTCGGAAAAGCCCAGCGTTTACTGAAGCATTTAGATCCATCTATTGGAAAAATATATACTCATGGAGCCATTGAGAATATGACAGAAGTATTACGTTCTCAAATGGATTTTCATGAAACTACAAGAGTGACCAGGGAAACCACGAAGGAAGAATTAAAAGGTAATATCGTACTGGCCCCGGGAAGTGCTCATGGAAGTACCTGGATCAGGAAAATGGTGCCTTATGTAACCGCCTCAGCCAGTGGATGGATGACTTTTCGTGGTGCCAGAAGAAGAAGAGCGATCGATAAAGGCTTTGTACTCAGTGATCATTGTGACTGGCAGGGTTTATTATCATCTATCAAAGAAACTGGTTGTGAAAAAGTGATTTGTACTCATGGATATACCGATATATTTTCGAAATATCTGCGCGAACAGGGTTACGACGCACGAACTGAAGAAACTCAATACGAAAGTGAGACTGGGCAACTGGAAAGCGATAAAGAAAAGGATTCGGAATGAGAGCATTTGCAGATTTGATCAAAACACTGGATAGTACCAATAAAACTACCCTGAAAGTTGAAGCTCTTACCGAGTATTTTAAAAATGCTGAAGACAAAGACAAAGTCTGGACCATTGCGATTTTAAGTCATCGAAGACCGCCCAGACCGGTAAATACAACCCTCATGCGGGAATGGGCTTCAGAATTAGCGAATATTCCGCTCTGGCTGTTTGAAGAATCCTATCATATTGTTGGAGATCTGGCTGAAACTATTGCCCTTGTTATTCCGAAGAGTGACAGTTCTACGGAAAAGAGTCTGAATCAATTCTTACAGGAGATCCTTGAACTCAAGAAAAAGCCAGAAGAAGTAAAAAAGGAATATCTTTTTGATAACTGGTTAAATCTGAATTATTACGAACGTTTCGTCTTTACCAAACTTATAACCGGAAGTTTTAGAATTGGAGTGAGTCAGAAATTGATGACTCGTGCTCTGGCAAAAGCTACTGAAATTGATGAAGATATCCTTGCTTATAAATTAATGGGGAACTGGGAACCTTCAAAGATTACCTATAATAAGCTTATTCTCGAGGAAAACGAAGAGGATTTTCTTTCAAAACCTTATCCATTTTATCTGGCTTACGCCATTGAAGATGAACCTGATGCACTTGGAGACGTTTCAGAATGGAGCGCAGAGCATAAATGGGATGGCATACGTTCGCAGGTAATTATTAGAAATGACCAGTTATTTGTGTGGTCACGTGGAGAGGAATTGGTAACCGATAAATACCCTGAATTTGAAGCTTTGGTTGGCGTTGTTCCCAATGGTACGGTCATCGATGGAGAAATTCTACCATTTCCAGATGGTGAAATTGGAACTTTTAATGATCTGCAAACGCGGATTGGACGTAAGAATGTTAGTAAGAAGCTTCTTGAAAAAACACCGGTTATTTTAAAAGCTTATGATATTCTGGAATGGGAAGGTGAAGACATTCGGAATACAGCATTTGGAGAGAGACGTGAGATACTGGAAAAGCTATATCACGAAGTTCGAAGTGAAGAGCTGCCCTTGCATCTTTCAGAAAGTATACGATTTAAAAACTGGGAAGAAGCAGCTGTAGAGCGCGAAAATTCGAGAGAAGTAAAGTCGGAAGGATTAATGCTGAAAAGACTTGATTCTCCGTATCTCGTAGGAAGAAAAAAAGGCGACTGGTGGAAATGGAAAGTTGATCCGCTCACCATAGATGCAGTACTTACCTATGCCATGCGAGGTCATGGAAGGCGAAGTAATTTATTTACAGATTACACATTCGGGCTCTGGGATGAAGAAAAAAAGGAACTGGTGACTTTCGCAAAGGCTTACTCCGGACTTACCGATAAAGAATTCCGAAAGCTGGATGCCTGGATCAAACGAAATACGCTGGACCGCTTTGGCCCGGTTAGAAGTGTAACTCCACATTACGTATTCGAAATTGCTTTTGAAGGAATAGCAGAATCTAAAAGACATAAAAGTGGTGTTGCAACAAGGTTCCCCAGGATACTTCGTTGGAGATTGGATAAAAAGATCGAGGAAGCCAATACTTTGGATGATCTAAAAGCGCTCATACCATGATGAAGCGGGCTGAACTCATAGGACTGGCAGATTACTGGTTTGCGGGACAGGACTGGAAACCTTTTAAATTTCAGAAGGATACCTGGACAGCTTATCTTCAGAAGAAAAACGGATTATTGAATGCGCCTACCGGAAGTGGGAAAACTTACGCATTGTGGGTTCCAATAGTACTGGAATATATTCGTAAAAATCCGGATTATAAATCGAAGCATAAGAAAGGTCTGAAGGCGATATGGATCACTCCGCTTAGAGCTTTAAGTGTAGAAATTGAACAGGCCGCTTCACGCTTTGCGGAAGAAATGGGAACGCAGTTTACCGTGGGTATCAGGACCGGCGATACTTCCCAGAAGGACCGGGCCGCGCAGAAACGCTCCATGCCAGATCTGCTCATTACAACCCCGGAAAGCTTGCAATTGCTGCTCGCTTCCAAAAACTACGACAAAACATTCAAGGACCTACAGGCGATCGTGATCGATGAGTGGCATGAACTTCTCGGGACTAAGAGAGGTGTTCAGGTAGAATTAGGTCTGTCCCGATTAAAAACTATCTCTAAAGATTTAAGGATCTGGGGTATTTCTGCTACAATCGGGAATCTTGATCAGGCAAGGGAAGTACTGCTTGGGCCAGAGTCAAAAGCCTTTGAAAATTCGGTTTTGGTGCGAGCATTCTTGAAAAAGAAGATCGATGTACGATCTATCATTCCGAAGAAAATGGAGAAATTTCCCTGGCGAGGGCATTTAGGTCTGCATTTGCTGGATGAGGTCGTGCCTATTATCAAGGAATCCAGAACCACTCTGCTTTTTACCAATACCAGGTCGCAATGTGAACTCTGGTTTCAGAAATTGCTGAGTAAATACCCTGAGTTTGCCGGTGAAATAGCCATGCATCATGGAAGTATTAATAAAGAAACCAGGCTTTGGGTCGAGCAGGCAATAAGAAACGAAAGTTTGAAAGCCGTGGTCTGTACTTCAAGTCTTGACCTAGGAGTAGATTTCGCGCCGGTGGAAACGATCGTGCAAATTGGCGGACCTAAAGGTGTAGCGAGATTTTTACAAAGGGCGGGTAGAAGTGGTCACCAGCCGGGAAAAGTAAGTTTGATCTATTTTCTGCCAACACATGCAATAGAGTTGATCGAGGCTTCAGCTTTACAAAAGGCCGTAGTAAAAAAGGCGGTAGAGGATCGAGTTCCTTACCTGATGAGTTTTGACGTTTTAGTTCAATATTTAAATACGCTGGCGGTCTCCAACGGTTTCTTCCCAAAAGAGATCTTTCCAGAAATTGCCAGTACGTTTTGCTTCCAGGGAATCACCGAAGATCAATGGCGATGGATCCTGAATTTTATTACCAAAGGCAGCCAGAGTCTTCAGTCTTATGATGAATATAAAAAAGTAGAGATTGAGGAAGATGGAAAGTTTAAGATCAATAATCGGGGAGTTGCCATGCGCCACCGACTTCAAATTGGAACTATTGTTAGCGACGCGGTACTGAGTGTAAAGTATATAAAGGGGGGCTATATAGGAACTATGGAAGAGTTCTTTATTTCCAAATTGAAACCCGGAGATGTATTTACCTTTGCCGGTAGAAACCTGGAACTCGTTCGAATTAAGAACATGCAGGTGCTGGTTAGGAAATCTAAGAAGAAAACGGCTAAAGTTCCTAGTTGGTCTGGTGGAAGAATGACCTTCTTCGCTCAAATGAGTGAATTATTACGCGATGAAATGTATGAAGCTTCAGCATTAGAGCAGGATGAGAAGACCAGTCCTGAATTTGAAGCTTTAAAACCTATTTTTAAGAGACAACAGAGAGATTCAATCATTCCAAAGGCAGATGAGTTTTTAATAGAAACTTTCAAAACCAGGGAAGGTTATCATGCGGTTTTCTATCCTTTTGACGGGCGATTTGTGCATGAAGCTTTGGGTAGTTTACTTGCTTACCGTATCAGCTTGCTAGTTCCAATCAGCTTTTCGATCGCATTCAATGATTACGGATTCGAATTACTTTCAGATCAAGAAATTGATATGCAGCAGATATTGGATAACAATCTGTTTTCTGCAGAGTATCTTATGGATGATCTCTATAAAAGTTTAAACTCTACGGAAATGGCCCGTAGAAAATTCCGCGATATAGCAGTGATTGCTGGATTGGTATTTACCGGGTATCCAAATAAGCTGATCAAAAGCAAACACCTTCAGTCGAATTCGCAATTATTATTCAGTGTTTTCAGAGATTATGAAGAGGACAATTTACTGTATCAGCAAGCCTTTCGGGAGACTTTTGAGCATCAGTTAGAAGAAGGGAGATTAAGAATCTCCCTTGATAGAATTTCGAAACAAACGATCGTCTGGAAAAAATGTGCGAAACCAACACCCTTCTCGTTTCCAATCATTACAGATAGAATGCGTGAAAAATTATCTTCAGAAAAGCTGGAAGATAGGATCAAAAAGATGCTGAAGCAATTAGAGGCTTAGTTGCTCTCTCTCATTTGCTTATCGATATAATGTCTTACCAGTTCTGTAGTTACTCCAAAGGCAACATGGGCAAAAAGCTCATTGATCTGCATTCTTACAGGCACATCTGTCGGTTTTGGCTCAAGACCCAGAATTGGTAAAGAAGTTTCGTGAGTAGAAGCCCAGGTCGTAGCACCAAAAATGATCCCGTCCATAGGTTTAAGGCCAAAACGGTTCTTTTTACCATAGCCATAAGCGGCTCCAAGAGAACCACCCATTGGGATGTTCACTAACTGTTCTGCCAGTGCTTCATTGTGAGTGCTTACCGGGCTACCTGTGATCTTAGTCGAAAGGTCGTCTACTATCTTCATTTGAGAAGACTTCTGGTCGATTTCTCTAACCGGAAGAACCTGCTCAATAAGGGTCTTAACAGCAGTCCCGGCAAGACCACCAATAAAACCTGAAATTACGCTACGACTTGTATTAGAAACATATGAATCCTTCTGAAAGAAATTTGCTACACTCATGATTTTGATTTTTTTGTGGAATAAAACTATTTATAAAGCGGGCGTTGCACAATGATTTAACACTGCTTTGGCACAGCTTTACACGAATTTTATATTTTTGAGTATGGATGATAAATTACAAGTAGCCATAATTCAGGCTGAACTGCAATGGGAAAATTCTGAAGCGAATCTGCAGATGTTTTCAGAAAAGATAGAAGCGATCAGTGATAAAACAGAACTTATTGTACTGCCGGAAATGTTTACGACAGGTTTCAGTATGAATGCTGAAAATCTTGCTGAAGAAACGAAAGGAAAGACCCTCAACTGGATGATCGAAACGGCTAAGCATAAAAATGCTGCGATCACGGGAAGTGTGATCATCAAAGATCATGGCGAATATTATAACCGACTCTTTTTCGTATTTCCTGATGGAGATTATAAAATTTATGACAAACGACACACCTTCACTCTGGCCAAGGAACATCTTACATATACTGCAGGAAAAGACAGGTTGATCGTTGAATATAAGGGTTGGAAGATTTGTCCGTTGGTATGCTATGACCTGAGATTTCCCTTATGGGCCAGAAATACCGAAGATTATGATCTATTGATTTATGTAGCCAACTGGCCAGAAAAGCGTGTAAATGCCTGGGATGCATTACTAAAAGCGCGTGCCATCGAAAATATGAGCTACTGCATTGGATTGAATAGAACCGGCGAAGATGGTGATGGCTATGTTTACAACGGGCATTCTGCTGCTTACGATGTTTTAGGTAATGCGATCACCGGCCTGAATAGATCTGAAGAATTCGTGGAGGAATTCGAACTATCAAAAAAGGAAATGCTGGAAACCCGGGAGAAAATGAAATTCTTACAGGATCGTGATTCTTTTAGTCTAGACTAAATTTATAAGGTTGATCCCAGTTAGCGCGCACTTCTAAAGTGTCTCTTAGATACTGAATCCTTTCTGGCTGAATCTTTTTCAGGAAATTACCTGTGTCCCACTTTTGGTTAGCATTGCTGTCAAAAATAACACGCACTAGGATATCCCCGGGATTGAGATAATTGAAAGTGAAATTCGACCGGTCTTCTGAATATTGCTCAGCGAGAATTTCACCTTTAATATTAGTTAACTGTACGATCACTGGAAATTGTTGAATATTCTGAAGATCAATGATGATAGTACCAAATGCTGAAAGATCTTTAGTGGTCATATTCTTATAGATCGTGTCATTGGTTTCTTCAAAAAGGTCTGTAATTGCACCTGGAAATGCAGTAATATTATAATTGTTTGCTGGCTTTTTCTCAAATTTCAGTCTCACTTCATTCAGCAATGGATCAAATTCAGCTTCGAAAGGAACATCAGCAGAATCCATATCCATGATCCTGATCTGGTCTGCAGCATACTCAATGATTGGCGTGTTTGCTTTTAACTTGAAGTCTTTGATCAAATCGCCATTTTCGGTTGAAACCATCAGTGAGTCACGTTCCAGATTTCCCATTCTCGCGATTAGAGTATCCTGCGTTCTTGGAGAATTCACCGCAAACATTAGAGTATCCAGTTCCGGACTGGTATTATACCAGTAATATAAGGTGTCTTTTACAGGGTCCTTTATTATTCTAGAGCGGAAACCTTCAGGTCTGGCAGATAGTAAATCGATTTTAATACTATCGGGATCTGCATATCCTTCGTAACCAAAAATGATCTGGTTCCCTTTAAAATGATTGGGCCTTTTAGGTTCGAATTCGAGCTGTTCCTTGAAAACTGTAAGTTCAAAGGTTTCTTCAGTAGGAATCGTAATATCACCTTCTACAAAACCAATTTTTTCTTTTTTAGGGTTATACAGGTAATTATCGTTGCTATCCATAAGTGCAACCATTCTGTAGGTACCCGCTTTTAGATTTTCAAGACTGAAATTAAAAGTGCTATCCTGGGAGTATGTGATATACCTTGGAGTTTCCTTGAAAACTATAGAATCTGTATAAGAAGTATCGGCTTCATAAAGCATTACAGATATTACTTCTGAAGGTTCTTTCAGCTTAGCATCTCTAACAATTCCAGAAACTGCCAGTGAATCTATATAATCTCCTGTTGAAAATACATATTTGAAATAATCATAGGGATTCCCCTCATTGTTGTCTACGATAGATTTTCCGAAGTTAATGGCATAGGTAGTATTCTCTTCCAGGGTATCAGTGATCTCTATCTTGATATCTTTTCTTGCTGTTCCCAATGGCATGATGTTAGGTTTTGGAACCATGGGAGGAGAAATAATGATCTGTTGGGAAGGTTTGTCCAGCTTTATATATTCATCGAAGTAAATTCGGATTTCCTCCTTGTCGAAATTAGTAGTAAAGTTTTCGGGGTTTGCTCTCAAGAATTTTGGCGGATCTTCATCTACCGGTCCGCCCTCGGGCATTCCTTTCTTTGCACACTGTACTGTGGTGAACAGAAGTATCAAAACGAGAATAAAACCGGGTACTCTTTTCTTCATGAATGAAAGGGAATTCTTTTAGCAAAGAAACAATTATTTTGAATTACAACGTAATGCTTAGTGTGTAATTGCCATGGTAGCGATAGATATGCTGATATTTTCTATTTCAAGTAATTTATGAGCACAGGCTTCCAGGGTAGCTCCGGTCGTAACCAGGTCATCAACCAGCAGCACAGTCTTTCCCTTCAATTCATCGGGCTTGTGAAGTTCGAGCGTTTGTTCAATTTTGCCCCATCTGGAGATCCTGCCTTTTCTGGTTTGTGTTTGCATGGCGTTTACTTTTAATAGAAGATCAGATCTATATTGAGCATTCAATTTTTTGGCGATTTCGATTCCAAATGCTTCTACCTGGTTGTAACCACGTTCTTTTAACCTGGATTTATGCAAAGGAACAGGAAGAACCAGATCTATTTTCTTGTAATCATTAATAGCCGATAGCTCTTCTCCCAGCCATGCGCCGAGATATTTTCCAATTTCCTGGTGTCCGCGATATTTCAGATCATGGATAAGCTGTTGTACCCCAGATTTTTTTCTGAAATGTAATAATGCGGTTGCTTTGTCTATCTTTACCCTGCCCTGGAAAATTTTTTTGACCGGATTGTCGTTATCTAAATGATATCTGGTAACCGGAAGATCATGCAGGCAATTGGTACAAAGTATATGCTCATTTTTCACAAGTTCTGCCTGGCAAATGTGACAGGAAGCCGGATAAAGAAGATTGATGAAATCGTGAAACATTTGTTAATGGCTTGTACCAGACTTGGTTAAACGTATAAATTTACAAACTAAATTGATTCATAATGACAGAAAATAAAAGCAATACTGCATTAAAAGTTCTTACAGGTGTTCTTGCCGTGGCGCTTATTGCCCTGAGTATTTACACGATCAAATTCTATAACGAAGAAAAGGAGAATAAAGAGATCCTTCAGAAGGAAAAAACAGTTATAGAAGATGAGTTGAACGAACTTATCATCAAGTATGATGAGGCGATCGATGAGAATGAAGTGATGGATCAGGACCTGGTAAATGCACGTGATCGAATTACCAGATTATTAGATTCAGTAAAAGATAATGAGGCGAACCTGGTTATGATCTCAAGATATAGAAGAGAGATCGGTAATCTTAAAGCTGAAAAAGATAGGTTATTCCGCGTTGTCGATAGTTTAAGTGCACAGAATCAACAATTGAGTACTTCTTTGGATAGTACAAGCGTTGCGCTACAGGAAAGAACAAGATTTTCAGATTCTTTGCGTAATACGAACCAGAATCTTTCTACAAAGGTGGATAAGGCGGCACGTCTTAAGATCACCGGTTTAAAAGGAGAAGGTGTGATCGTTAGAAATAGTGGAAAACTAGTTGAAAATGATAGAACGGGACGTATTGACCAGATTAGAACCTGTTTTACTCTAACAGCAAATGATCTTGCAGATACAGGTGAGAAAACCATGTACGTTCAGGTATATAATCCTGAAAATGAACTTGTAGGTGACCAGATCGTGGTGCAACATGAGGGTGGAGCAATGGTTTATAGCGCATCTTCTAAAGTATTCTACGAGAAAGATGAACTGGATGTTTGTATTCTTTCTAATACAGATGAGGACAAACTACTGGAAGGAACTTATAAGGTCTATGTTTATAATGACGCTGTTCTTCTTGCAAATGGAAGTTTTAGCTTGAGATAGATTATTAAAACATAAAATACAGACCGCCTTGAAGCTTATTCAGGGCGGTTTTTTTATTTTTGTTCCATGGCAAAACAAGAAGACCTTTTTAAGAACGTGATTTCCCATGCCAAGGAGTATGGGTATATTTTTCAATCCAGTGAGATCTATGATGGTCTGAGTGCTGTATATGACTATGGCCAGAATGGAGCTGAGCTGAAGAAAAACATCAAGGAATACTGGTGGAGAAGTATGACGCAGTTACACCAGAATATTGTTGGGATAGATGCTTCGATCTTAATGCATCCCACCACCTGGAAGGCTTCTGGCCACGTGGATGCTTTTAACGATCCACTTATTGATAATAAAGATTCTAAAAAGAGATATCGCGCAGATGTTCTGGTAGAAGATTATGCTGAAAAGCTACTTCAGAAAGCAGAAAAGGAAATAACGAAAGCGAAGAAAAGGTTTGGTGAAGATTTCGATGAAGAAATGTACAGGCAGACCAATCCAAGAGTGCAAAGATATCTTGGTGACCGTAAAGAGATCCTGGAAAGACTGGCTCGATCACTTACCAATGAAGATCTTGCAGATGTCAAGAAGTTAATAGAAGAACTTGAAATCGCAGATCCCGATACAGGTTCCAAGAACTGGACTGAAGTTAGACAGTTCAACCTTATGTTTGGAACTAAACTTGGAGCTTCAGCCGATTCTGCTACAGATTTATACCTGAGACCTGAAACTGCTCAGGGTATCTTTGTAAACTTTCTGAATGTTCAGAAAACCGGAAGAATGAAAATCCCATTCGGGATTGCACAGATCGGTAAAGCCTTCAGAAATGAGATCGTAGCCAGACAG
This sequence comes from Gramella sp. Hel_I_59, assembly GCF_006714895.1. Classification (NCBI taxonomy): domain Bacteria; kingdom Pseudomonadati; phylum Bacteroidota; class Flavobacteriia; order Flavobacteriales; family Flavobacteriaceae; genus Christiangramia; species Gramella sp. Hel_I_59. The sequence continues at coordinate 3,348,810 of NZ_VFME01000001.1, read as the reverse complement.
TTCATTTTCAGAATGAGAGAATTTGAACAAATGGAAATGCAATTTTTTGTACGACCGGGTGAAGAGCTTGAGTGGTACGAGAAATGGAAAGAAGTACGATTAAACTGGCATAGATCATTAGGTCTGGGTGAAGAGAATTACCGATTCCATGATCATGAAAAATTAGCGCATTACGCAAATGCAGCGGCAGATATTGAATTTGATTTTCCATTCGGTTTTAAAGAACTTGAAGGAATCCATTCTAGAACAGATTTTGACCTTAAAGCTCATGAAGAACATTCTGGTAAAAAGCTGAGGTTCTATGATCCTGAGCTTAAAGAAAATTATGTGCCTTACGTGATCGAAACCTCGATAGGTCTTGATCGAATGTTCCTGGCAGTTCTTTCATCTTCGCTAAAAGAAGAGCAACTGGAAGACGGGAATACTCGTACAGTATTAAAACTTCCTGCGGTACTGGCTCCAACAAAAGCCGCAGTATTGCCACTTGTGAAGAAAGACGGCTTGCCGGAACTTGCCCATAAGATCATTGATGAACTTCAGTGGGATTTTAGAGTGCAGTATGATGAGAAAGATGCCATTGGGCGTAGATATAGAAGACAGGATGCTGCCGGAACTCCGCTTTGTATCACTGTGGACCATGACTCACTGGAAGATGATTCAGTAACAGTGAGATTCCGGGATACCATGGAGCAGAAAAGAGTGAAAATCTCTGAACTCGATGCATTGATTAGAAAAGAAACCGACTTTAAAACCTGGATGAAAGATTTCGCATAGGAATTTTCATTTTTGGTATAGTCCCGATATAAAGGCAATTAAGCGATTAATTGCCTTTTTTATATTGATTAAATTTGATAATGTCTATTTTTAGTCATTATTGAAGTTGATGCATTCGCGATGAAAAAATATATACTATTACTTCCTCTTTTATTTCTTTTTCAGCTGAACGTTTTTTCCCAGGAGAAAGAAAGAATGGGACCTGCATTCATAGATTCTGCCAGCGTAATTAAATCCGGAGCACTTTCAAAGAAAAGATTGATCCCTTCTACCAAAAAACAAAAGCTTTATAATCCGAGAAACCGGGGAATCAATAAGATCGTTCCGGGGAAAGGCCTGCCAAAAAGGGACGATCCTACTGTGCAAAAGAAAAAAGGTGAGATCCCGGCGAAAGCTCCAATATTTACATTTGATGGAGCAGATACGAGATCAACACCATCAGATCCAACCGGTGCCGTGGGCCGAAATCATTATGTAAACGCATGGAATTCTGAATTTGCGATCTGGGATAAGCAGGGAAATGTTTTAATTCCTGGTTCTTCGCTCGCTAGTATTGGTGGAGCTTTCAATGATGAAACCGATGGGGATCCTATCGTTTTCTACGATGAGTCGGCAGATAGGTTCGTGGTCATGCAATTTAGCGATGATCTTGCGCCAAGAGGTACAAGTAATTCCCCGGCGGCATTGCTTTTTGCAGTTTCTCAGGGTCCCGATCCTGTAAATAGTGGATGGTACACCTATAGATTTGACCTGGAATCATTGCCAGATTATCCAAAAATTTCGCTTTGGAGCGATGGTTATTATATTACTACCAACAAGGATGCTTTAGAACCACAGGGCAAAGAGATCGTTTACGTACTCGAGCGTGATAAAATGCTGGCTGGTGCAAATGATGTTAGAATACTAGGTTTCCCCTTGCCGGGAATTCAGAATAACGGATTTTACAGTCCGGCAGGTTTCAGTGTGATGGGATCAGATCTTCCGCCTGTTGGAGATGCACCAATAATTTATTTACAGGACGATCAATGGGCCGGGGTGAATGAGGATCACTTAAAGATCTGGCTTATGGATGTAAGCTGGGAAAATCTTTCATCTTCCAGCATTCGGTTAAGCCAGGAACTTACAGATGGTGTTTCACCATTTATAGCAACTTTTGATGGTGGTAGCTTTAAAAATCTTGCTCAGCCGGGAAGTGATACAGATATAGATGCCTTACAAGGTGCCATGATGTATATGACACAGTATCGAAGGTTCGAAGATCATAATTCGGTGGTTATGAACTTTGTGGTAGATGTGGATGCAAGTCCTGCTGAACATGCGGGCATTCGCTGGTATGAACTAAGACAGCCAAACGATGGAGCAGCCTGGAGTGTTTACCAGGAAGGTACTTACGCTCCGGATCCTAGTGATAGATTTAGCGGAAGTATTGGGATTGATGCCCGGGGAAATATAGCTCTTGGTTTTACAATTCTGGATGATAATCCAGTGGATCCAATTTTCCCATCCATTCGTTATACCGGAAGGTACGTAAATGATGCATTGGGAATCATGAGTATCGAAGAACAGAGCATTGTGGAAGGATTGAGTCCGCAGCCCAGTCCTTTTGGACGTTATGGAGATTATGCGCATCTAAGCATTGACCCGGTAGATGATCTAACCTTCTGGCATAATGCAGAATATTTTGAAGGAACAAGGCGTCTTAATAAAGTAGGAGTTTTCAGATTTTCTGCCACAGAATTGAACGATATTGGAGTAATTAGCCTTGAAAGTCCCGAAGATGCCAGTTTAACAGCTTCAGAACAAATTAGCATCAGGCTTAGAAATTTCGGACTTAATCCTCAATCTAATTTTGAGATTAGCTATACCATAAATGGAGGTGAAACTGTAACTCAGACCTATACTGAAACCATTCCTGGGGAAAGTGTTGCTGAATTTAATTTTTCTGAACTCGCAGATCTTTCCGAAGTAGGCCAGATTTATACACTGGTTATTTCTACCAATCTTGAGGGCGATGTTAATCCCGGAAACGATAGTATTGAAGCTGAGGTGAAGAACTTACCACCTAATGATGTTGGAGTTACTTCTATCGACGCGCCGGAATCTGGAGAGAACCTGAGTGCTTCTGAGCAGGTGACGGTTACGATCGAGAACTTTGGGGGAGAGCCTCAAAGCAATATCCCGGTTTCTTATCAGGTTGGAAATAACGCTACTGTTTCTGAAGTTTTTAATGGTACCCTTGAAGTGGGAGGTCTTGAAGTTTATACCTTTGATCAGACTTCTAATTTCTCAAGTTCCGGGAGATACACGATCACGGCAAGAACGAGATTAGCAAACGATTTTGATCCATCGAACGATTCAGAAAGAACATCGGTTGCTAATTTAGATTGTATTCCTGAAGGTTCAGATTGTTCCCAGGGAGACGGTATATTTTATTTCGAGATCAATGATTTTGTAAATGAAAGAATTCCATGTACTACCGGATATCTTGATTTTATTGGAGGTACTACGAATCTTGATCGATCAATAAACGATTACAGCGTAACTGTTCAAACCAATTTTGCAGATGATGATGTGGAGAAGTTTTCCATGTGGATCGATCTAAACGATAATGCGGTTTTTGAAGATTCTGAAAGATTGATCACTTCGGAAGTGATTCCGGAAATCAATACTCCTTTCACTTATGATTTCAGTTTACCTGAAGATGCCAAATTGGGACAACACTTACTAAGAATAAGAGCTGGTGATACCAGTTTTGATGGAGATCTAAATGATCCATGTTCAGTAATGGCTTATGGAACAACACATGATTATTCAGTAAATATCATTGACAGTACTTTAGATATTGAAGACTTTATCCTTAATGAAGCTGAATTGATCGTGGTTTCAGATCCAACAGTAGAAGGTCTTCACAGGGTAGTAATGGAAACGAGCTTTAATGAACCTCTACGTCTTACAGTTCATGATATTAGCGGACAATTGCTACTTGAAAACCTGATCCTGAATGAAGGGGACGGTTATATCTACGATCTGGATATGTCGTACGCTGCGAGGGGAGTTTACCTGGTTCGCGTAGGTACCCGAAAAGTTGGAAAAGTAAAACGCTTTATCGTAAAATAACGATCATTTTAAATAAATCATAACGCTATCCGGGACCACGAAAAGTTCAGATAGCGTTATTTTTGCGCAAAATCGAATTCTATGACTATTATCTCATATAATGTAAACGGCATCAGGGCTGCGATCAGGAAAGGTTTTCTTGACTGGTTACAACAGGCAGATCCAGATGTGGTTCTTATTCAGGAAATAAAAGCTACTCCAGAACAACTTGATCTGGAAGTCTTTGAAAAGGCTGGGTATCCATATCAATACTGGTATCCCGCAACTAAAAAAGGATATAGCGGCGTGGCAATTTTGAGTAAAACCAAACCAGATCATGTAGAATATGGGACCGGGATAGATTATATGGACTATGAAGGCCGGGTGATTCGGGCAGATTTTGGAGAACTTTCAGTCATGAGTCTTTATTTACCATCGGGTACCAATACTGCAAGGCTCGATTTCAAGTTCAAATTCATGGAGGATTTCCAGTATTATATTGATGAACTTAAAAAGTCCAGACCTAATTTGATTATTGGCGGGGATTACAACATTTGTCACGAAGCCATCGATATTCACGATCCAGTAAGGTTAAAGAACACTTCCGGATTTCTTCCTGAAGAACGACAGTGGATCGATAGGTTAATGCAAAGTGGTTTTATAGATAGCTTCCGTCAATTTAATGAGGAACCAGATCAATATTCCTGGTGGAGTTACAGAGCTAATGCACGAAATAACAATAAAGGATGGAGGATCGATTATAATTTGGTAGCAGCACCCCTGAAAGATCGCTTAAAAAGAGCAGTAATCCTGCCGGAAGCATACCATAGTGACCATTGTCCCGTTCTAGTAGAAATCGAAAAATAAAAAAATTATGAAACTTAGAATCCTTACAATATCAACACTTCTTGCATTGGGAACTTCCTGTGTTTCATCGAAAAAATACAATGATCTGGAAGGTAGAAATGCAGACCTTCAGCGTGAGAATAGAAGCATGAATGAGGACCTCAATTCCTTCCGAAGTAATTCGGAAAAGCTTGGGAATGATCTTGCCGGCTTACAAAAAGAGTACGATGCTGCTACTACAGAGCGAAATGATCTAATGCAGAAATATGCTGCGTTGCAAAAGAACTATTCCAGTCTGGAAGAATCTTATGATGCCCTTGAGCAAAATAGTTCAGCAGCAATACTGGAGAATTCCCGTCAGAACAGAGAGCTACTCGCGCAGTTAGACGAAAAAGAAGCCGACCTCCTTACCGAAAAGAACCGACTGGAAAAACTTCAAAAAGACCTTAATCTTCGTTCTCAGAGAATCGATGAACTGGAATCTGTCATTGCAGCTAAGGACGCCAAAATGAACGCTCTTAAGAATGCTGTTTCCAATGCGCTTACAAATTTTGAGGGGAAAGGATTAAGCGTTGAGCAAAAAGATGGGAAAGTATATGTTTCCATGGAAAATAAATTGCTGTTTGATTCTGGTAGCTGGGCAGTGAATCAGGAAGGAAGAAAAGCTGTCAAACAGCTGGGAAGCGTACTTGCGCAAAATCCTGATATCTCAGTTCTAATTGAAGGACATACAGATAATGTGCCTTATGGAGGTAGCGGACAGTTAAAAGACAACTGGGATCTTTCTACTAAAAGAGCGACGTCCATAGTACAGATTTTGCGAGAAAACAACCAGATTGACCCTCAAAGTCTTACTGCTGCTGGTAGAGGTGAATATGCACCAATCGCCAAAAATGAATCTGAAGCAGGAAAAGCCAAAAACCGTAGAATTGAAGTGATTCTTACTCCAAAACTGGATGAAATCACTCGTGTCCTTAATGAAATTGAATAATTAGATGAAATATAGCAATCTACCGAATACCAATATAAAAGTTAGTAAGATCTGTCTTGGTTCCATGACTTGGGGAGAACAGAATACAGAGGCTGAAGGTCACGAGCAAATAGATTACGCCCTGGATAGAGGTGTAAACTTTATCGATACTGCTGAAATGTATTCGATCCCAACGAAGGCAGAAACTCAGGGAAGTACAGAAAAAGTGATTGGATCCTGGTTAAAGAAAACCGGAAGAAGAGACGATGTGGTAGTCGCCAGTAAAGTGGCTGGTCCCGGAGATATGGTTTCGCATATTCGCGAAAATCTTGGTTTTCACAAGGAAGCTATCCAGGATGCTTTGCATAATTCATTAAAGAGATTGCAAACAGACCATATCGATCTATACCAATTGCACTGGCCGGAACGTAATACCAATTTTTTCGGGAAACTGGATTATAAGCATGATGAATCTGAAGCCTGGGAAGAAAACTTTCAGGAGATCCTGGAATCTTTGCAGGAGTTTGTTCAACAGGGAAAAATTGGTCATATAGGTTTGAGTAATGAAACTCCTTACGGACTCATGAAATTTCTTCAGGCTGCTGGAGATAAACTGCCGAAGGTAGTGACCGTTCAAAATCCATACAGTCTTCTTAATCGAAAGGATGAGGTTGGATTAACAGAAATACTTCATCGGGAGAATGTAGGCTTATTTCCTTATTCGCCGCTTGGAATGGGAACGCTCAGTGGAAAGCATTTAAATGGTATACAAAAGAACTCCCGTTTGGATCTGTTTCCGCAGTATAAGAGATATTCAAATGATCTGGCAGTCGAGGCAACCAGGAAATACAAGGATCTGGCCGATAAGCATAATCTTAGTTTAACCCATCTGGCATTGGCTTTCGTGAATCAGCAGAAATTCGTGACCAGCAATATTATTGGTGCTACGACCATGGAGCAATTAAAGGAAAATATTGAGAGTATTGATATCGTTCTTAGCGATGAAATCCTGAAAGTGATCGATGAGATCCATCAGCAAATTCCAAATCCTGCACCCTAAATATTTGGGCTTACCAGGCTCTCATGCACATACATAGAACGGTCGAGGCTATCACGAACATGATACCAATCGGCCGTTTTTCCATGCACGAACAAAAGTTCGCCATTTCTGGCAGTTTTCATTATTTTAGAATTACTGGCAGCTGCTTTATTCCGCAGGTTTGCTTTCGTTGAAATTACTCTAAGTTGTTGCGCTATTTTATTTTCCTTCGGAATAGCACTTTCAAAGGTTTCAGTTTTATAAACAAATCCTAGCGGATCGATTGCTCCTGTATTCCTGCGATATATTCCGAAGTGTAAATGTGGAGGAGTGGTTTTAGCATTTCCCGTATTGCCAACAAATCCAAGAGTATCACCGGTCCTGACCGAATTTAAATTTGGAACTATACTATCCAGGTGAGCATAATATATAGATTGAGAGCGTTTTGAATCACGCAGCCAGACTTGTTTTCCACCAAGGCCTTTCTCTCCGGAATAACCTATCCTTCCAGAAGTCGTTGCAATCACCGGTGTTCCTCGATCTGCAAAAATATCTATACCCTCATGGTCCCGGCTACCACCATCCCGAATGTCTCCCCAGTAACTACCAATATCTGCATTATCCCCACCAGAAACTGGAAATTGATAAGCTGGTAGTATGGAAAGTTGTATTGTAAAAGCCGTATGAGCTTCAATTTCCGGCTGAAAGATCACTTTATAGAGTCCTTTTTCTTCAACTTCGTAGGAAATAGAACCATCAGATTTAGGTTTTAAAACCTGTTCAAACTTTTTAGTTTCCTTGTTACGACGATATATTTCAGTAAAAATAAGGGTGGAAGAGGAGTCGGTTTTAAAATTGGTGTTCAGGATCTCACCTGGTTTTAAATACGCTTGGTAAGAGTAAATACTGAAGCTTTTCGGTTTTAAGTTTCCTGCTTCAGTATACGGCATTTCAACTTCAATACTATCGTTTAAAGCTTTCTGAATCCTGGATTCCCAAAGACTAAATAATTCATTTGAAATATCGCGTTCCCGTTGATATTTCTCTTTATCAGAAAGCCCGGAAATAAGATCTTCAGCTTTTTCCAGCTGAGAACAGCCAGAAATAAGTAAGAAAATAAGAATATACCTAAGGTTGCGCATTTGCTTCATATCGAGCTAAATATACGCAGCAATTGTGCCAGTCTATTCAAAAAGATGACTTACAACATCTTCAATTTTGGAAACTTTAATGACCTTGATATGATATTCAGATTTTGGAAATTTATTCTGTTTGGAAACCATAATACTGGCAAAACCAAGTTTCTCGGCCTCAAGAATTCTTTGCTCTACACGGGTCACTGGTCGCACTTCACCGGCGAGGCCAATTTCAGCAGCAAAACAGATATCTTTTGGAAGTGCAATATCCTCGTTTGAAGACAGAATTGCAGCAACAACTGCGAGATCTATCGCCGGGTCATCCACACTAATACCGCCGGTAACATTCAGGAAAACGTCTTTCGCTCCCAGCCTGAAGCCAGCTCTTTTCTCCAGAACTGCCAGTAACATATTCAGTCTTTTAGCATTGTAACCGGTGGTAGAACGTTGTGGTGTCCCGTAGACAGCGGTGCTTACCAAAGCCTGGATCTCGATCATTAGTGGTCGCATCCCTTCCAATGTAGAAGCGATGGCTGTTCCACTTAGATCTTCATCATTCTTGGAAATAAGTATTTCTGAAGGGTTATTGACTTCCCGTAGTCCGCTGCCCTGCATCTCGTAAATGCCCAACTCATGGGTGCTTCCGAAGCGGTTTTTATGCGCTCTAAGGATCCTGTATACATGATTTCGATCTCCTTCAAACTGCAAAACGGTATCGACCATATGCTCCAGAACCTTTGGGCCGGCGATACTTCCTTCTTTCGTGATATGACCAATCAAAATGACCGGAGTATTACTTTCCTTAGCAAATTTTATAAGCTCGGCGGTGCATTCCCTGATCTGCGAAATACTTCCCGGAGCGCTTTCAATATAATCACTATGTAAGGTCTGGATCGAATCGATAATAACCACTTCAGGCTCGATCTCTTCTACCTGACGGAAGATATTCTGAGTTTTAGTTTCGGTAAGGATAAAACAATTGGCAGGATTAGGATCGATACGTTCAGCTCGCATCTTGATCTGCTGCTGACTTTCCTCTCCGGAAACGTATAAAACCTTGTATTTTAACTGCAGACTTATCTGAAGTAGTAGCGTACTTTTTCCAATTCCCGGTTCACCACCAAGCAAAGTAAGCGACCCCGGGACGAGACCACCTCCAAGTACACGATTTAATTCATTGTTACCAGTATTAAGGCGATCGTGTGGTGTCGTTTCAATTTCAGCAATAAGTAAAGGCCTAGCTAATTTTTTAGCTTCCTTACTGGCACTTGTTTTCCAATCTTTTTTTTCAGGTTTTGCGACAAGTTCTTCAACTATCGTATTCCAGTCGCCGCAACTGTTGCATTTCCCCTGCCATTTTGCGTATTGTGCACCACATTTCTGACAATAGAATGTTGTCTTTACCTTCGCCATTTCCTAAATTATATTCTGCTAATAACCGAAATCTTTTTTGATTGCATCTGCCTTCTCCAGCATATAATCTGCATCAAGAAATGCGATACTTTTTTGTCCGTAGGCATTTTGATACATACGCATTGCCTTTTTGGGATTGCCGGTTTCTTCTTCATGTCGGGCTTCGAAGAATGTTCCTAACATGGTTCCCGGATAATGATCAAAAGCAAGTTTATAAAGATCCTTATAGGCTTCCCAGTTTCGTGTTTTTTCAATAGCGTTATGAACAGCCATAAAATCGTTGATACTTATTTGTCTTTTAAGACCATAAAGCTCTTCGATCGATTCATATTTCTCGGTAAGATATTGGGTAGGAGAAATAGAAGTTTGCAGAAGTATCTCATTATAATCTTTGGTTGATATAGGGCGGTAGATCTCAAACATGCTTGAGATTGCCGAAGGTATGGCCTTGCCTACTAGCGAGTAGTGAGATTCCCCGGTAAATTCTTCGAATTTATAAGAAACCAGCTTGTTGTTGATATTTTTAAGTTGATTGTCAAAATTCGCAATGCCAGATTTTAGTGCAGGTATATCCTCGTTAGATGTAGCCAGATAGAACCATTTTTTGGATTCTGAAGTTTCTAAAGCATCTGTAACCCAGTTTGCTACTTCTGGAGCTAGATCTGGACTAAGATTAATATAGCCTTTAAAAATAGGCTCCTGTTTAAGGAGATAATAATTGATAAAATTAGCCGTAAAATCATGCCCTACGATCATTCGGAAATTTGCCGTTCTGTACTTTTGATCGAGGCTGGCGAGTAGTTCCATGCCAATAAATTCAAAAAACTTAGCGCCTTTATCTGCAGGAAGAGAATTTTCTCCGTAGGATGTATCTTCCATACGAATTCCATCTTGGTTGATTCCAACAACAATCATCTCAGGAATGTCTTTCCAGTAGGAATAATAATCTACCATACCAGCTACGGGTTCGAATAGGTAGTCTCCATCCAGAACGACCACTACCGGGTACCTCTTTTCTGAATTCTGTTCGTAATTTCTGGGAAGTTGGATTTTGATTTCTCTTTTCTCTCCTAGCTTTTGAGAGTTGACGGTCTCATGCAGGATCTGCGACCAGCTTACTAAAGGCAGAATGAGTGCCAATAGCAGGGTTAATAAACATTTCATAGGTGTAGTATTGATTCGGACAGGAAAGGTAAGTATTATTTCCTGTTATTAAAAAGCGGTAACAGGATAAATGATAGTCCGCCAAATAACAGAACCACAGCGGTTTGAGTTGCCCAGGAGATCCAGCCAAGCGCTTCAGCAGCATGTGATTCGATACCAAAGAACATCAGGATTCCCCCTACGGCTAAGGGATAAACGCCTATGCCTCCATTAGTTGCTGAAACAGCGAAACTTCCCACAACGAATGCAGCCAGAATGGTGCCTGGTGTAGCATCTGCAGTTTCAGGAACGCTTAGTTTTATTACGAAGAACATGCATAGATACATTGACCATATAAAAATGGTATGTGCTATAAAAGCCCATTTCTGGCGCATGTTCAGGATACTTCGCATCCCTTCCAGTAAGCCTTTTGCGAGCTTTTTTATTTTCTTAAAAGGTCCCCAGTTTGATCTTTTAATAACTGTAAGGCCTAAAACCCCAAGTCCTACCAATCCCAGAAATATTAGTAGGGTATTCATGGGTTTAATGTTCTGGTCATGCAGGTAGCCCAGAAGATCGTCGGTTTGTAAAATAAGCGCAACCCCAATAATGAGCATTAGGATAAGCAGATCAGCAACTCTTTCAGAAATGATAGTTCCAAAACCTTTTTCGAAAGGAACCTTTTCATAGGTAGTTAACGTGGCAGCGCGCAAAACTTCACCAGATCTTGGAATTCCGAAGTTGGCAAGATAGGCGACCATAACTGCCATGAATCGGTTTGGAAACTTGGTGTTGTAACCCATTGGTTCCAGCATAAATTTCCAACGATAAGCCCTGGAAAGATGCGAAAGAGTTCCCAGAACAAAAGAAACCGCTATCCAGAATTTGTTGGCATCAACGATACTCTGCCATAAGCTCTCACGTTCTTGAGCAGTTGAACTTTGTAATGAATACCATACCAAAAAAATCCCCAGAAATAAGGGGATACTAATTTTTAAAAACTTTTTGAATTTTTTGCTCAACGAACTATTTCAAAAGATTGGTTTCTTCATCAGGAAATACCAATGATGGTTTAAAGTTTTTAGCTTCTTCTATTTCCATAATTCCGTAAGCGATAATAATTAAAATATCATCCTTAGCAACTTTTCTAGCCGCTGCGCCGTTTAAAGTAATCTCTCCTGAATTTCTAGGGCCTGGAATTACGTAGGTTTCAAGACGTTCACCGTTGTTATTATTAACGATCTGCACCTTTTCACCTTCGATAATATTCGCCGCTTCCATCAAATCTTCATCGATAGTGATACTACCAATATAATTTAGATCTGCACCGGTTACTTTAACTCTGTGAATTTTGGATTTTACTACGTGAATCTGCATCATGAATTAATTGTTCAGAGCGATGTTATCGATGAGACGAATATCGTCTGCATATACTGCGATGAACGCCCTGTATTGTTTTTCTTTATCTTTGATTTCAATTTTTTGAAGACTATTAGCTTCAGCAATCATAAAATATTCCAGTTCCAGAACATCCTGATCTTGAAATGCCGTCTCAACCCAGTCTGTCACTTCTTTAGCACTTTTTGTGCCAAATAGCTCACTGGCAGTTTGTAGCGTTTTGTAAATAAAAGCTGCTTTCTGCCTGTTTGCATCAGTTAGACGTTCATTTCTTGACGACCTTGCAAGTCCACTATCCTCTCTTAAAATAGGGCAGCCAATGATTTCTACCGGTAATTTTGTAAGATCTGTAAGTTTGCGAATAATCTGTAATTGCTGGAAATCCTTCTCACCGAAAAAAGCCTTGTCAGGTTCAGTAGCTTCGAACAATTTTTTCACCACGGTACCAACACCATTAAAATGTCCATTTCTAAATTTTCCTTCCATGACGTTCTCCAAACCACCAAAATCAAATTGCTGGGAAACAATCTTACCATCATAAAGTTCAGTCGCATTAGGACTGAAAATCCATAGATTTTGGAATTTTGTCTTTAATAATGCGATATCCTGATCGAGATTTCTGGGATATTTTTCCAGATCTTCCGGATCGTCAAATTGAGTTGGATTTACAAAAATGGACACAACAACCTGGTCTGTTTGTTGCGTAGCGAATTGAACCAGGGATAGATGACCTTCGTGTAAAGCACCCATGGTTGGCACCAGTCCGATGCTCTTTTCTTCAGATTTCTTCTCGCGAATAGCCTCAAGTAAACGTCCTTTCTCCCTAAAAACCTGCATTTTATTTTAAAATTAACAGCGTGCAAACTTAATATATCTGTGGCAATCTGCATAAAATTTTGTAATTTTGCGTGTTTTTTATTCGGAAACGTAACTAAAGCAAAGAATATATGAAAGATAAGAGAGTGTTATACGTCTCGTCTGAAGTTATACCGTACTTACCTGAAACCGATATCTCATCTACTTCCTTTGAAGCTGCAAAAATGGTTAATAACCTTGGCGGACAGATAAGGATCTTTATGCCAAGATTCGGAAATATCAATGAAAGAAGGCATCAATTACATGAAGTGATTCGATTATCCGGGATGAACCTGGTAATCAATGATCTGGATATGCCTCTAATCATTAAAGTGGCTTCCATTCCAAAGGAAAGAATGCAGGTTTACTTTATTGATAATGAAGATTATTTTAAAAGGAAAGCAACCTTAACAGATGAAGATGGAAATCTCTTTTCTGATAATGACGAAAGAGCAATTTTCTTTGCAAAAGGGGTGATCGAAACAGTGAAAAAACTGAACTGGTCTCCAGACATCATTCATGTTCATGGATGGCTATCTTCTCTATTACCACTTTACCTTAGAAACTATTACGGGAATGAACCATTATTCCGTGATGCAAAAATTGTGACCTCCGTTTACAATCAAAGTTTCGATGGAACGTTAGATGAAGAACTACGTGAGAAAATTTTGTTTGATGGTTTTGAAAATGCAAACGTAAAGCATCTAAAAACTCCAAACTTCGTAAATATTTTGAAGACGGCAGTAGATAATTCAGATGCTGTAGTAATGGGTGGTGATGATGTGCCTGAAGAGTTGCAGGATTACATTAAGAAGCTCAATAAACCGGTTCTTCCTTATACCGAAAAAGAAAATTTCTCTCACGCGTATCAAGAATTTTATGACACTAAAGTATTGTCAGAATCGTAAGAAAAATTTTAAATGAGATTAAATAATTTATACAGAATAACAGTCTTTATGGCTGTTATTTCCGCTTTTGTAGGGTGTGACGAAGACTTTTCAGAAATAGGAGGAGAGATCATAACCAATCCTTCGAATGTCGAAGTTCGGGAGTTCAATGTGAATGCCTACACCAAAAAGCTTAATTCAGTACAAACCAATAACTCGTCCAATTTCTTTCTGGGCGTCACCAATCACGATCTGTACGGTAAATCTGTCGCTAGTATAGTTAGTGAGTTAAGATTATCTACTTTGGATCCGGATTTTGGCGACAATGTAGAACTTGATAGTGTGGTGCTTAAAATTCCTTATTATTCTTCGGAAGCAGCCACTTCAGATGATGATGAGGTAACATATGACCTGGATTCCATTTATGGAAATGGTTCTTTCAAATTATCTATTTTTGAGACGAACTTTTTACTGAATGACCTCGATCCTGATGCTGGTTTTGAATCGGCTCAGAGATATTATTCAGATCAAAAACAACTATTCGAGCAGAATATTGTAGGGCCAGCAATCTATGTAGAAGAAAATTTCGAGCCTTCGGCTTTAGCTTTCGACTCTTACGAAGTTGGTGAAGATGGAACCGATACTATCGCAAATACACCATCTTTCAGGATAAAACTTCCTACGGATTATTTCGAAACGAAGATTCTTGACAAGGAAGGTTCTTCGGAATTATCATCAAATACTGATTTCAAAAACTACTTCAGAAATATATATATTAAGGCTGAAGAGAATGGAACTGAAGGATCACAGATCTTCTTTAATCTGAATAATCAGGATGCTAAGATCACTTTATATTATCGTAGTGATCGTGAGGTAGATGATGAAATTGAAGAGGATGTTCGTGGAAGTTATACCTTGAATTTTGCTTCTGGAAACAGAGTGAATCTATTGGAAGGAGCATATCCATCTGATGTTTTACAGGAAATTGAGTCGCAATCTTCAGAAACTGGTGCTGAAAATCTTTATATTAAAGGACAGCAAGGGAGTATGGCGATTATAGAGCTTTTTCCGGATACATTGGTGCTTCAGGATCTAAGATCAGAAGATCTATTGATCAATGAAGCTACTCTGGAATTCTTTGTAAATCGTGATGTTTATGGAGGTGAAAATCCAGATAGACTATATTTGTATGATTTTACTAATAATGCTTTTCTTGGTGATTACGCGATAGATCTTTCGCTTAATGCCGCAGATCCTTCAACTAGTTTGACGACTTTTTCTAGTCCGTTGCAGGTCGAAGAAGGAGAAGATGGTTATTATTATACATTGAGGATTACTAACCATTTATCCAACATTCTGAATAATGATGGAGATAATGTAAAACTAGGACTTGTAGCAGTACCAAATATAAATACGGTGGTTTCAAGGTCAAGTCAGGGAGTAATTGCAGGTTCCTTAAATTCTGCAGTAAGAAATTCAGAAGAGCTTACCAGAATCCCTACGGGTTCTGTTTTAACTCCGGAAGGAACCGTATTGCACGGTAGCAATTCCGCAGATGAAAATAGGAGATTGAAATTGAGAATATATTATACCAACTATAATTAAGAAATATGTGTGGAATTGTTGGATACATAGGGCATAGAGAAGCTTACCCTATTGTTTTAAAAGGATTACAAAGACTGGAATATCGTGGATACGATAGCGCTGGTATTGCTCTATACGATGGTGAAGAGCTGAAGATGTGTAAAACAAAAGGTAAGGTAGCCGATCTAAAGCAGAAATTCGAAGAGGAAGTTACTACAAACGGAACTGTTGGAATTGGTCATACAAGATGGGCAACTCACGGCGAGCCAAATGACGTGAACTCTCACCCTCATTACTCAAATTCTGGTGACCTTGTTATTATACATAACGGGATTATTGAGAATTATGATTCTTTGAAAAAGGAATTGAAAAAACGTGGTTACACTTTTAAAAGTGATACAGATACTGAGGTATTGGTGAATCTTATCGAAGATGTGATCATAAACGAAAAAGTGAAATTAGGTAAGGCAGTTCAGATTGCTTTAAATCAAACTATAGGTGCCTATGCGATCGCTGTTTTTAATAAAACGAAGCCAGATGAAATTGTAGTTGCAAGACTAGGAAGTCCGTTGGCTATTGGAGTTGGAGAAGATGAGTTTTTCGTAGCATCAGATGCATCACCATTTCTAGAATTTACCAATAATGCGATCTACCTGGAAGATGGAGAGATGGCAGTTATTCGTAGAGACAAGGAGGTAAAAGTTAGAAAGATTCATGATGATTCACTAGTAGATCCTTATGTGCAGGAATTGCAAATGAACCTGGAGCAGATTGAAAAAGGTGGTTATGAGCATTTTATGCTGAAGGAAATTCATGAACAGCCAAATGCAATTAGCGATACCTATAGAGGTAGAATGCTTGTTGATCAAGGCATCATTAGAATGGCCGGGGTAGATGATAATATGGAGCGTATTGCGAATGCAAAACGTATCATTATTGTTGCTTGTGGTACATCATGGCATGCAGGACTGGTAGCGGAATATATTTTTGAAGATATCGCAAGAATCCCTGTAGAAGTAGAATACGCTTCAGAATTCAGATATAGAAATCCAGTGATTTCAGAAAACGATGTGGTTATTTCCATATCGCAAAGTGGTGAAACTGCAGATACGATGGCAGCTATTAAGCTAGCCAAGGAAAAAGGAGCTTTTACCTTTGGAGTTTGTAACGTTGTAGGATCTTCAATTTCAAGAGAAACTCACGCAGGAGCTTATACGCATGCTGGACCAGAAATTGGAGTAGCTTCCACAAAGGCATTTACAACTCAAATAACAGTACTTACATTAATGGCTCTTAAGCTTGGAAAGTTTAAGGGGACCATTTCTCATAGCGATTTCCAATTCCATTTACAGGAATTGGAGCGAATTCCGGAGAAAGTTAAAGAGGCACTTAAGTCTGATGAACTTATCCAGGAGATTGCGGCTAAATACAAAGATGCTCCAAACTGTCTTTATTTAGGTAGAGGATATAATTTCCCTGTAGCACTTGAAGGAGCTTTAAAGCTTAAAGAAATTTCTTATATCCACGCTGAAGGTTATCCTGCAGCAGAGATGAAGCATGGACCAATCGCATTGATCGATGAGCAAATGCCAGTTGTAGTGATCGCTACTAAGAAAGGACATTACGAAAAAGTAGTGAGTAACATACAGGAGATCAAGTCCAGAAAAGGAAAGATCATTGGTATTGTGACTAAAGGAGATGAAGAAGTTAGAGATCTTGCAGATTATGTGATCGAAGTTCCAGAAACGATGGAATCACTTACTCCGTTGCTTACAACGATCCCATTGCAGTTATTATCCTATCATATTGCAGTATTGCTCGGTAAAAATGTGGATCAACCACGTAACCTAGCAAAGTCTGTTACTGTAGAATAATAATTATTGACATATTTGATAAAAAAGCCTCTTCGATCGAAGAGGTTTTTTCGTTTTGATAAGATTCTTAGCACGGTTCAACGTTGAAAATTCAGACATTTTCAAAACATTAAAAACTTCTCTTTATTTCAATCTGTTTTTTCAGAGAAAAATTTATCTTTGCACCCTGAAAATGACCTATTTCTGATTTATCAATTTTGAAATCAAGCGAGTAGGTATTTGAATTTTACGTAATAAAATTAAAAGAATTAGATAAATGTCTAAAGTCACAGGTAAAGTTGCCCAGATTATTGGTCCTGTAGTTGACGTTGTGTTCGACTCAGAAAACGCTGAACTGCCAAAGATCTACGATTCTTTGGAAATCGCCAGAAAAGATGGTTCTACTTTAGTTCTTGAAGTACAATCACATATTGGAGAAGATACTGTAAGAACGATCTCTATGGACTCTACTGACGGTCTAAGCCGTGGTGTTGATGTTCTTAATACCGGAAATCCTATTCAAATGCCAGTTGGTAAAGATGTTTACGGACGTCTTTTCAACGTTATTGGTGATGCGATTGATGGTCTTGGAAACTTGCCAAAAGCAGGTGTAGATGGATTGCCAATTCACCGCCAGGCGCCAAAATTCGAAGATTTATCTGTGTCTACTGAAGTTCTGTTTACCGGAATTAAAGTAATTGACCTTATCGAACCTTATTCTAAAGGTGGTAAGATTGGACTTTTTGGAGGTGCAGGAGTTGGAAAAACAGTACTTATCCAGGAATTAATTAATAACATCGCTAAAGGTCACGGTGGACTTTCTGTTTTTGCAGGAGTTGGTGAACGTACTCGTGAAGGAAATGACCTTCTTAGAGAGATGTTAGAGTCTGGGATTATCAAGTACGGTGACGATTTCATGCATTCTATGGAAGAAGGCGGATGGGATCTTCAGAAAGTAGATAAAGAAGTAATGAAGGATTCTAAAGCAACCTTCGTATTTGGACAAATGAACGAACCACCTGGAGCACGTGCACGTGTTGCCCTTTCTGGTCTTACAATTGCGGAATATTTCCGTGATGGAGCTGGAGAAGGTCAGGGGAAAGACGTTCTTTTCTTCGTAGATAACATTTTCCGTTTTACACAGGCTGGTTCAGAGGTGTCTGCACTTCTTGGGCGTATGCCATCAGCAGTAGGGTATCAGCCAACGCTAGCAACCGAGATGGGTGCGATGCAGGAGCGAATTACTTCTACTAAAAACGGATCTATTACATCTGTACAGGCGGTTTATGTACCTGCAGATGACCTTACCGATCCAGCACCGGCAACAACATTTGCCCACCTGGATGCTACAACGGTACTTTCTCGTAAGATTGCTGAGTTAGGTATTTATCCTGCGGTAGATCCTTTGGATTCTACTTCAAGGATCCTTACTCCAGATATCTTAGGAAATGAGCATTATGATTGTGCACAAAGAGTAAAGGAGCTTTTACAGAGATATAAAGAGCTTCAGGATATTATTGCTATTCTTGGTATGGAAGAACTTTCCGAAGAAGATAAGCTTGCAGTATCCAGAGCAAGACGTGTTCAACGTTTCCTTTCTCAGCCATTTCACGTAGCAGAGCAGTTTACTGGTCTTAAAGGTGTGCTTGTAGATATTAAAGATACCATCAAAGGTTTTAACATGATCATGGATGGAGAGCTTGATAAGTATCCGGAAGCGGCCTTTAACCTTAAAGGAACCATTGAGGAAGCGATCGAAGCTGGTGAGAAAATGCTTGCTGAAAACTAAAATTAGTTAAATGTATTTAGAGATAGTTACTCCAGAGGCGGTAGTATTCAGAGCTAAAGTAGATGCTGTGAAAGTTCCAGGAAATGATGGTGAATTTCAAATGCTGAACAATCACGCACCTATCGTATCTGTTCTTACTGAAGGTGATGTAAAGATCGACCTTGCAGCCGGAAGCACGAACGAGATCAAAGCTAAGGATCAGTCGGCTTTTAGAACGGAAGGAAACAATACTGAAGTTTTGTTCTACACCATTAAAGGTGGAGTTCTTGAAATGAAGGATAATAAAGCTATTATTTTAGCCGATTAATATTCTCATTCTTATAAAATTAAAAGCCTTTCATTTCTGAAAGGCTTTTTTTATGAGCATTATTGAACTGCTAATTATTTAGATTCCAGCCATTTCTTTCGGTTCTTTAATTGTTCTTTCGAAGCATTCTCAGATAACGTAATTTTGTAATCAGGATCTGCTGAAAGTTCTATGGAAGTAGTTTTGGTTTCTCCAAATCGCTGATATTCGAGGCTTATCTTTTCACCTTCAGCAGTACCAGCAATCACTTCTTCCATTTCTTTTGAAGTATTTACTGGAGTTCCATTTGCTGATGTGATCAAATCTCCTTCGTTCAGGCAAGCTTCGTAGGCAGGACTTCCTATTACAGTATTCCGACTAATTTGCAATCCGTTCTCAGTTTCACGGAAACTAGCTCCAAAATGATTATTTTTACTGTCCTGAGTGATGCTCACACCTACATGATCGAACAATTTTCTATAATCTGGTTTTTCAGCAGATCGTATATGTTTTGCGAAGAAATTATCTGAGAATTCTTTGCCCGCATATGCTGTAAGTGTATTTTCAATATCCTCTGTATCGTAAGCAACTTCATTCTTGCCATACTTATGCCACATCATTTTCATAAAGTCATCGAGATTCAGACCTTCTTCTCTTAAAGAAAGATCCAGTGCAAGACCAAGGATACTTCCGTAGGAATAATAGGAGATAAAGGTGTTTTCACGATTCACAGGATCTACAGACTTTGCCGCATCTACAAATGGAGCCTGCATGCTCATTTCCATAGGATTGAAATATCGGGTAGCTGGAGAATTCCAGACATAATTAAAAGTCCCGGAAAGCCCTTCGATATATTCTTTTTCTGAAGTGATGCCTGCACGATGTAGAATTAACCCGGTATAATAACTTGTGAAACCTTCAGCAAACCATAAGTTTCGGCTCATATTTACTTCAGAAAAACTGAAGGGTTCCAGATCCGCAGGGCGAATACGCTCCACATTCCATCCATGGAAAAATTCATGAGCTGCGGTGCCAATATTGCCTTTCATTCCACCATCTGCCAGAGCATCTGTCTTTGTAAGAATCGTACTGTTACGATGTTCCATTCCGTCGCCGCTGGCATTTGGCATATAGCAAGCCAGGAAAGTATATCTCCCGTAATCATAATCTGGTAATTCACCGAAAACGGCTGCTTCCTGTTCTACGATCGCTTTAATCTGCTCGAAATATTGATCAAGTTCAGCTTCAGTTCCCTGGTGGTGAAGAACAAATTCGATTTTCTGACCGTCATGCTCGAAACTTCTGATTTGATGATCGCTGATCTCTATCGGGCTATCCATAAAATAATACAGATCTGGCGCCTTAAAAGTTTTCTCATTGATCTTCTCAAGCTGTGTAGCGATCTTCCAGTCTGGTTGATCCTGAAGATCGATCTGTAACTCAATATCACGATCTTTCAATTCTTCGGAATACATGAAGGTTGCTGGAATATTTAAATGAGCATGACTGGCATCAACCTGAGAATAGGTGCCATCACCGCGATTCGCGTATAGTATATACTCTATGGAAATAGTGCCATCTGTATTCTTAACCGTCCAGGAATAAGGATCTTCTCTTGTGATTTCTAATTCTTTTCCCTCACTATTAAAAGCTTTGAAACCGTACACATTTTTGGCAAACTCATGCAGGGCGTATCTACCAGGAGAAGTACGGCTCATTCGTACAGTTAGTTCCTGTGATTTTATCTTCGGAAATGTTACTTCTATTTTTGCTTCATGATGAACAGCATTGCTGAAGGAAATTTTATAAGTGTTTACCTGTGAAGTCGCTGCCATGGAAGTTAATAGCAGTAACAATAATAATGATCGCATAAATTGAAAAATTTTAGGTAGCTAAATTTAAGAGAATAAGTTAGAAGTTTTCTAATCTGGCAAATATTCCAGAATATCCCCGGGTTGGCAATCCAGAGCCTGGCAAATAGCTTCAAGTGTGGAAAACCGAACAGCTTTGGCTTTACCAGTTTTAAGGATAGAGAGGTTTGCCGTAGTGATCCCAACCATTTCAGCCAGTTCATTGCTTTTCATACCTCTTTCTTCCAGAATCCGATCCAGATTGATGATAATGGCCATTCTTAAACGGTTAGTTTGTTCTCTTCCATCAATTGATTTCCCTCTTTAAAAATTTCAGCAAAGATAAAAGCCAACAGGGCAATGATTAGAAAATCAAAATCAAGATGAAAACCACTTACATGATAATTGTCGAAATCCCACATTGTAATCCATGACAGTCCGGAAATAATAAGACAATAAATTCCTATCCTTTGGAATGCCTGCACATTGGTGGTTTTAAAGGTTTCTAGATTTTCTACTGACTTTAAAACATTTTGAAATTGTTTTATAGCTAGGTACATGAGAAGAATTATTCCTGCAAATCTTAGATAATTGAAATATAGCGAAGCTGTATTCCAATCGGTCATATAGATAACATCCTCATCTGGAACTTCTTCTCCTATTACTTTCTGGAATTTTATAGAATTGCCTTTTATCGGTTTGTCTGCATGCCATCCATTATAAAAATCGCGATCTACTTGAAAGTGGATAAAAACAATCGTGAGAATAACTAAGACAAGAATGAAAGCTCCGTTAAGCAATTGACAGAGAAAAGCTGCGGTTTTAAGTAGGCTATTTTTACTCATGATATTTATACTTAGATAGTTAATTCATTTTCCTTCAATAAACTGGCGCTATTTTTAAAGATTTTACTCAAATAAATAAGAAATAAACCAATTGATATTACCAGCCAAGGACTTCCAAGATCATTTTCAATAGAAAGACCTATTTCTAATCTGTTATCAAAAATGAATACAGTGAAGAATTCCGCTACTATCTGTAGAATAACTAACCCAATTATTAATTTTCCTGCGAGGCTTAATCCAGAAATTTGGAGTTTCGTATACAACCTTTCTTTTTCAAAGTCTTTAATTAACTTTTTCAAAATATATACTGATGAAAATAAAATTGATGTATAAATAATCTCAAGAGTGAAGAAAACTATTGCAGCTGCTGTTGACTCTTCGTTCTCAACGATGGTAATATAATCTAGGGAGCTAAGTTTTACGCTTCCACCTAAAAGAAAATATATATAACATAGACTGGTTATAATTAGTTTAAGTAAAAGAAGAATGTAGGAAATGTTGATTATCGTTTTTAGGAATTTTGGCGGCTTCATCTATAGGTAATTATCGTTTTACGATAACAAACATATACTAAATTATCGATTATCAATAATTTTATTTGCAAATATTTCTAAGAGCTTGTTGTAATTGATAGAAAATTGAGAGTGAATTAAATAGAGAGTAATTAATGTAGAAATCACGTTTATCTCCAGGATTATTGATTGCGCTAAAACTATTCTTCAATAATAACTATTATATTTGCGACAAACAGATTTACTAAGTATGCTTACCGCAATTCTTACAGGATTTATATTTTCTATTCTCTTGGTTTTTGTAGGGAAGTTCTTCAAAGGTAAGCTCTCGATACTGGCTTCCATAGTACCACTTGGGCTCTTTTTATACTTTTTCCAGTTTATAGCTCCAATTGCAGATGGTGAAGTAATTACCAGATCCTTTCAATGGATTCCATCCTTTGGAGTAGATCTTGGTTTTAAGCTGGACGGCTTGTCGTTGCTATTTTCTTTAATGATCACGGGGATTGGTTTCCTTGTTTTTGCGTATACCTCTTCTTACTTAAAAGGGCACGAGTACCTGGATAGATTTTATGGATATCTCGCTGCGTTCATGGGTGCAATGCTTGGACTGGTACTTTCTGATAACATGATCACTTTGTTTGTGTTCTGGGAACTTACCAGTATTAGTTCTTTCTTTTTAATCGGCTTCAATAATACTAATCCTGCTTCCCGAAAATCGGCAATGACCGCTTTGGGTATTACCGGAATAGGAGGATTATTACTTCTTGCTTCAGCTTTATTACTAAATAATATTACAGGCACCTACAGCATTTCAGAAATGCTGAGTATGAGTGAAGCTATTCGTGGTAACGAATTTTACGCAGTTGCTGTTATGCTGTTATTTGGTGCGGCTTTCACAAAATCGGCTCAATTCCCATTTCACTTCTGGTTACCCGGAGCAATGAAGGCTCCAACACCGGTATCCACCTACCTGCATTCTGCCACCATGGTAAAAGCAGGAATCTATTTATTAATGCGTTTTACTCCTATTCTTGGAGGTGAAAATATCTGGAATTATACGCTGATCATCGTTGGGGGAATTACTATGCTTTACTCTGCGATCCATACCTTGTTCAGAACAGATCTTAAAGGGATCCTGGCCTATTCAACAATTTCGGCCTTAGGTATTCTGGTGTTTTTAATTGGTCTGGGGACCGAAGAAGCATTCTTGGCTGCAGCAGTATTTATCATTGTTCATGCGTTATATAAAGCAACTTTGTTCCTGGTAACGGGAATCATAGATCATCAAACACATACCCGTGATGTCACCAGACTCGCGGGACTTAATAAAATTATGCTTCCGGTTGGGATCGCCGGGATACTGGCAGCAATTTCCAGTGCCGGGATTCCCCCAACGATAGGTTTTATTGGAAAGGAACTTACGTACGAAGCTACATATCATTCAGAAACGATTATCATAATTTCGATGATCGCGATAGTTCTTACTAAGATTCTCTTGCTATATGCAGGTTTTGTAGCGGGAATCAAGCCATTCACCGGGAAACTGCCTGAAGAACACAAAAACGTGAAAGCTCCTGGTCCAATCATGTGGATTCCGCCGGTATTACTTGCAACTTTAGGTCTTGTTTTTGGAATTGCTCCATTTCTAATTGAAGGTGCTTTAATTAAACCTGTAGTTACGGCTCTTGGTGGTGATGCTTCTGAAATTCATCTGGCACTTTGGCACGGATTTAATCTAATTTTTATACTTAGTTTGATCACTATTGGTGTTGGAACTACGTTATATTTTGTAATCAAACCTTCAGAAAAACTGGTAGCATCTGCAGCGAAATTCAACTCAATTTCACCTGAAAATATTCTGAATCTTATCAATAAAGGTTTTGTACAATTCTCTAACTTCTGGACGAATTTCTTTCAGAATGGATACTTAAGAAACTACATTTCTATCATTATTCTCTTTCTGGTGGTATTGGTCGGTTATATAATGATTGGAAATACTCGTTTCGTGATCGACTATAATTCATTATCTAAAATCACTGTCTATGAGATCACCACTACTTTGATTTTGATTGCTGGAATCTTCTATACAGTTTTTACTGAATCCCGTTTGGCAGCGGTTGCAGCTATGGGTGTGGTTGGTCTATCGATTTGTTTGATCTTTGTATTTTATTCGGCGCCCGATCTGGCCATGACCCAGTTCTCAATTGATACACTTACAGTAATTCTATTCGTACTGGTATTGTATAAATTACCTAAGTATTTGAAACTTTCAGACTATAAAACGCGTGTGAGGGACGGTGTGCTATCCAGTGTATTCGGTTTGATCATTACGGTTCTAGCGCTTGAAGTACTTTCTGAACCTGTAAGCAAGCAGGTTGGGGAGTTCTACGCTGCAAACTCATATGTTGAAGCTCATGGAAAAAACGTTGTGAACGTGATCCTTGTTGACTTCCGTGGTGCAGATACACTAATAGAAGTTTCAGTATTATCTATAGCAGCAGTTGGAGTATTCGGCTTGATGAAATTAAGACTTAAGATGAGAGATAGAAAACGATATGCCGATACAAGTCTAAAACAAGAAAATAAGGAACAATAATATGCGAACAACCATCATATTAAAAACAGCTTCTAATTACCTTTTACCGGTATTGTTGGTGTTTTCGATTTTTATCCTTCTCCGTGGGCATTACCTGCCAGGAGGTGGATTTGTTGGCGGCCTTATCGCATCTATTGCTTTTATATTGCATTCGTTTGCCAACGGACTCGAGAAAACCAAAGAGCTTTTAATCGTGCATCCAGGATTTTTATTACCGGTAGGACTCGCTATTTCGTTTATGGCTGGTCTTGCTCCAGTGATATTTTTCGATATGCCCTTCATGACCGGACTTTGGTCACATGATACAGTTGCTATTCTAGGAAAAGTAGGTTCAGCACTATTTTTCGACATAGGAGTGTACCTCGTGGTAAATGGAGTGACTCTTACAATAATCTTTACAATTTCTGAATCGGCCTGATATGGAGATACTTTTAGCATTAATGGTAGGTATTCTATACGGAACTGGTATTTATATGATGCTTCGCCGAAGTATGGTGAAACTTATTATAGGAATCATATTACTAGGTAACGGCGCAAACCTGCTTATTTTTCTCCTCGGAAGAATAACCAAAGGAGCTCCTCCAATTATACCCGGAGATTCCAAGGTTTTCGTAGAAGCCTTTGCCGATCCTGTACCGCAGGCATTGATCCTTACTGCCATTGTAATTAGTTTTGGATTGCAATCTTTTGCCATCGTTCTGGTAAAGAGGGCGCATACCGTAGTTAGAACTGATGATTTGGACGAAATGAACGCAACCGACGAAGATTCATGACACAGCAATTAATATTATATCCGCTTTTCTTACAGATGGCCATCAGTATTATACTTATGTTCGGCTGGTCCAGGATTCGTTTTCAGAAGATATTCAGCATCTTTGGGAGTACGATGAGCGTAATTCTGGCGATCGTTCTTTTCAGCTATATCTGGCAAAATGGGACTCAAACCATACAAGCCGGGAACTGGGAAGCTCCCTTCGGAATCACCTTTGTTGCAGATTCACTGGCAGCTACGCTTGTACTATTAACCGCAATTTCAGGACTTGCAGTTTCCATATTTTCCGCAGGTTCAGTATTAAGAGACCGGCTAAGATTTGGCTATTTTCCCATATTTCATTTCCTGTTATTAGGTTTGAATGGGGCTTTTTTAACCGGTGATATTTTCAACCTCTATGTGTGGTTTGAAATCATTATTATTAGTTCGTTCGTGCTGATTACCATTGGAGGTGAAAAGGCTCAGCTTGAAGGAGCTGTAAAATATTTCACGCTGAATATTTTAGCTTCCATGATCTTCCTAACGGCGATCGCTGTACTTTACGGTATTACCGGAAGCTTGAATATGGCCGATCTTGCTGGTCAGGTAGCTGCTGTGGAAAATCGCGGACTCGTTCAAATTACTGCCGTATTATTCTTAATAGGTTTCGGGATCAAAGCAGGAGTTTTTCCGCTGTATTTCTGGTTACCGGCTTCGTATCATACACCTCCGTTCGCCGTATCGGCTATTTTCGGAGGATTATTGACCAAAGTAGGTGTATATGCTTTAATACGGGTGTTTACACTAATATTTGTCAACGAACCCTTTCTGAATAACATTATCATGGTCATCGCCATACTTACTTTAGTGAGTGGTGGAATTGGAGCACTGGTGCAAAATAACATGAGGAAGGTATTTTCATATCTAATCATCTGTCATATTGGATACATGATCGCAGGGATCGGGATGTTCACAGAAATTGCTATTGCAGGTGCGATCTTCTACCTTATTCATGATATTATCGTAAAAACCAATCTTTTCATGCTGAGCGGGGTGGTTTATAGAATTACAGGAACTAACAGCATGCGGGATCTTGGAGGTATTTATGCTAAATACCCGAAGATAAGTTTATTGCTATTTATTCCATTATTTAGCTTGGTCGGGATTCCGCCATTATCTGGTTTCTGGCCAAAGATCAACCTAATTAAAGCCGGATTTACTGGGGGTAACTATATTACCGTTGCGGCGATCATCTTTGCCAGCTTTATAACTTTAGTGATCATTGCGAAAATGTGGGCTGAAGTGTTCTGGAAAGATGCTAAGGAAATGCCGGAAAGAAAATATTTTGGATATTATCATAAGATGACCAATCTAAAACGCTCGCAATTTATCGTGCCGGTAGCTATGCTTAGTATTGTATCTTTGTATATTGGTTTTGGAGCTGAACATATTCAGGAGCTTTCTGCAAGAATTGCCGATGAATTGGTAAATAGTGAAGGGTACATTGAGGCAGTTTTAAAGACGAAGAATTAAGAAGATGAAGAATAAATTTCTTTCAAACATATTGCTAACGTTCGTATGGGTTGCCCTAACGGGTGATTTTTCATTCGAAAACTATCTGTTTGGATTTTTTCTGAATTTTCATATTCTCTGGCTCATAACAGTAGGTAGAAAACGAACCCGTTATTTTCTTATAGTTCCGAAGATCATATTGCTGTTACTGAATTTTCTTTACGAGCTTGTAAAAGCAAACATTGAGGTTGCATATGAAGTGATCACACCAAGACTTAATGTGACGCCGGGAATAATCATGGTTCCGCTGGATGTAAAATCTGATATTGGAATTACCGTTCTTGCAAATATGATATCTCTTACACCAGGAACTTTGAGCATAGATGTATCGAACGATAAAAAGGTTCTTTTTGTACATGCAATGTACCTGAAGGATAGAGAGAAATTCATCCGTGGAATCAAAGATGGATTTGAACGTAGAATTTTGGAAGTGCTGTCATGACGTTAGTTGAATATTTACATTATATCATATTACCCATATTGGTGATCTCTGCAGTTTTGATACTTTGGAGATTTATGAAGGGTCCAAGCATTGCAGATAAGATTGTATCGCTCGACCTTCTCATTACGACCGGAATCGGGATCATTGCGATATACAGTATTATTTACAATCAATCCACCTTGATGGATACTGCGCTAATTCTGGCATTAATCGCATTTTTAAGTACAGTAGCGCTTTCATTTTATCTTGAAAAACGTAAAAGGAAATGATAGATATCATAATTGCCGCCATAGCAACACTGGGAGCCCTTTTCGTTCTTTTAGCAGCGATCGGGATCGTTCGTATGCCAGACACTTATCTTCGTATTTCAGTAACTACCAAAGCTGCGACTCTTGGAGTTGGTCTTTTATTACTAAGTTCCACTGTATTCTTTAGTAATGCAGATGTGACTTCACAGGCATTTGTAATCATTCTGTTTCTATTCTTAACGGCTCCTGTTAGTGCTCACCTTATTGGAAGAGCTTCTTATTTTATTGGAGTTAAACTTTGGGATAAGTCGGTAATGGATGAATTGCAGGGTAAATACCAAAAGAACACCCACATCTTAAAAAGCAAGGTGGACGATACCCCTGAAGATAACGTGGATCATAGCAAAATGGATGATGCCGATAAGTAATAAGCGGTTAATCTTTTTTCTCCTCATCCTGTTCATTCTTTTTGATCATCTCGTGTTCAACGTAGCCAAATACAAGGTTAATTATTAGAATAAGTCCGCTTATAATTCCTAGTTCTGTATACATTCCAAAACCAGCAAGACACCCGGTAGCAGCACTACACCAGACTGTAGCTGCAGTGGTAAGACCCTGAATTTTTCTCTTCTTTTCCAGAATAGTTCCTGCGCCAATAAATCCAATACCAACAACGATCTGCCCAAGTACCCGAGTGATATCCACCGACTCTTCGTTTTGAAACCTAAGAGCCATTAATATAAAGATCGCGGAGCCAAGAGCCACCAGTGCGTTGGTTTTCAATCCTGCACCTTTGCCCTGGATTTCCCGTTCATAGCCAATTACCAGTCCGGCAATCGTTGCAAGTACTACTCTAAGAGCAAATAGTTCCCAGTTCATATTTTATAAAATTCATTGCTTAAGTTTGCCATATGCAAAAGCTTCCATTAAAATTAGAGAAAAGACTTGAGAAAAGGAAACATGATAATTCCTTTAGAAGTCTTCCTTCAGAAATTAAAGGAGTAGATTTTTTTTCTAATGATTATCTTGGTTTTTCTTCTTCGGAAGTAGTTAGAAATAGAACTTCGGAGATAATGGAAGCGCAAGCTTATCAAAATGGAGCTACCGGTTCCAGACTTCTTTCGGGTAATCATCCATTATTCAGTAAAGCTGAAAAGATGATTGCTGAATTTCATAACGCTGAATCTGCTCTAATCTTTAATTCCGGTTACGATGCTAATCTTGGTTTTTTTTCCGCAGTACCGCAAAAAGGTGATATCATATTTTATGATGAGTTAAGTCATGCGTCTATCCGGGATGGTATTAGAATGAGCCTGGCGAAATCTTATAAATTTTCTCATAACAGTCTTGAAAATCTGGAATCAAAACTGCGAAAATCCGATACTTCTTCGAATGATTTTCAGGTTTATATAGTGACCGAATCTGTGTTCTCCATGGACGGTGATATTCCAGATCTTGAGGGAATAACTAGACTTTCCAGGCAGTATAATGCCTTGCTGATTATAGACGAAGCTCATGCTACCGGCGTATTTGGAGATAATGGTGTTGGTTTGGTGCAGCAACTAGGAATCGAAGAAAATGTATTTGCAAGAATCCAGACCTTCGGGAAGGCAATTGGAAGCCATGGCGCTGCTATCCTGGGAGGTGAACAGTTAAGAAATTATTTGATCAATTTTGCAAGGAGCTTTATTTATACCACTGCGCTACCACCACATACCCTTGCTACACTTATAGCAGTTTATGAAAATCTACAATTAGATGTTGAGAATATTACAAAGCTTCGCGGAAACATCAATTTCTTTAAAGCTGAACTTGATAGGAACGCGCTTACAAAAAGATTTATAAACAGCGATTCTGCTATACAAAGCTGCATCGTGCCAGGAAATGATCGGGTTAAGTGGATTGCTTTGCAGTTACAGGAAAATGATTTTGTGGTAAAACCCATATTATCGCCAACGGTTCCTTTGGGACAGGAAAGATTAAGATTTTGTCTACATGCCTATAATTCGAAGCAAGAAATTTCGGAGGTCTTGGAAAGGCTGGCTAACTTTGTGCAAAAATCGAATTAATGCCTGCTCATTATTTTATTACCGGAATTAGTACAGATGTTGGAAAGAGCATCGCAGCTGCAATGATCACTGAAGCACTGGAAGCCGATTACTGGAAGCCTGTACAGGCAGGTGATCTTGATAATTCAGATGCTCATAAGGTGGAACGTTTGGTTAGTAACTCCAGGACGACTTTTCATAAGAATAGCTATGCTTTGAATAGTCCCATGAGTCCGCATGCTGCTGCGGAAATTGATTCAGTAAAGATCGATTTAAAAAAGATCAAAAGACCTGAAACCAACCGCGATCTCGTTATTGAAGGAGCTGGTGGATTACTTGTGCCTTTAAATAACAAAAGCACAATTCTGGATCTAATTGAAAAAGATGATTACGTCATTCTGGTTTCCAGGCATTATCTGGGAAGTATAAATCATACTTTGTTAAGTATTGAGATGCTTAAGTCACGAGGGATAGAAAATATTAAGATCATTTTTAGCGGAGATGAGCATCAAAGTACTGAACAGGCGATCCTGGATCATAGCGGTATTGAAGTACTGGGAAGAATAGAGCAGGAGCCGTACTTTGATAAAAATGTAGTACTGGAATATGCTGAAAAATGGAAGGAGAAATTATGCAAGAAGTAGAAATTAGTTCAAGCCTTAAAGAAAGAGATAGTAAACATTTATGGCATCCGCTTACACAGCATAAAGTTTCAGCAGAAATGCTGCCAATTTCAAAAGCGAGCGGCGTTATACTTACTGATGATGAAGGTAGTGAGTATATCGACGGAATCTCATCCTGGTACACTGCGGTGTATGGGCATTGCAATCCCTATATTACAAACAAAGTCGCTGCGCAGATGCAGAATCTGGATCAGGTGGTTTTCAGCGGATTCACACATGAGCCTGCCATAGAGCTATCTGAAGCATTGATAAAAATATTACCTGAAGGGCAGCAGAAACTGTTTTTCAACGATAATGGCTCCACAGCGACCGAGATCGGGATCAAAATGGCTTTGCAGTATCATCATAACCTTGGAAATGATCGAAAAGTAATGCTGGCTTTTGAAAATGGATTCCATGGAGATACTTTTGGCGCAATGTCAGTCTCCGGACTTTCAGTTTATAATGGAGCTTTTGAAGATCATTTTATACGCGTAGAACGTATTCCGGTTCCGAATGGGACGAACAATAAGGCAATTCTTGATCAATTAGAATCTATACTTAGCAAGGAAAATATCGCCGGATTTATATACGAACCTCTAATTCAGGGCGCTGCAGCTATGAAGTTCCACGATGCTGAAGGATTGAATGCAATATTAAAACTTTGCCGTCAACATGAAGTTCTTCTGGTAGCAGATGAGGTGATGACCGGTTTCGGGAAAACCGGAACTTATTTTGCTTCAGATCATATAGAGGAAAAGCCAGATGTGATCTGCATGTCCAAAGCTCTAACGGCAGGCTTGCTGCCAATGGGACTAACCTCTTGTAATCAAAAAGTATATGATGCTTTCTATTCAGATGAAATTGCGAAAGGTCTTTTTCACGGGCATACCTATACCGCGAATCCACTTGCGTGTACAGCGGCCCTGGCAGGAATAGAATTATTGACTTCCGAGGAAATCCAGCAGAACATTCAAAGAATTTCAGAAAAAAACAAGAAGTTCGTTCTTGAATTGGAGCAAAACCAACAAGTTCTCAATGCTCGCTCTATGGGAGTGATCCTTGCTTTTGAACTTGATGTAGAAATGGAGCGTTATGGGAATTTGAGAAATAAGCTTTTCAGGTTTTTTATGGATAATGGGTTGTTTTTACGTCCGCTTGGGAATACGATCTATATCGTGCCGCCTTATGTTACTTCTGAAGAGCAGATGAAATCGATTTACAAATTACTTCAGGAATGTATAGATCAATTTCAGGCGTAAATTAACGCCTGATGAGCTATCAAAAGAACTATCAATACTATTTTTGCTTTAAAATAAGTCCTTGAAAAATCCAATTTCCATAGACGCGATCGCCAGTATTTCTCCATTAGGAAGTACTGCGGAAGAGATCTGGAATAATTATCTCCAGGACTCCCATCACTTTAGTAGAAGAACAACTACTGAAAAATCCTGGTGGGTAGGAGAAATACCCAAAGATCTAGACAATCAATTAATGGAGCTTCAGCAGGAAGACTCCAGGTATCGCCATCTGGACCGTTCGGTTTTAATGGCAATTCTCACCGGTCGAAGACTCCAAGATGAACCGGGTTATAACAATAGCAATTCCGGCTTGAACATTGGAAGCAGCCGTGGCGCAACAGAACTTTTTGAAAAGTATCATAAAGAATTTTTAGAGACTGGAAAAGCATCTACCTATAGTTCTCCAACTACCACTTTGGGAAATATTTCGTCCTGGACGGCGCAGGATCTGCAACTGGAGGGTCCGGAGTTTTCTCATAGTATTACCTGTTCTACAGGAATGCATTCTATTTTGAATGCGATTGCCTGGCTGGAAAGTGGAATGCGAGACAACTTTATTGCCGGCGGTAGCGAAGCACCACTTACAGGTTTTACGCTTGCACAAATGGAGGCAATGAAGATCTATGCACAAAGTGATGATGAATATCCATGTAAATCGCTAAACATGGAGAAGCAAAAGAACAGCATGATCCTGAGTGAAGCTGCAGGATTATTGTCTTTAAGCAAGAACCCTTCAGCAAAATCGCAAGCTGTTATTCGCGGTATTGGGTATGCTAATGAAGAATTAAAGCACGGAGCTTCATTATCGCGGGAAGGTTTCTGTCTACAGAAGAGTATGAAAATGGCAATTAAAGACACTTCCGAAGAAATTGATGCGATTGTTATGCATGCTCCGGGAACCATTGGTGGAGATCTGGCTGAAGTAAATGCAGTGAACGCAATCTTTGGCGATGATCAACCAGCAATAACCTCCAATAAATGGAAGACTGGTCATAGTTTTGCAACTTCCGGAATTCTGAATATACAAATGGCGATATTAATGATTCAGCATCAGCAATTTATAACTGTTCCCTTTTCAAAATTTCAGAAGAAACCCAGGCAATTAAAAAACATTCTGGTGAATTCGGTCGGTTTTGGTGGGAATGCAGTTTCCCTGCTTATTTCGGCAAATTAATATTGTTAGGAATCGCGTTCATAAAACTTATAGCAGCTTTACCCTTTAAAGCTTAGTTTTCTTTATTTTTGAATACAAATCGAATTACATGGCACTTAAACACGACTGGACGAAGGAAGAGATCCTCGATATATATAACAAACCATTTATGGATCTGCTTTACGAAGCTGCAAGCATTCACCGCGAGCATCATGATCCAAATACAGTACAGGTTTCAACCTTACTTTCTATAAAGACCGGTGGTTGTCCTGAAGATTGCGGATACTGTCCACAGGCGGCCCGTTATCATACAGATCTTGAAGGGAACGACCTTATGAGTGTAAACCAGGTGAAAGCTCAGGCGTTACGCGCAAAAGCTTCTGGAAGTTCCAGGGTTTGTATGGGTGCAGCCTGGAGAAATGTAAAGGATGGGGAAGAGTTCGACAATGTTCTGGAAATGGTAAGAAGTATCAATAAACTTGATATGGAGGTTTGCTGTACGCTGGGAATGCTTACTGAAAACCAGGCAGCAAGACTGGCAGAAGCCGGACTTTATGCTTACAATCATAATTTAGATACATCTGAAGATTACTATAAAGAAGTAATTTCTACCCGTGGTTTTGATGATAGACTTGCTACGATCGATAATGTTCGTAAAACAAATGTGACAGTTTGTAGTGGAGGAATCATAGGAATGGGAGAAAGTCCTGCCGACCGTGCAGGAATGCTGGTTGCGCTGGCGACTCTTAATCCACAGCCGGAATCTGTTCCAATCAATGCGCTTGTTCCTGTAGAAGGAACACCCATGGAAGAACAGGAGCCAGTACCAATCTGGGATATGATCAGGATGGTTGCAACCACCAGGATCGTAATGCCTGAAACACAGGTTAGACTTTCTGCGGGGAGAACTCAAATGAGTAGAGAGGGACAGGCAATGTGCTTCTTTGCCGGAGCAAATTCCATTTTTGCCGGAGATAAATTGCTTACAACTCCAAATCCTGATGTAAATGAGGATATGGAAATGTTTAAAATGCTTGGTTTAAATCCGCAAAAGCCTTTCGTTAAGAAATCTCAGCCTGAAAGTGTTACTGCTGAAAATTCTCAATTTCAGAGTCAGAACGAAAAACCAAAATGGTCCCGACCAGGACATAAGATCGAGCGAAACCTTGAAGCTCAGCAAAAGGCAAAAACGAAGGTTTAATTAACGAATATCTATTGAAACTGGATCTCCAAAATATTCCCAGGCGAAGCAATCTTTCAAAAGAAGATTTTCTCCGGGAATATTTTGAACCCAGAAGACCGGTTATTATTGAAGACCTTAGCCAGAATTGGCCTGCTCGTAAGAAGTGGAATTTCGATTATTTCAAAGAAAAAGCCGGAGAGGTTGTGGTACCTTTATATGATGGCAAACCTGCCAGCGGTCGTTCTAATTCTCATGGTCCTGCTCAAAAAATACCTTTCAAAGATTATATAGAAATCCTGGAGAATGGTCCTACAGATCTTAGAATGTTCTTCTTCAATTTACTTCAAAACTGCCCGGATCTTATTGATGACTTTAAGTATCCGGAATTAGGAATCAAGTTTTTTAAGAAGCTTCCCGTGTTATTTGTTGGAGGAGAAGGTTCTAAAGTCGTCATGCATTACGACATGGATCTGGCTAATAATTTTCATTTCAATTTTGCGGGCAGAAAGCGTTTTATCCTGTATCCGCCAGATCAAACAGGCTTTTTATACAAGGTGCCTTATTCAATAGTGAGTATGGAGATTATTGATATGGATGATCCAGACCTACAAAAATATCCTGCGTTAGCAAAAGCCAGAGGTTTTGAATGTACTTTAGAACACGGAGACGCTCTGTATATTCCCAGTCACTGGTGGCATTGGGTGAAATATGAAACCCCAAGCCTTTCGCTTACGCTTAGATCGCTGCCAACGAAACCATCAGATCTGGGAGAGGTTATATCTAATCTTTTATTTATGCGGAATTATGATAATTTGATGCGTAAATTGAAGGGTCAGAAATGGATAGACTACAAAAACCGCAAGGCAATTGAGCGTACGCATCGCTATGCTGGTATTAATTGAAGAACGAATTTATGAGACTTGAGAACATACCGAAGGTTAAGACCATTTCAAAAGCAGATTTTGTGCGAGACTATGTTCGACCGCAAAAGCCAGTAGTTATCGAACGTTTGATCGAGGATTGGCCTGCTTTCGAGAGATGGAATCTGCAATATATAAGTGATATTGCCGGGAACAAGGAAGTGCCTCTGTATGATGATCGCCCAATTAGTTCAGAATTTAAATTCAACGAGCCGCATACAAAAATGAAAATGCGGGATTATGTAGATCTTCTAAAGTCTGAACCTACTAATTACCGAATTTTTCTCTATCATTTGATGAAGGAAGTTCCTGCGCTTCAAGATGATTTCAAATTTCCGGATATGGGTCTTCGTTTTTTAAAGCAATTACCCATGCTTTTCTTTGGAGGAGAGAATAGTAAAGTATTTATGCATTATGACATAGACTATGCGAATATTCTTCATTTTCATTTCCACGGAAAAAAGCGTTGTATCTTATTTCCACCTTCTGAAAGTAAATATCTATACAAGGTACCACATGCTTTAATAAGCCGTGAGGATATAGATTTTACGAATCCGGATTATGACAAATTTCCTGCGCTTAAGGAAGCCACAGGCTTCGTTACAGAACTTAAACACGGAGAGACTTTGTATATGCCTGAAGGTTACTGGCATCATATGACCTATCTCACTGCCGGTTTTTCCATGAGCTTACGGGCCACTCCAAGAACTCTTACCAATTTTTCCAAGGCTATATATAACCTTGTTTTTATGAGGCATTTTGATAATTATATGCGAAAACTACGCGGACAAAAATGGATCGATTACAAGAATGAGCAGGCTATCAGGAATACGCACAGCAAAAATAAGATCGACTAAAGTATTTCCTGAATAGAGTCAAAAACAAGGGAAGACTCATAGCCTTTGCGCATTAGATGATCTGCCAGCTTACCTTTTCTCTTGTATTCATTTGGTTCGTTGATCTTCTCAAGTTTCTTTTCAGCAAGTTCGAAAAGCGTTGACCGATAATCAGATTCTTTGATTTCGGTGAGTCCCATTTTAATAATAGGTGAGGAAATTCCTCTTTTCTTCAATTCCTGGGTGATCTTAATACGCCCCCATTTTTTTATTCTGAATTTCCCTCTAACAAAGCTTCTGGCAAAACGTTCTTCATTTAGAAAACCTTCTTGCATGAGTTCTATGATGATCTTTTCCTTCGCGGCGTCGATCATATGCATTTCATTCAATTTATCTTCTACTTCCTTCTGAGAGCGATCTCTGTAAGCGCAGAAATGCATCAGCTTCTGTAAAGCTTCCTCTACACTATAAGATTTGAATTTATGCTTCATTTCGGGATAAGTATCTTTTCAATTGAAACGCCCAGTAAATGATCGTGATCAATAACCAGATTGAAAATAGTGCAACTTCCGCAGGGATCAAATAGTAGGTATCATATAGGCTGAATGTGATTATTTCGCCGTAAAAAGTGAATCCCAGGATTAGGGTTATACTACTTACAAGAAGTGGAAATTTCCTCATTTTTCAAATATAGAATTTTGAATTCTAATTGCTGAAAAATTAGAAGTTCAAACATAAATAAACCTTCCTGGAAGGAAGGTTCTTAAATTATTATCTGATTGTACTATTTGGCTTTTTTGTTCAGTCGGCCTTCTGCTAGCTTGTCTAGTTTCTCGTCTGCTGTATATTCTTCATCAAGGGTTTTTTGTAGTTTTTTTGCGATGCTATCGTAACCCAGTTCTTTGGCGTAACGAACTACAGTTCCATATCCGGAGATCTCGTAATGCTCTACTCTTTGAGCATCTGCAATTAGACCGGCATCACGCACCTCTTTTTCTGCATCTTCCTTTAGGAATGCTTCAGCTTCAGCAATAAGTCCTTTCATGGCTTTGCAGGTTTCTCCGGTTGGTTTAATTTCCAGTTCCTTGCAAACTTCTTCCAGGCGTTGTTGGTGTTCCTTGGTTTCTTCCAGGTGCGCTTCAAATGCTTTCTTTAGCTTAGCATCGGTAGCATTTTCAGCCATCTTAGGAAGAGCTTTTAATAATTGGCTTTCTGCACTGTAGAGATCCTTCAGTTGGTGTTCGAATAAATCTTTTAAATTTTTCATGATTAATTTTAAATGGTTAATACCATAAAATTAAGCGGAAGAATAAATGTCTGTAGTTAAACCAATGCCAAAGAATTGTTGCTCAAATGCCAATTGGCAATTTCAGAATAGGGCATAAAAAAACGCCTTCCAATTGCTTGAAAGGCGTTCTTGTTATTGGATCACTTTCCCGTCATTATCGTGAAAGTGGTACTCTAAATACGTGTAAGCATCGCGAGGTAAAATTTTCACCCACCTTTTGTGGTCAACAAACCACTTGGAGCGGGGAGATGGAAAGCCTTTTGTTAAAAAGGCTGCAATAAAGGGATGTGCGCTAAGGGTGATCTTTTTATGATCTTTCTTAATAAGCTTTTCAAGATCGACTTTGATCTTATTCACCAAACTAATTGGTGCTTCGATCTCGCCGTTTCCGTTTGGATTATCCTCACGGGTCTTGATATTCATTTCAGGCCTTACGCGTTGTCTGGTAATTTGTATCAATCCGAATTTACTCGGAGGTAGAATCTTGTGCTTAGCACGGTCATCACTCATTTCGTTACGCAGGTGATCGTAGAGTTTCTTCCTGTTTTCGGCTTTGTTCATGTCTATAAAGTCCACTACAATGATACCACCCATGTCACGCAAGCGTAACTGCCGGGCAATTTCTGTGGCACTTATCATGTTAACCTCTAACGCAGTGTCTTCCTGGTTTTTGGATTTATTGGAACGGTTACCGGAGTTTACGTCAACGACGTGCATAGCTTCAGTATGTTCTATTACCAGATAGGCGCCTTTACTCATAGATACGGTGCGCCCAAAGGAAGTTTTTATTTGTCTCTCGATACCGTGTTTTTCGAAAATGGGTTGATTGGATTGATGCAACTTTACGATTGATTCTTTTTCTGGAGCGATTTCGCTCACATAATCTTTGATTTGCGTATAAAGTGTTTCATCATCCACGCAAATGGAAGTAAACGAATCATTGAATATATCTCTTAACAATGAAGAGGCTCTGTTCAATTCTCCCAGTACTTTCGACGGGTGATGAGGTTTATACAATTTTTTACACATTCCTGTCCAGCGACCAACCAAATTCTGTAGGTCTCTGTCCAGTTCTGCTACTTTCTTGCCTTCAGCTACGGTTCTAACAATTACACCAAATCCTTTAGGTTTGATGCTTTTTACCAGTCTCTTTAAACGTTCCTTTTCTTCTTTGCTTTCAATTTTTTGAGAAACTGAAACCCTGTTTGAAAAAGGTACGAGAACGATATAACGCCCTGGCAGGGATAGCTCTGAGCTAATCCTGGGGCCTTTGGTGGAGATAGGTTCCTTAACTATTTGAACCAGTAGCGATTGATTGGATTTTAGAACATCGGCAATAGAGCCGTTTTTGTCTATATCCTTTTCAATAGAAAAATTCTTTAAAGAATAATCTTTTAGTTTACCTGTGCTTACACGTTTGATGAACTTTACCAAAGAAGAGATCTGAGGTCCCAGATCATGATAGTGTAAAAAACCATCTTTCTCATAGCCAACATTTACAAATGCGGCATTTAACCCAGGAACAGCTTTTCGAATCTTGGCAATATAAATATCTCCAACATTGAATTTGGTGCTGTCCTCCTCTTTGTTAAGTTCAATAAGTTTTCCATCTTTTAATAAGGCAAAATCTACAGCAGAAGGTTCGGACCGGATAATTAATTCTTTGTCCACACTTCCAGATTTTATATCCATACCTGTAATAATTACAGACATAGATGGATTAAACATTATTTTTTCACAGGTTTTGAATCCTGAAGAAACCTTTTTAGCAAAACTCGTTTGCTGAAGGTTTCAATTTCAAAGAACGATTGTAATTAAATAAAAAAAGTAGTTGTCACACTACTTTTTCTTGTGGCGATTAGCTCTTCTTCTCTTCTTACGCTTGTGCGTAGCCACCTTATGTCTTTTTCTTTTTTTACCACTTGGCATAGTGCAATGTCATTTAAATTAATACTTATTTCTTGGAAAGACCGGGTCGTCCGGTATTTCAATTTACTTTACCTCAACATTTGATTTAACTCCTTCTACAAAAATCTTTGCAGGTTTAAATGCAGGAATGTTGTGAGCAGGAATTTTAATGGTCGTGTTCTTGGAAATGTTTCTTCCAGTTTTTTCAGCTCTGGT
This sequence comes from Gramella sp. Hel_I_59, assembly GCF_006714895.1. Classification (NCBI taxonomy): domain Bacteria; kingdom Pseudomonadati; phylum Bacteroidota; class Flavobacteriia; order Flavobacteriales; family Flavobacteriaceae; genus Christiangramia; species Gramella sp. Hel_I_59. Next base: position 3,309,407 of record NZ_VFME01000001.1, on the reverse strand, counting down.
CTTTACAACAAAACTTCCAAAACCACGAAGATAAACGTTATCTCCACTTTCTAGCGAAGTTTTAACCTCATCCATAAAAGATTCTATAGTAGCTTGTACGTCTGCCTTTTCCATTCCCAGTTTTTCTGAAATGTTTGCTACAATATCTGCTTTCGTCATTTTCGTGCTATTTAAATTTAATTATTGGGGTTCAATTTTTCAAGGGGGCAAATATAAGAATTAAATCTGCAATATTTCAAACCTAATTCACTAATAATAACGGAATAAACCTCTATTATTGCGGAGATTCATAAATTACTATGGTTTTTTCCAAAAGACTGAAGCAATGGTATTTGCAAAACAAACGCGACTTACCTTGGAGATCTACTCAGGATCCTTATAAAATCTGGCTTAGCGAAATAATAATGCAACAAACACGGGTGGAACAGGGTTTGCCTTACTACCTACGTTTTACTGAAGTATATCCTAATGTTCATTCCCTGGCCAATGCACCGGAACAGGAGGTGTTAAAACTATGGCAGGGATTGGGTTATTATTCAAGAGCGAGAAACCTGCACACCACAGCTATCAGGGTTTCTAAAGAACTTGACGGGAATTTTCCAGATCATTATAAAGAGCTTAAGACCTTAAAAGGTGTTGGTGATTATACAGCAAGCGCCATCGCTTCCTTTTGTTTCAACGAACCGGTTGCCGTCGTAGATGGGAATGTTTACCGGGTTTTATCCAGAGTTTTTGGAGTAGACACTCCTATTAATAGTACTCCGGGAATCAAAGAATTTAAAGCATTGGCACAGGAGCTTATAGATCATAACGATCCGGCTACCTTCAACCAGGCGATCATGGAGTTTGGCGCCATTCAATGCAAGCCTCAAAACCCTCTTTGTGAGACCTGTCCTTTTAATGATGTTTGCATGGCTTTGAAGAATGACCAAATTAAGGAACTGCCTATAAAGATTAAGAAATCAAAGATCAGGCATCGATACTTTAATTATATAGTTCCTCAATTCAGGGATGAGCAGACCATTCTGGAAGAACGAACAGGAAAGGGCATCTGGTCCGGACTTTATCAATTTCCGCTGGTAGAGACGAATAAACCAGTTGGTGAAGCAGAGCTTATAGATACAGAGAATTTTCAGGAACTCGTAGGTGATCAAAATTTTGAGCTACATATATATAATGAGAAGGAGGTTATTCATAAACTATCTCATCAACATTTACATACGACCTTCTGGACCGTGAATATTGATGCTGAAAGCCTTGAATCCATCAATTTCAATAAGCTGAAGGATTATCCAGTTCCGGTACTTATAGAAAATTTTTTAAATGATTTCCTTCCGGAGGATTATAAATAGATGCTTGTTTATATCTTTGCTCGTTTTTGCCTTTGTGGCGAAAAAAAATTAGTATTTTAGAATAAATTTAGTCTTACTAAGCCTTTATTGGCTTTAAAATTATACTGAAATGACAGGTACATTGAACAAGGTAATGTTGATTGGACATACAGGAGATGACGTGAAAATGCATTATTTTGAAGGTGGTGGATCGTTGGGGCGTTTCCCAATCGCTACTAACGAAAGCTATACCAACAAAACAACTGGTGAGCGAGTGACCAATACTGAATGGCACAACGTAGTAGTTAGGAATAAAGCTGCAGAGATCTGTGAAAAATACCTGAAAAAAGGAGACAAGGTTTATATCGAAGGTCGTATAAAGACCCGTAAATGGCAGGATGATTCTGGAAGCGAGCGATATTCTACAGAAATTCATTGTACAGAATTTACATTCCTGACTCCTAAAAATGAAAGTTCTGCAGAGCCATCTACTGGAAATCAGCAAATGAGTCAGAATAGACCTGCGCAGCAGCAACAACCAGCGACACAAAGTCCCGGAAGTAGAAATGAACCTTATAACCAGACAGAAGAAGAGGACGATTTACCCTTCTAAGTTTAACTAAAATTTCAGCCTTTGGATTCGGAACCTCCCAGTTTGCTTTTGTTTCTAGCCTCAATGGGAATTACCCAGCTTATCAGCCTGATAACCTTATTCGTGCTATTATTATGTTCTGCGATGATCTCTGGAGCAGAAGTAGCATTCTTTTCACTTACTCCCGCGAATTTCATTACTGAAGATGGGAAAAGATCAAAGACACAGAATATAGTCATCAGTCTTCTTGAAAAACCTAAAAAATTACTGGCTACTATTCTTGTAGCTAATAATTTCATTAATATCGCCATTGTTCTGCTCTTCGATAGTCTTACCGATGATATCTTCGGAAGGATGAACACCACGTATTTTGGCATTGATCTGCGATTTATATTTGAAGTAGGTCTAGTAACATTCCTGATATTGTTATTTGGAGAGATTCTTCCGAAGGTATATGCCAGTAGAAACAAGGTGCAATTCTCCAATTTTATGGCTTATCCTATCAATGTTCTGGATACGCTCTTTTCTCCTTTAAGTACTCCAATGCGAGCTGTTACCCTCTATTTTCACGATAAATTCGGGAAACAACGCTCTTTTATAAGTATAGATCACCTTTCTCAAGCGCTGGAACTTACCAGCGAAGAAGATACAACACGGGAAGAACAGAAAATCCTGCAAGGGATCGTCAGCTTTGGAAATACAGATACTAAGCAGGTGATGCGTCCCAGAATGGACATTTTCGCACTAAATGAAGATAGTCCCTACGACGAAATAATTCCTGAGATCATTGAAAACGGTTATTCCAGGATTCCGGTCTTTCGAGAAAATGTAGATAATGTTATTGGAATTCTGTATATCAAAGATCTGTTACCTTATTTAAATGACAGGAAATTCGTCTGGACTAGTTTGCTTCGTGAACCTTATTTTGTTCCGGAGAATAAAAAACTGGATGATCTTTTGAATGATTTTAAAAATAAGAAGAATCACCTTGCCATTGTTGTGGATGAGTATGGGGGAACCAGCGGACTTATTTCCCTGGAAGATATTATAGAAGAGATCGTTGGTGATATTAGCGATGAATTTGATGATGAAGATCTGATCTATTCAAAACTTGATGAAAACAACTTCGTTTTTGAAGGGAAGACTCCGCTTAAGGATTTCTATAAGATTACCAGGATCGAAGATCCTACGGTTTTCGAAGATCAAAAAGGAGAGGCAGATACTTTGGCTGGATTCTTACTTGAGATCTCCGGAGGTTTTCCGAAGAAAAATGACGACATCATATTTCTGAATTATACGTTTTCAATTGAAGTGATCGACGATAAAAGGATTAAGCAAATCAAGCTGAACATTGCTCCTGTATGAGAAAACTGGTCTTTATAGTAGGTCTCCTTTTTACATTTGGATCCTGTCAGGACGAGGTACAACCAAAGCCAAAAGCTTTCCTGGCGCTGGAATATCCCGAAGCACACTATGAACAGGGTGATATTGGTTGCCCGTACAGATTTGAGAAAAATACTGAGGCTAGAATTTCGCCTTCAAGAAATAAGATTCCGTGCTGGGTCAACATTAATTATGATGCTATGAATGGGGTGATTTTTCTTACATATCAGCCTGTTCGCGATAATCTGGATTCTTTACTTACAGATGCCCAGAAACTACCATTACAACATACTGTAAAAGCAGATGCCATAGAAGGGGATGTGTATACCAACGACCTGCATAAAACCTACGGAATGTTATATGAAGTTGAAGGGGACGCCGCCTCCCAGGCACAGTTTTATCTAACAGATAGTACAGATCATTTTATTACCGGTTCTGTATACTTCAATAGTTTGCCAAATTATGATTCCATTATTCCTGCTGCTGATTACCTTAAACAGGATATCAGACATTTAATGGAAAGCCTTCAATGGAATTGATATTTTATTAAGACTTCATTTGGTAAAACCCTAATTATATAGTTAAAAATAGCTTACATCGTCAACGTAAACATGAATCATGAGGCAATTTTATTTGGTATCTCTCAGGTTAATTCTCTTTCTGCTTACTCTAACAATTATATATGCACAGGAAGTACTGGAGGGTAAGTCAATTAACGAAGCCACTGGTGAGGTAGTATCTTCGTTTTAACTCTAAACTAATCTATAAAAACTTCGACCTTTCCTTTGTATGGCAATGGAAGAACGGTGGTGAGAATGTGAATCTTACGACCTTGTTAACCGACCTTAATGGAACAAGTCACGATTATGATACTGTAGATCTTGATCCAGACGGTCAGGTTGGAAACGGACCTTACAGGGTGAGTCAGTTAGGATCATCTGCTGAGGTTTTTGTAGAAGATGCTTCTTATTTGAGAATGCGTGAGCTTGGTTTATACTATAATATTCCTACGGAAGTTTATGACGATTTCCTGAACGGTACTATAGATAATATCAAACTTGGATTCTCGGGAACTAACCTTATCAACATTTTTGATTATAACAGTTATGATCCTGAAGTATCCAATTTTGGAGCTAACGGAATCTTTACCGGGGTTGATGTAACTCCATTCCCTTCTTCGAAAAGATTTCTTTTTCACTTAGCAGTTAATTTTTAATACGTAGATGATGAAAAATACATTAACTAAAATATTCATACTCTTCTTTTTAATTAGCGGTTTTCAGGCTTGCGATGTTGAAGAGTTTTCAGACCTTAATAATCCGGAAGTAGATGCTTTCCGTGACAATCTAACCAGAGGAGATCTTCAGGATCTAGTTGGTGGTGTGCTTTACAGTATGCGCGTAAGCCTCGGGACTTATTATGATGATCTTGGCGTGATAGGCCGTGAATACTGGAGATTTTCAAGTTCAGATCCACGGTTTACTGCAGATCTTTTAGGAAAGGAAAATGCTGTACTTGACAATAATACTTTTTACATCACTAATCCATGGGCGGCAAGATATCGTACCGTAAAGAATGTAAATCTAATCCTTGAGTTTATTGATGGACAGGATGTTTCAGCTCAATTTTCAGACGCTGAAATTAGCGCTACTAAAGGTTTTTTAAAGACTGTCAAAGCGCACGAATTGTTGCTTAACTTAAATCTTACGTATCAAAACGGTGTTCGACTAGAAGCGAGCGATGAAAATAATCTTGGAGAATTCCTAGGGTATGATGCGGCGCTTACTGCGATTAGAGCATTACTTGATGAGGCGGCAGGAGATCTGCAAAATGGAGGCGATTCCTATCCATTTACACTTACTTCTGGCTTTTCAGGTTTCAGTACTCCTGACTCATTCTTAGAAGCAAACAAAGCGATTGCAGCAAGAGTAGCTGCCTACCAGGAAGATTTTCCTGCGGTACTGGATTACCTGGACGATAGTTTTCTCACATTGGATGCTTCCATGCTTGATGAGGGTATTTACTACAACTTTAGTGCAGATCAAACAGATATCCTCAATCCATTGTTCTTTCCTGTAGAGGCGACAACAGCCGGAGCAAGGATCGTGCAGCCAGACTTCGTAACCGATGCTGAGGATGGAGATGAGCGACTCAATAAAGTTGCCCAGCGAAGTGAACCCTTAACTTTCGATTTTCTTACAGGAGATTATGCGGTTTTCAGGTATACTTCCAATATTGATGCGATCCCGATTATAAGAAATGAGGAGCTTATCCTTCTTTATGCTGAAGCAAATATTTATCAAAATCCTTCTGAAGCTGTTGAAGCCTTGAATCTAATAAGGGATTCAGCAGGACTGGATGATTATGATGGTGATTCTTCTGAAGCTTCTCTTATTGATGAGATGCTAATGCAAAGAAGATATTCGTTGTTTGCTGAAGGTCATCGCTGGCTGGATGTGCGCAGGTATGATCGTTTGGATGAATTACCTACCGATAGGGAAGGGGATGATGTATTTGAGCAATTTCCAATTCCGCTTACAGAAAATCAATAATATTGCTGATTTTAGATATAGACCATCCCGTACTGCGGGATGGTTTTTTTATGCTTTCATAAGATTTAAAAATTATCTTCGCCGGACTAAAATTTTAAGTTTGAAAAACATCAAGTGGATCTATCTTATCATCCTTTCTATTGTTTGGGGTAGTTCCTTTATCCTTATCAAAAAAGCACTTGTAGGATTGAGTCCTTTGCAAGTTGGATCCTTCAGAATCATATTTGCTGCACTATTTTTGATATTTGTAGGTTTCCGAAGCTTGATGAAGCTGAATGGGAAACAATGGAAATGGATCGTAATTTCAGGATTTCTGGGATCATTCTTTCCGGTATATTTCTTTGCTTTTGCTGAAACCGAAATCGATAGTGCCATCGCTTCCATATTGAATGCGACCACTCCATTATTAACTTTGATTGTGGGAGCTGCATTCTTTCGAGCAGTAGTTACACAGAACAAGGTCACCGGCGTGATCATTGGCCTTCTAGGAACCTTCGGACTCATCCTTAGCGGGGCGAGTATTAATCCAGATCAGAATTACTTTTATAGTTTACTGGTGATTATGGCAACTGCATGTTACGCTGTAAACGTGAATATTCTCAAGACTAAGATGAGTGATATAAGTCCGCTTGGAATTACCGCAGGGAACTTTTTTGTGCTCTTATTCCCAGCACTTTTGATCCTGTATTTTTCAGGATTTTTTGAACTGGAGCCTATTGCTACTAAAGTTGAATTATCGCTTGTTTATGTGGGAATACTGGGCGTCATTGGAACAGGGGTGGCAATGATCATTTTTAATAAATTGATACAGATCTCAGATCCTGTATTTACTACATCAGTTACTTATACCATTCCGGTAGTAGCTCTTGGTTGGGGAATGATGGATGGAGAGGTCTTTAGTTTGTGGCAATTAGTTTCAGCAATGGTGATACTGCTGGGTGTATTCATTGTGAATCGCTCTAAAAATATCCTCAGAAGAAGAAATAGCACCAAATAAAAAAAGCCCCGTTTCCGGGGCTTTCATAATCTTCAGAAGAAATAATTATTCTACAGAGAAATCTGCATCTTCTACTCCTTCGTTTACCATAATTTCTGAAACTTTAAATTCAAAAGATTGTGGTCCCATACTTTGTGAGATAGTGAAAGGAAATTTAACTCCTTTTACTTCCTGGTAATCACCGTAACCAGTTGGAATGCTCATTGTCTGGCCTCCCTGGCTAACTGTCTTTACAGACTGTACTTTTAGTCCGCTATCTACAGCATAGTAGTTCTTAGTAGTCTCATCTGCACTTACAACGTAAGCATCTTTACCGTCTACCTGCTCGATTCCTTCGATTTTAGCTTCACCAACTGTTAATTCTGGAAAAGCATCAGCATCAGTCTTCGCAGCTTTGATCTGGTCTTCGTTGTATGGCATTTTCTGTCCCATCTGCATAACGAAACCTGTCTCACCGTTAAACACCTGCTTGCTTACAACCTGACCACCCATAGTTACTTCCTGGCTTAATTTTCCAGTAGAAGTTCTTGTCATGTCAAGTCCAAGTTCTCTACCCTGAACATTTGCACTAGCGATCATTTTTACAGTTTCGATACCTTCAACTGCCTCACGACCACCAATAGCTTCAATATACTTGTTGTATACCTTATCAACGCTCATATCAGCATCAACTTGTTTTTGCTCTGGCTTTTCAGTTTTCTCACCAAATCTGTTATAATAATTGATCGGGTAAGTTTTACCTTTATAGGTCATCTTTTCAAGATTCTCCAAGACATCGGCACCTTTACCAGCGATCACGATTCTTGAATTGTCTGCTAGGAAATACTTCTTTGCAACACGTTGAACGTCTGCTTTAGTAACCTTGTCGATTCTTTCAAGATACTCTTCGTAGAAATCATCATCAAGATCTTCAGTCTCTATTTCCATAGCGAAATTAGCAATGGTTGAAGGTTGCTCTAACGCAAGTACGAAATCTCCAGTGATCTTAGCCTTGGCATTTGCCAGTTCCTGATCAGTTACCATTTCGTTTCTCATTTTGTAAACCTCGTCCAAAAATGCAACTACAGAACTATCTGTAACTTCGTTTCTCACACTTGCACTGGCTACGAAAGTAGATGCATACTTGTCATTACCAACGTTGGAGCCCGCGCCGTATGTATAACCTTTGTCCTCACGAAGGTTTTGGAAAAGTCTTCCTTCGCCACCACCACCAAGAATCTTGTTAGCTAATAGGACTGGGAAATAATCGCCATCCTTTTTCTTGAGGTTGATGGTATTTACAAGAGAAATTTCAGATTGCACAGCATTTGGCATATCAATAAAGTTGATCTCCGTTTGCTTTACATTCGAAACTGCAGGCATTTTAGCTTCCGGAGTTGCTTTACCTGTCCATGAAGAAAAGTTCTTTTTTACAAGATCTTTTACGTCATCTTCATCTACGTCTCCTACAACTACCAGGTAAGCGTTCTTTGGAGAGAACCATGTATTATAATAAGACTTTACGTCTTCCAGTTTTACTGCGTTTACAGTTTCTTCTGTAGAGAATTCACCATAAGGGTGATCTTTACCGTAAGCTAATGCAGAGCGAACTCTACGAGCGTTGTAAGATATATCCTTTTCGCTCTGCTTCAATCCATCGATAGTTCTTGCTTTAGACTTATCAAACTCTTCCTGAGTGAATTCTGCGTTGATTATCCCATCTGCCATCAAAGCAAGTAAATCAGGGAAGTATTTAGATAGTGTATTTGCATTCGCACCACCAGCATAAAAATTTAGACGTGCCCCAAGGAAGTCAACTTTTTCATTGAATTCATCTTTAGACATGTTCTTAGTTCCGGTTCCAATCAGGTCACCGGCAATTCCGGAAACACCTGCTTTAGCACCTTCAGCATGTGGAGCATTGTCAAATCTAAGAGACATGGCAACTCGTGGTAATTTGTTGTTTTCCACGATCATTACCTGCATTCCATTATCAAGCTTGAAAGTTTCAGGTTCGTCCACATTTACTTTTGGAGCAGGACCCGGTTCGGGCATCTGGCTACGGTCGATCTGAGCTGAAACTCCAACTGTTAGCGTAGCAAACGCTGCCAGAGTTAGTATATTTTTTCTCATTGTTTTCAATTTTTTAATTATTATTCCGGCTGTTCGCTGGCTGGTAAATACTCAAGCACTACTCTTTGGTTAGGCTTTAGGTATTCTGAAGCAACTCTTTTGATGTCTTCTCTAGTGATATTTCTGTAAATATCGATTTGATCGTTGATAAGATCTGTGTCTCCATAAAGAAGGTAGTTTCTTGCAAGAGAGTTTGCAATACCAGAGATACTGGAATTTGAGTTTACGTAGTTGTTCTCTGCTTTGTTCTGCAGCTTCTGAAAATCTTTTTCAGTAATAAGCTCACTTCTTAATTTAGTGATCTCTTCTTCGATCTCGGTATTTAAAGTCTCAAGTTCAGTTTCTCCCTGAGGAATACTGAAGATAAGATACATCCCGTAATCTTCCTGCTCTAAGTTGAAAGCTCCCACCTGAAGTGCTTGCTTCTGCTCATCGACCAATTTCTTGTAAAGTTTCGAGCTGTTACCATCACTAAGGTAGTCAGAGATCATATTTAGTACATAGGAATCCTTTTCAGTAAAAGCCGGAGTTCTATATCCAATTACTGAAGCAGGGATCTGGATGTTTGAGTCATAAGACTTCGCATTGATCTGCTCTGTAATTGGTTGTTCTTCTGGGAAATTTCTGGTTACATCATCTCCTGAAGGAATTGGGCCAAAATAATCCTTAATCATTTTTTTAGTCTCATCGATCTTAATATCACCAGCAACTACCAATACAGCATTGTTAGGTACGTAATACTTGTCGAAGTAAGCTTTGAACTCATCTAAAGTAGCCGCGTCAAGATCTTCCATATAGCCAATGTTCGGATCCTTATAAGGATGATTTTCGAACATATTCTCCTGCATAGCTGGTAATAAGTTACCATAAGGAGAGTTATCCATACGTAGTCTTCTTTCTTCTTTTACTACTTCATTCTGAGTGTCCACACCTTTTTGTTTAATAATAGGGTGTAGCATTCTTTCAGATTCCATCCATAATCCTAATTCAAGGTTGTTTGAAGGGAATACTTCGTAATAATAAGTTCTGTCCTGGCTGGTATTTGCATTGTTGCTACCACCATTTGAACTAACGATTTCGAACCACTTTCCATTTGGAATGTTCTCGGTTCCTTCAAATAACAGGTGCTCAAAAAAGTGAGCCATCCCGGTTCTTCCGTCTTCACGGTCTTTTCCACCAACGTGGTACATCACAGATGTGGTTACAACAGGAGCGGAGTTATCCTTGTGCAGGATCACATGCAGCCCATTGTCTAAATCATACTCAGTAAATTCTACTTCCTGAGCAAATCCTACGATTCCAATCAAGAAAAAGCAGAATAACAGTCCTAGTTTGTTAATCATTTTTTTAAGGTTTTTTCAATTGCCATTATTAGTTTGTATACCTCTGAAATTGTTACATTAAAATAAGCTTATTATCGAGATTGTGCGAAATGTGTTAAAATTAACAAGCTATTAAGGCAATAAACGCGGTAATTTTAGGAAATTTACGTCTAAAACCAACTTTGCTATGGGTAAATTCAGTATTCCTATTAAATACGGTGTGGCTGTCGCCGCCGGTCTTATTGCTTATTTTCTAATTCTTTCACTATTTGATGCTCACAATCAGCCAATTTATAGTTTATTCAATGGGGTGATCATGGCCTATGGGATGTTTGAGGCCGTAAAGCATTACAGACTTCATAAAGGGAATAAATTTAAATATCAGAAAGGCTTTATGGCCAGTTTGCTAACGGGCTTTAATGCTACTATTATATTTACGATCTTCTTTGGAGTTTATTCTACGGAAATAAATCCAGGTTTTTTAGATGATCTAATTACGGTTTGGATTACAGATTACAATACCAGTATAGGTGTGGTCTTATTTGTAGTAGCTGTTATGGGATTTGCTACAAGTTTGGTTCTTACCCTGGCATACATGCAATTATTTAAAGATTCATGGAATACCAAAGAAGCGAAGAAGCACACTTTATAATCAATTCTGAAAAAGACAAAAACCTTTGTCAATTAATTAATTAGAATTATATTTGCACCCGCTTGCGTGAAAACGGAAGCGATTTTATTAAGTATTTATATAACTAATTATACGCTATGTACGCAATTGTAGAGATAGCAGGGCAGCAATTTAAAGTTGCAAAAGACCAGAGAGTTTATGTGAATCGCCTAGCAGGTAAAGAAGGAGACAGTATCTCTTTTGATAAGGTACTTCTTACTGCAGATGGAGATAGCATTACTGTTGGCGCCCCGGCTATAGAAGGAGCTTTGGTTGGAGCAAAGATCAACCGTCACCTTAAAGGAGACAAAGTAATCGTTTTCAAGAAGAAAAGACGTAAGGGTTACAGAACCAAAAATGGTCACAGACAAGCACTTACTGAAATTCTTATCGAAGGTATCGATCTTAAAGGTGGATCAAAATCCACTTCAGCTAAGAAAGAAGAGCCTAAGAAGGAAACTAAAAAAGAAGAATCTTCAAACGACCTAAGTCAGAATACAGTTGCAGAACTGAGAGAAATGGCTAAAGATAAAGGTGTTGAAGGATATTCTTCAATGAAAAAAGCAGAATTAATTGCTGCATTAAGCTAGTTTAAACTACTAAAAACGAAATAAAATGGCACATAAAAAAGGAGTTGGTAGTTCCAAGAACGGTAGAGAATCAGAATCGAAACGTTTAGGCGTGAAGATCTTTGGTGGACAAGCTGCTGTTGCGGGAAATATTATCGTAAGACAAAGAGGTACTGCTCACCGTCCAGGTGATAACGTATACGCTGGAAAAGATCATACTTTACACGCTAAAGTTGACGGACTAGTGAAATTCACTAAGAAGAAAGATGATAAATCTTATGTTTCTATCGAGCCTTTTCAGGCATAGTTAGATTCAAATGTATATAGAAACCCTCTTCAGAAATGTAGAGGGTTTTTTATTTCCTCTAATTAAATTGTTTAACTTTGTACTGTAAACAATAAACAGAATTATGATCGCAGAAGAATATGAATTAGATGAGAGGCAGATAGATCGAATAATCGCCATGGCCTGGGAAGACAGAACTACCTTCGAAGCAATCGAATTTCAATTCGGTTTAAAAGAGGAGGAAGTCATTAGGTTCATGCGTGAGCAAATGCATCCCAGAAACTGGAGAAAATGGAGAGCACGGGTTCAGGGTAGAAAGACAAAACATGAGAAGCTAAGGAGTGATGACGTTAGCAGATTCAAAAGTAAAGCTCAGCGTCAAATCACTGGTAACAGAATTAGCAAGAAGAAATACTAGCTTATCGTATATTTAGGGAATCAAGTTAATTTTCATGAAAATTATATCTTCCTTATTATCTCTGATATTTCTATTCGTCTTTATTCCGCAAGCTTATTCGCAGTCTAATGTAGAAGTAAATACTAGTTGCGGAATCGTGCAGGGGAATTACGACCAGAAGAGTGATCTAAGCATATTCTTAGGTGTGCCTTATGCAAAGCCTCCTGTTGATGAGCTTCGTTGGAAAGCACCTCAAAACCTTGATCCCTGGAAAGGGGTTAAAAAAACCAAACAATTTGGGCCTTCGGCAGTTCAGGAAAACGTTTTTGGCGACATGGTCTATCGCAGTAATGGCAAAAGTGAAGATTGCCTGTATCTGAATATTTGGACTCCTGATGTTGATCCAGATAAAAAAATGGCGGTTTTAGTTTATTTCTATGGTGGAGGATTTGTCGCCGGCGATGGCTCTGAACCTCGATATGACGGCGCATCGCTAGCACAAAAGGGAATTATTACCGTAACTGTAAATTATAGGCTCAATATTTTTGGATTTCTGGCACATCCCGAGCTCACCGAGGAATCGGCTTACAATGCCTCAGGAAATTATGGTTTGCTTGATCAGAATGCGGCCATCAAATGGGTTTATGAGAATATAACGCATTTTGGTGGTGACCCAGAAAGAATTAGTATCGGCGGTGAGTCTGCAGGTTCCATTTCAGTTAGTATGCAAATGGCTTCTCCATTATCTAAAGATATGCTTGCCGGGGCGATTGGTGAAAGTGGAGCAGCTATAAATCCAGCTTTACCGCCAGTTCGCTTAGAAGAAGCGGAAAAAATAGGAGAAGACTTTGTGATGCAAACTGGTTATACGTTCCAGGAGCTCAGAAATTTACCTACAGATTCTATTTTTAAAATTTACAATCAGTCCGGTAGATTTGGTTTCCCAGCGGTTATCGATGATTATTTTTTACCAAAAAGCTTACCCGAAATTTTCAGTAATAAAGAACAAGCCCAAGTTCCACTTTTGGTGGGATGGAATTCAGCTGAAATGATTGCTGAAGCATTTTTGCAGGATAATAATATGACCAAAGCGAAATATACCGCGAGAATGAAGGAAACATTTCCAGATAAATGGAAACAGGCAATTGAGCTTTATCCCGTTAAGACAAATGGCGATGTTCGTTTAGCTGCAACAGATATGGCCTCCGATAGATTTATATCCTACAGCACATGGAAATGGGCAGATCTACACGCTAATCATTCAGATCAACCGGTATACCGATATTTTTTCAAAAGAATCAAGCCCTCTCCAGATGACAATCCGGTAGATACTTCAGTAGGAGCACCGCATGCTTCTGAAATCGAGTATTTTCTTGGGAATCTAAATGGTGCTGACAATGCGAATCTATCCGAAGATGATTTTAGTATTTCTGAAAACATTCAGAGGTATCTAGTAAATTTTGTAAAAACAGGAAACCCTAACGGAAATGAACTCTTGAAATGGCCGTCAATTAAGTCTTCCGAAGATAAAACTCCGGTTTTATTAATGGATACTGTTTTCAAAGTTGAAGATTCAGAAATTGAAGCGCGTTATCATTTTCTTGATACACATTACCAAAATGATAAATAACAAAAAATCCCCGGGCAGCGGGGATTTTTCAAAAAACCAAACAAAAAAAGGGTCATCAATTCAAAGAGAATGTACTAATTAAATTAACCTCGTTACCCTTATAGGAATATTGGGATAGTGTATTATCCCCGATCATTAGCAGCTTGTCATCAAGAGGAATGACATCATAGGTGTTAATGTTCGTAAATTGATCTACAAGACTAAGATCGGGGGTGTTTTTAGTATCAAATATTTTAAGCCCTTCATCACCATCGCAAACAAAAAGCCAGTCATCCTTTACGCCTAAGCCAAAGGGATTATTCATTTCGTAGGAATTTACAATTCTTGGGTTGTTCTTGTCTGAAACATCTACGACATCCAATTGATTAAAATTTTGTCCGCAATTGTTGCCGCCTCGAATAGTCACGTATGCGTAATTGTCTTTTACTACGACAGGATCACATCCCAATACGTGCTGAAGGAAAGAAACCTGCTGTGGAGACTCTGGGTTCTCAAGATCATAGATATACATTCCAGTCGCACTACCCAGATAAAGATGATCCTGATAATGGAAGATTGTTTCAATATTCCAGCCGGCATATTCACTACTTAGCTCAACCGGATTAGAAGGATTGCTAATGTCTACTACAGAGAGTTCGCTCTCTTCAGCTATATAGAGTAAGTCGTCATTTATTGTAAACCTGGCCATACTTCCGCCGGTACCAGATCCACCACCGTCTGCTTCTGAGAAGAAAGGCTCATTGACCAGATCACCTCTGGCATATTCTATTTTTCGGGATTCAGTGATATAGCCTATAATAACTTCAGTATTATGATCAAAGTTTTCGAAGTCTACGAAACTTACCTGTCCTGGTGGTGGGGTGCGATAGTAATTAGGGAAAATGTCTTTGACCCTGCCTGCTTCTTTAATAGCATTCATGTCACTAAGATCGAAAACTACCAGGTCCATTCCATTATTTGCGTAAAGCATATTATTCCTAATGGCCACATCGGTATTTCGCGGGATCTTCAGAAATTGAACTTTTACGGGATTGAATGGGTCGGTATTGTTGATGATGTGAACACCTTCGTTTTTGTCATTGATAAATATATAATTCTGCCAGGCGTAGATCTTTCCCGATTCTTTGATTTCACGGGGAGCCTGAATTTCTACGGAAGCACGAAAATCAGCGATGGACTGAGTTATGGGTACTGCAACTGTAGTGAACTCATCATCACTATCCTCCTCACAAGAAGTGAAGAGGAAAAGTGGTGATAGTAGTAACACAAAAAGTAAATTTTTCATGTGTAATTGTGGTTAGGTATCTGTTAGATGCTACACTTTCCAAAAGGTTGCGTAAGATTTAAGAAAATTTTTTCTGTCACTTTGTCAGAACTCTGTTTAGTTCTATCTTTGCGATTCTAAAAACCCGGAGGTTAGTATAGATTTATGGAGAAGACAATAGACGAGAAAAAACAGGGGAACTCTTTAGTTATGGAGCCTAAGCCTGAAAATACCCGGAAACTTTTTATTGAAAGTTTTGGATGCGCAATGAACTTCAGTGATTCAGAAATTGTTGCATCCATTCTTAGTAAAGAGGGTTTTAATACTACCCAAAAGTTAGAAGAGGCAGATCTTGTTCTGGTAAATACCTGCTCGATTCGGGATAAAGCGGAGCAAACTGTTAGAAAAAGACTGGAAAAATACAATGCTGTAAAAAGAATAAACCCAGGAATGAAAGTGGGAGTGCTGGGCTGTATGGCAGAGCGTCTAAAAAGTAAATTCCTGGAAGAAGAGAAGATCGTAGATATGGTCGTGGGGCCAGATGCCTATAAGGATCTTCCAAATCTTGTGAGTGAAATAGAAGAAGGCCGAAGTGCCATGAATGTTCTTCTAAGCAAGGAGGAAACATATGGAGATATCTCTCCAGTACGCCTGCAAAGTAACGGTGTTTCAGCATTTGTATCCATTACCCGCGGTTGTGATAATATGTGCACATTTTGTGTGGTTCCATTTACCCGCGGTCGCGAACGTAGTCGTGATCCTCAAAGTATACTTGAAGAGGTGAACGATCTGGCTGATAAAGGCTTCAAAGAAATTACTTTATTAGGACAGAATGTAGATAGTTACTTATGGTATGGTGGCGGACTCAAAAAAGACTTTAAAAATGCTACTGAAATTCAGAAGGCGACGGCAACAGATTTCTCGCAGCTTCTGAAGCTTGTTGCAGAAGCACATCCCAAAATGAGAATCAGGTTCTCTACATCCAATCCTCAGGATATGACGCTTGATGTGATTAGAATGGTGGCCAAGTATCGTAATATCTGTAACTATATACATTTACCGGTACAATCTGGAAGTAACCGAATTTTAAAGGCGATGAACAGGCTGCATACCCGTGAAGAATATTTTGAGCTTATTAGAAACATCAGGGAGATGATCCCAAATTGCGGAATTTCTCAGGATATGATTACCGGTTTTCCAACCGAAACCGAAGAAGATCATCAGGATACCTTATCTCTAATGGAGAAGATTACCTATGATTTCGGTTTTATGTATGCTTATTCTGAAAGACCCGGGACCATGGCTGAAAGAAAGCTGGAAGATGATGTGCCTCATGAAGTAAAGAAAAGACGTCTACAGGAGATCGTAGATCTTCAGCAGAAACATAGTAAACAGAGAACAAAACGTTTCCTAGGGCAAACTACCGAAGTCCTGATCGAAAGAGAATCCAAAAAATCTGATCAACACTGGAGTGGTAGAAATTCACAGAATACTGTCGTGGTTTTTGACAAGGAGAATTATAAGATCGGTGATTTTGTCAACGTAAAAATAAAGGACTGTACCAGTGCTACTCTTATAGGAGAGCCAGTGGGGTATAGTGATAATAACTAATAACCTAACCAATCGTATATGAAACTTCGTTACCTCCTATTCGTATTTTCAGTAGTATTATTTTCATGTAGTTCAGATGACTCTTCTAATGTTGAGGAAGGGAATCCCGCGATTACCGGTGATTTTGTAGGATATACTCAAACCTTCAATCAATCTGGTGACGTTTATGATTACACCTACGAAGACGGTAAATGGTTGAGTATGGAGGTTAATGGCGATCTATGGATTGAACTTCAGTATAATGATGAAGACCAGTTGGTAAGAATTACAGAAAATAGCCAGAACTTTTCTACAGATCTTCAGTTTGGTTATGATGAATCCGGACAGTTAATTTCAGTTCAGGAATATGATGAATCCACTGATAGTTTTATGCCACGGGAGATTACTTATTCTGGCGATGTTATTAAAGTAGATAAGCTTAGCACCGGAGATAATTCTGGAAGAGTTGTTTTCACATTTGACAACGATCAGCTGAGTAAATTTGAAGATTTTAATGGGGATTCTATGCTTCTGCATTCAGATGAACTGGAATATGATGAGGGTGGAAATGTGATTCAGAATACCATATTTACAAGCTATTCAGGTTTATCAATAACCGAGGTTTTTGGTTATGAATACGACGATAAGCCTAATCCTCTCGCAGGATTTTTTCAGAATTACACTTTACCATTCTTAATATATGGCTCTAAAGCAAAATTGGTGAACTATGAGATTAGCACAGCCATAAGAGCATTTGGAACTAATAATAGGATCACGAACATCTACCCGGCGTCCTATTCAGAAAATCAAAAACTCGATATAGAAGTAGATTATAATGGTGAACAAATCACTACGCAAACTTTTATATTTCGTCCACAAGAAGCAGTAATTCAGGTAATCGAATTTTTATACAGCGAATAATTAATGGAATCAGTTCAGGCAATTAAACAGCGATTTGGAATTATTGGAGATGATCCAAAGCTCAATCGTGCAGTAGAAAAAGCAATTCAGGTTGCGCCCACAGATATTTCAGTACTTGTTACCGGAGAAAGTGGTGTGGGTAAGGAAAGTATTCCGAAGATCATTCACGCGCTTTCTCATCGTAAACACGGGAAGTACATCGCAGTGAACTGTGGAGCAATTCCTGAAGGAACTATCGATAGTGAACTGTTCGGACACGAAAAAGGTGCATTTACCGGTGCTACTCAAACCAGAAGTGGTTATTTCGAGGTAGCCGATGGTGGAACCATATTTCTTGATGAAGTAGGAGAGTTGCCTTTACCAACGCAGGTAAGATTACTTCGCGTACTGGAAAATGGTGAATTTATAAAAGTAGGTTCTTCAAAAGTTCAGAAAACCGATGTTCGCATCGTGGCTGCTACGAATATTAATATGTTCGAGAACATTAAAAAGGACAAATTCCGGGAAGATCTTTATTACCGTTTGAGTACAGTGGAAATTGGATTGCCACCACTACGGGAAAGAAAAGGTGATATCCATTTACTTTTCAGGAAATTTGCTTCAGATTTTGGATTGAAGTACAAGATGCCCACGATCAAACTTGATGATGAAGCCGTTGCTTTGTTGCTAAAATATCGTTGGGGAGGAAATATTCGTCAGCTACGAAATATTGCAGAGCAGGTTTCCGTTTTGGAACAGAAGAGAAATATTAGCGGCGATGAACTAAGACAATATCTTCCGGATATTGGCAGTAATCTACCGGCAGTCATTTCAGATAAAAAGAAGGAAGGAGATTTCAGCAATGAGAGAGAGATCCTTTACAAGGTACTTTTCGATATGAAGAGTGACCTGAACGATTTAAAGAAATTAACGCTGAAGTTAATGCAGGAGGGAGATAGTAAGCAGGTTCAGGATGAGAATGAAGGTCTTATCGAAAAGATTTATGGGAATAGTGGCGATGATATCGACGAAGCAGATATTGATGAAGATGAGCTGAATGTTCTTCAAATTCCGCAACAAAATTCTTCTTCACCAAGTCAGGAAGAAAAGGATAAGTATTATTTTGCTGAAGAAATCGAAGAGGAAGAAACACTTTCTCTTCAGGATAAAGAGTTGGAGCTAATTAAAAAGTCGCTGGAAAGACACAGTGGGAAGCGCAAGGCTGCGGCAGAAGAATTGGGAATAAGTGAACGAACTTTATATCGAAAGATCAAACAATACAATTTATAATTAATGACAAGATTTCTTAGCATTATCACAGTATTACTGGTGAGTTTGAGCTTATCTTCCTGTATGTCCTATTCCTTCACAGGAGCAGACACCGGAGATGCTGAAACATTTCAGGTAAATTTCTTCCAGAATAATGCAGATCTTGTGGAACCAGGTATAGACCGAGCTTTTACGATCTCCTTGCAGGACCTTATTCAGAATCAAACAAGTTTAAGTCTTACCAATACTAATGGGGATTTGATCTTTGAAGGTGAAATTACGCAGTTCTATGTGTCGCCAATGTCTGCAACTGCTGAAAATACCGCTGCGCAAAGTAGACTGACCATTGCGGTAAACGTTCGTTATTACAATACACTGGAACCGGAAAAGGATTTTGAAAAGCGTTTTTCTTTCTATTATGATTATCCAGCACAGCAACAATTGATCGGGGCAAACCTGGAGACGGCACTGGACGAGATCTATACCAGAATTACACAGGATATTTTTAACGCAGCGCTTACCGACTGGTAATGGAAAAAAAAGCACTCTTAAGTTTACTAAACTCTCCTGCGGAAATTACTAAAGAACAAACGCGGGAACTGGAAATTTTGCTTGAGAAAGCACCCTATTTCCAGGCGGGTCGTGCTATAAGGCTGAAGGGGCTGAAAGAACACCAGGAATTCAGTTACAATTCAGCATTGAAAAAAACCGCGGCCTATACCACAGACCGTGACATTCTTTTTGATTTTATTACTTCTGAAGAATTCAATCAAAACACGATCGCGAGACAGATCAGGCAGCAGGAAGACCGACTGAAGGAAATGACGGTCTACGAACATGAGGAAGTTCATGGCAGGCGAAGCATAGATCTGGATGATGCGATCAAAATGAAGCAGTCTGAATCTGAACGCGTTATGGATCCTGCATTGTTCGAACGTGCGCAGTTGGAGGATACTTCAGATAATGCGATAACTAATGAATCTTCCGAAGAAGAGAACCTGGAAATTGGAAAACCTCTGGAGTTTGATCAAAAGGAATCTCATTCATTTTCTGAATGGTTAAAATTAACCAAGGCAGAACCTGTAGATAGAGAAAACGAGGCAGAAGAACCAGAAAACGAAGATCGCCAGAGAAAATTTGATCTTATTGAAGAGTTTATTGCTAAAAATCCTAAGATCAAACCGGTAAAATCTGTTTCCAAAAACAATCTTGCCGAAGATTCTATGACCAGTCAGGAGTCGCTGATGACAGAGACTTTAGCGCGTGTTTACCTCGAACAGAAGAACTATAAAAAAGCCATTCAGGCATATAAAATATTAATTTTGAAAAATCCCGAAAAAAGTGGTTTCTTTGCAGACCAAATTCGGGCAATAGAAAAATTACAAGACACTAATAACGATTAAGAATGAGCACATTCACTATATTTTTAGCTTTAATAATTATCGTAGCATTTTTGCTGGTAGTTGTGATCATGGTTCAAAACCCTAAGGGTGGAGGACTATCTTCTTCTTTTGGTGGCGGAGGTCAGCAAGTTGGAGGGGTTAAAAAGACTGGAGACTTTTTAGATAAAAGTACCTGGACACTTGCAACTTTATTGCTTGTTTTGATCCTGCTTTCTAACGTAGCTATTATGGATAAGCCAGCGGAAGCTGGAACAAGGGTTTTCGAAAGTGACGAACCTGTAAATACTGAAATGCCTGCAGCTCAACCAGCAACTCAAACTGACAATGAGCAGTAGATAAGATACTCAAAAACATTTGGAAATGCCAGCTTATGACAAGCTGGCATTTTTTTTTGCCTTATGGCAGAGAATTAGAGCTGGCATAATTTTAGAAATATGTCTCTCGTATTTGAAAAATTAATTAACCTAATAATAAAATTTAATAAAATGGGACTAAACATTAAGCCACTTTCAGACAGGGTTGTAATTGAGCCTGTTGCTGCAGAAAACAAGACTGCTTCTGGTATCATTATTCCTGAGACAGCTAAAGAAAAACCTCAAAAAGGTAAAGTTGTAGCTGTTGGTGGAGGTACCAAAGATCATGATATGACAGTTAAAGAAGGTGATACAGTTCTTTACGGTAAGTATGCTGGAACAGAGCTAAAACTTGAAGGAACAGATTACCTGATCATGAGGGAAGATGATATACTAGCAATAGTATAAGTTTCACTTCAATTTTCTGGCAACCGCTGGAATTTATAATCAAAAATTAATTAACCAGTTATTCTGTAGTCTAACTATAGAAAATTAAAAATTATAGAAATGGCAAAAGATATAAAATTTGACATTCAGGCTCGTAATGGGATCAAACGTGGTGTTGATGCTTTGGCGAACGCTGTAAAAGTAACTTTAGGACCTAAAGGTCGTAACGTAATTATTAGTAAATCTTTCGGTGCACCAACTGTAACTAAAGATGGTGTAACTGTAGCGAAAGAAATCGAACTTGAGGATCCTTTAGAAAATATGGGAGCTCAGATGGTGAAGGAAGTTGCTTCCAAAACCAATGATCTTGCTGGTGACGGTACTACTACCGCTACAGTTCTTGCTCAGGCTATCGTACAGGAAGGTTTGAAGAACGTTGCTGCTGGTGCAAATCCAATGGACCTGAAACGTGGTATCGATAAGGCTGTTGAATCTCTTACTGCAGATCTTGCAAAGCAAACTAAAGAAGTAGGTGATTCTTCAGAAAAAATCAAGCAGGTTGCATCTATTTCGGCTAACAACGATGATGTTATTGGTGATTTGATCGCTCAGGCATTCGGAAAAGTTGGTAAAGAAGGTGTAATTACTGTAGAAGAAGCTAAAGGAACAGAGACTTATGTCGATGTTGTAGAAGGAATGCAGTTCGATAGAGGATATTTATCTCCTTATTTCGTAACGAATTCTGAGAAAATGACGGCAGATCTTGAAGATCCATACATCCTTCTTTTTGACAAGAAGATCTCTTCAATGAAAGATCTACTTCCAGTACTGGAGCCAGTAGCTCAGTCTGGAAAGCCTCTATTAATTATTGCTGAAGATGTTGATGGTGAAGCTCTTGCTACACTGGTAGTTAACAAACTTCGTGGTTCATTAAAAATCGCTGCAGTGAAAGCTCCAGGATTTGGTGACCGTAGAAAAGCAATGTTAGAAGATATTGCTATCCTTACTGGTGGTACTGTAATTTCTGAAGAAAGAGGATTTACTTTAGAAAACGCTACAATCGATATGTTGGGTACTGCTGAAAAAGTAGCGATCGACAAGGATAATACTACAATCGTTAACGGAGCTGGAAATAATGATGACATCCAGAGCAGAGTAAACCAGATCAAATCTCAGATCGAGTCTACTACTTCAGATTATGATAGAGAAAAGCTTCAGGAGCGTCTGGCTAAATTAGCTGGTGGTGTTGCAGTACTTTACGTAGGTGCAGCTTCAGAAGTAGAAATGAAAGAGAAGAAGGACAGAGTAGATGATGCACTTCACGCAACCAGAGCGGCTGTAGAAGAAGGTATTGTTGCTGGTGGGGGTGTTGCGTTAGTTAGAGCTCAGGCTGTACTAAGCAAGATAAAAACCGAAAATGCTGATGAAGCGACTGGAGTACAGATCGTTTCCAAAGCTATCGAATCTCCACTAAGAACTATCGTGCAAAATGCTGGTGGTGAAGGTTCAGTAGTGATTAACAAAGTATTGGAAGGTAAGAATGACTTCGGTTATGATGCCAAAACAGATACTTACGTAGACATGCTGAAAGCTGGTATTATTGATCCTAAGAAAGTAACAAGAGTAGCATTGGAAAATGCAGCTTCAGTTGCTGGAATGATCCTTACAACCGAATGTGCGCTTATTGATCTTCCAGAAGATAATGCTGGAGGTGGAATGCCACAAGGAATGGGCGGCGGTATGCCAGGAATGATGTAATTATCAATTCATATAATTAGAAAACCCGGCAATTTGCCGGGTTTTTTTATTTAGGGTTTTTGATCATTTCGTAAGAATTCAAAAGCGCCTTCCCTGAGATTGATCCCATACTCAAGATAGGCTTTGAGACAGGCCAGAAAATTTGCCCAACCTTCCGAGTTTCTGCCGAGCCAGGCAATCCCTTCAGCGTCATTTTGCATTCCTTCTTCTAAAACTGAAACCAAAGTTTGATTTTTTTCAATTTCAGTAAGTTCGAAAGTTACCGTGGTAATATGATTTTCGGCACCTTCCCATGTTATCACAATAATTTCAGGAAATTCGACCCGTAGCACTTCAATAGAAAACTCAACGAACTTGAATTCCGGGAATTTCCAGGTGATCTGCTTACCTACTTCGAGATTTGAACTTGCTTCAGAAATAAAAAATTTGCTCAATTTCTTCCGGTCTGTTATTGTCTGGAATACATCTTCCCTGCTTTTGGCAACCTGGATCTTTGTACTAATTCTAAGCTTCTCTGAATTTGTCATAAACTGATTTATGGCTTTCTTATTTGAATTTCGCTAAAAGGAAATAATCTATATCTTCAGCTTTTTGAAATATATGAATTCCAGACTAAAAATAATAGCGCTAGTAGCCGGGCCACTTCTTTTTCTTATTCTGCAGCTATTAGGTAGACCCGATTCTATGCCTGAAGCGGCATTTGATGTTCTCTGCGTAACATTGTGGATGGCGATCTGGTGGGTTTCTGAAGCAATTCCCATTGCGGTAACTGCTCTATTACCAAATATCCTTTTTCCTTTAACCGGAGCGGTAAGTATAGAGGATACAACCGCAGCTTTTGGTCATAAATATGTCTTTTTGTACCTGGGCGGCTTCATTCTCGCGGTGGCTATTGAAAGATGGGGTTTACATAGAAGGATTGCTCTGAATATCATTCAGTTCATAGGTGCAGATATCAAAAAGATCATTTTGGGATTTATGGTGGCAACGGCATTTCTCTCCATGTGGATTAGCAATACTGCTACTTCGGTAATGATGCTGCCCATTGGAACTGCAATTATCAGTCAGTTAAAAGACAATCCGGCAAGTGCAGAAAATGAAAATAAAATATTTGGTAAGGCCTTGATGCTGGCAATTGCCTATAGCGCCTCGATTGGCGGAATAGCAACTTTAATAGGTACTCCGCCCAATCTTGTTTTTGCCGGCATTGTAGAAGAAATATATGGTATCGAGATCAGTTTTACCAAATGGCTTATTCTTGGTTTGCCAGTATCGATTTTGCTTTTAATAATTTGCTGGAAGTATCTAACCACAAAAGCCTTCAATTTCAGTCAAACAGAATTTCCAGGAGGAAAGGCAGAGATCGACCGACTCAAAGCTGAACTGGGTCACATGAGCATACAGGAGAAAAGAGTTTTAGCAGTTTTTGCTATTACTGCATTTGGCTGGATTAGCAGAAGCTATCTCTTACAGCCAGTATTGCCGTTCATAGACGATACCATTATCGCGATGATCGCGGCTGTAGCTCTATTTCTAATTCCTGCAGGTAAGAGCAAAAGAAAACTGGTTACCTGGGAAGAAGCGGTTAAAATTCCCTGGGGAATTATTTTATTGTTTGGAGGAGGAATGGCACTTGCAAAAGGTTTTGGGGAAAGTGGTCTGGCGGTCTGGATAGGAGAACAATTGACGAATCTTGAAAATTTGCCATTACTTTTACTCGTAGTAATATTAATTGCTGCTGTCAATTTTCTAACTGAGGTGACTTCTAACCTGGCGACAACGGCCATGCTTTTACCAATTCTTGCTCCTATGGCGATCGCACTCGATTTACATCCTTATTTTTTAATGGTTGGAGCGACTCTGGCTGCCTCCTGTGCTTTTATGTTACCAGTTGCAACTCCGCCGAATGCCGTGGTTTTTGGGTCAGGTTATCTAAGAATCCCGGATATGATAAAAACAGGTATCTGGATGAATATTGTCAGCATAGCATTGCTAAGCCTGATCGTATATTTTCTATTGCCGTATTTGTGGAATTTCGAACCTGAAGTGATTCCGAAGAAATTTTTAGGAGATGGATCCTAGTTTTCTTCGAATTCCTCTTCTTTCATACTTGCCTTGGTTTGCAGGAAATATTTAGGACTTACTCCATACTTTTCTTTAAAGATTTTGGAAAAGTAACTACGATTGTTGAGTCCGATAGACGTTACAATTTCTGAGATGTTCTTTTCTGAAAGTTTCAGCATTTCTTTGGCAGCTTCTAACTTAATATGCTGCATATATTTATTTACAGTAAGATCGTAAACATACTTAAAGCCTTCCTGAAGTTTGTTGACATTGGTTCCAGCTTCTTTCGCCAGCGTTTCTACGGAAAGATTTGTACTAAGATCACCCTGAATTCTTTTGGCGACATAATTCACCTTTTCAATATCAGACTTTCTTAAGATTTTTGGCAGATTCTCCCCATTCTCATCATCCTGATACTGGTCTATTTGTATGGTAAGCATTTCAAATGCTTTTCCTTCTAGAAACAGGTTACGGAGAAATCCTGTAAAATCTTTAGTATTTATCTCATCCATTAAGTCTGCCGACTTAATACTATAATTCCCCTGGTAGAAAAATTGCTTTTTCGAAACTGCGTCTTTAAATAGCTCCTTCAAGGTTGGATCAAGATCTTTAAAATCATAATTGGAACGATGAGCAAAAACAGATCTAATGATTTCCAGGCTCGAAACATGGGTTTGGACATCCTTTTTAAAATATAGGATATGTCCATCATATCCACTGCTGCTCACTACAATGTTCTGGTAGGTATCTATGCTGTGTTCATCATCACTGTGCTGAAAGCAATGGCTAATACTCCCTTCAGAACAGAAAATAAATTTTAAAGGGTGTACGGTATTTAGAGAAAAATGTATTTCAACATCCTGCGAAAATTTACAATTGTAGGTGATATAGCCCATCCCGGAGTCAAAACTAATTCCTCGAATAGTACCTTCACCATACTCTGAAGGAATTTCGACTAGAAGTTCCCCGCTACGATTTTGCACATCTGCATCCAGCGATTGTGCTATGTTCTGCACAATTTCATTAACCGGTAGCGTTTGAACATCAATTCTCATAATATTACTGCTGAATTTTTTCGCCTAATAAGATAGGCTTTTTACAATTAAAAATCTTAAAATCTTGGGTTGTAAAGTTAAAGCTTGTGTGAAAAAATTAAGAATTTCTATAAAAGAAACTGTCAATAGAGATAATGGTAATGCGAAAAACGTTAGTGTTTCGGGGTGTTTCCAAAGCATAGCTAAATTTTAGAGCTATTGGCGGAAATTAATTCAAATTGAAAATCTTTGTTAAATATATATCGTTAATACATTTCAGTAAGAATTTGCTTTATTTTTCAGTAAAAACCATCAATATGAATCAAGATAAAGACAGATCGTCACCTGTACCTAAGGAAGATCGGGATAGTGAACAAAAAGTAAATCAATCTACCGAAACCAGAACTCAGAATTCCAGTTCAAAACTTTGGATCGTGATCGCCATAGTCGTTGTATTTTTACTTATTATTCTTTCTGTAACCGGAGTCTTATAGTTTAAAACTGTAGCTTCGTTTTTTTCGTAATTATAAGTATTAACACATAAGCAAAAGTAAATGGCTAAAAATTATTATGATCCGGCAGACCTGAGAAAATTTGGAGAGATTACTGAATGGAGCGAAGAACTTGGAAACAAGTTTTTTGACTACTACGGTAAAGTATTCGAAGAAGGAGCTCTCTCTGCACGTGAGAAGTCATTGATCGCTCTTGCAGTAGCCCATGTAGTAAAATGTCCTTATTGTATAGATGCATATACCAAAGATGGATTACAACGTGGAATTACCAAAGAAGAGATGATGGAAGCGGTTCATGCCGGCGCTGCAATTGAAAGTGGTGCTACCCTTGTGCATGGTGTGCAAATGATGAATAAATACAAAAAGCTAAGTATGTAAGTTTTTACTGAATTGAAGAACTAAACATACGTAGAAACAACTATATGATCACAAAATCCCTGAAGGCGCGTAAGGATGATCTTTCAAGCCCTAAGAACCAGTTAGAATTTTTAAGCGAAGGCATATTTGAAGAAGGCGAACTCCCGTATTTCCGGGATAAGATCGCAGAAACTCATGACCTGCCATTCAAACCCAAAAAACTCGAAATACTACAGTTGAATCTTGGTTACATGTGTAATCAGGTTTGTTCGCATTGCCATGTAGATGCCGGTCCCGATCGTAAGGAGATCATGACGGTAGAAACCATGAAGCAATGTCTGGAAGTGATCAAGAATACCGGAGCCCATACGCTGGACCTTACTGGTGGTGCCCCTGAAATGAATCCGAATTTTAGATGGTTTGTGGAAGAAGCCGCTAAAGCCGGAATCAAAGATTTTATTGTTAGATCAAACCTAACGATCATTCTTGCCAACAAGAAGTATCACGATCTACCGGAATTCTTTAAGAAGCATAATGTCCACGTGGTTTCGTCTTTACCATTCTACAAAAGAGAAAAAACTGATAAGCAAAGAGGTAGTGGTGTTTTTGATAAATCTATCAAGGCGCTGCAAATGTTGAACGCTGTAGGTTACGCGCAGGAAGGTACAGGTCTAAAACTGGATCTGGTATATAATCCTTCCGGTGCATTTTTGCCAACAGATCAAAAGGCGATGGAGCAGGACTTCAAAAAAGCTTTGAAAGAAGATTTTAATATCGATTTTGGCAGTCTGTTCGCAATAACAAATTTACCCATAAGCCGATTCCTTGAATACCTTATAGCTTCTGAAAATTATGAAGATTATATGTATGCACTGGTAGAAGCTTATAATCCTGCAGCCGTTGAAAACGTGATGTGTACCAATACAATCTCCATTAGTTGGGATGGCTGGTTGTATGATTGTGATTTTAACCAGATGCTGGAACTAAAAGTAAATTCTAAAGTGCAGCATATTAGTGAATACAACGAAGATATTTTGAATGATCGAAATATTATCATTTCCCAACATTGCTACGGTTGTACTGCTGGAGCAGGAAGTAGTTGCCAGGGAACAGTAGCTTAATATGAAATTACAGGGAATCATTTTCAGCTTAATTTTTTTCATTGGAATTACCGGGTTTAGTCAAAACGCATTGGATGATCTATTGCAAAAATATAATTCTGGCGATGTTCCATATACTTCCGTAGAGCAACTGCGTATGGATCAATTAAATGATGAGGTGGTCATCCTGGATGCAAGGGAAAGCAATGAATACGAAACCAGTCATCTTGATGGATCAAAATATATAGGGTATAATAATCTTGATCTTAGTGTTCTGGATTCCATTACCAGGGATAAACAGATCGTTGTCTACTGTTCAGTAGGAATTAGATCAGAGAACATAGCCAAAAAGATTCAGGATTTAGGATTTGAGGATGTAAAAAATCTATACGGAGGAATTTTTGAATGGAAAAATACCGGCTATCCTGTTTATGATAATAAAGGCAAGAAAACCGAAAAAATTCATACTTATTCAAAATACTGGTCGAAATATCTTAAGAACGGCGAAAAAATTTACTAGGTGTCAAAAGAAAATCTGCTAATCATATTTACAAAAAATCCTGTTCTCGGAAAGGTCAAAACCAGGCTTGCCAAAGGAGTAGGAGATAAAAAAGCTCTTGAAATTTATAAATTTCTGCTGAAGCATACTAAGGATGTAACCAGTAAGCTTGACGTAAGCAAGCAGGTTTATTACGCCTGGAATATCGCTGAAAACGATCTCTGGGAGGATGGAGGTTTTCAGAAAAGATTGCAGGTAGAAGGAGATCTGGGAGAGAAAATGGAAGCTGCTTTTAAAGCTGGATTCGACGAAGGCTATAAGAAAATTGTGATTATTGGAAGTGATCTTTACAATCTTGAGACAACAGATCTTGAGGATGCTTTTGAAGAACTTGAAGCTCACGACTATGTAATTGGACCCGCTGAAGACGGTGGATATTACCTTTTGGGTATGAAATCATTAAATTCAGATTTATTCATAAACAAAGCCTGGAGTACTTCCAGTGTATTCGAACAAAGTCTTCAGGACATGCAGGAGGGAACTTATAAAGCGCTGCCACTAAAAAATGATATAGATACGCTGGAGGATATTCAAGATCATCCGGCTTTTCAAAAATTAATAAATAATGACAGATAGAATAAACGAATCGGTAGATTATTTAAAATCCAAAGGATTCGGCGAACCCGAGGTTGGGATCATATTAGGTACAGGTTTAGGTAAATTACTGGACGATGTAGAAATTGAAGTAACCGCCAGTTACAATCATATCCCATATTTTCCAACTGCCACGGTGGAATTTCACAAGGGGAAACTAATTTTTGGAACCCTGGCAGGAAAAAAAGTGGTCATCATGCAGGGGAGATTCCACCTGTACGAAGGTTACAGCCTTTTTGATGTTACATTCCCGGTAAGAGTGATGAAACGTTTGGGGATGAAGCGTTTGCTGGTTTCCAATGCTTCCGGAGCGATCAATTTAGATTACGATAAAGGGGAGTTGATGCTCATTGATGATCATATTAATCTTCAGGGTGGTTCGCCACTGGCTTTCCATGGCGTTGAGCACCTGGGAGAACGATTTGTGGATATGAGCGAACCTTATGATAGATCCATGAACGAGCAATTTGAACATACCGCAAAAGAGCTGAATATTACTTTGCATAAAGGTGTGTATGCTTCGGTATTGGGACCTCAACTGGAAACCAGAGCAGAATACCGTTATTTAAAGATGATTGGTGCAGATGCGGTTGGAATGAGTACAGTGCCTGAAGTGATCGTTGCCAACCACTTGGGGATTCCGGTGTCAGCAATTTCTGTGATCACAGATAAAGGGGATCCGGATAATCTTGAAAAAGTAGATATTCAGGAAATTCTGGCAATGGCTGCCAAAGCAGAACCAGATATGGTTAAATTATTTAAAGAATTACTTAAGAAATTATAAATGAGTTATTTAGAGATTACTAAAGACGTTTACCGTGAGGCTGCACTTACGCCAGATGTGGGACTTTGCTGCACCACAAACCCGATCTGGGAACTTCCGGGATTGAAGATCCCAAAGATCATGCAGGAGATGAATTACGGTTGTGGTTCAACTGTGCATGCCCGGGATCTGACAAATAATCCGCGTACGCTCTATGTGGGTGTAGGTGGCGGAATGGAACTTTTACAGTTCGCTTATTTTTCCCGAATGAAATCTGGAGTGGTTGGCGTAGACGTGGTGGATGAAATGCTGGAAGCGTCCCGCAAGAATTTTGTGGAGGCAGAAGCCCAGAACCCATGGTTCAAATCTGAATTTGTAGATCTTAGAAAAGGAGATGCTACGGCGTTACCGGTGGAGGATAACTCTATAGATGTAGCCGCACAGAACTGTCTTTTCAATATTTTTAAAACTGAAGAGCTTACTCAGGCTTTAAAGGAAATGTACAGGGTGCTAAAGCCGCATGGAAGACTTGTAATGAGTGATCCTACCTGTGAGCAGGAGATGAATGATGAACTTAGAAATGATGAACGCTTAAGAGCGCTTTGTCTTTCCGGAAGTTTAAGCATCAAGGATTATGTGAAAGCATTGACCGATGCCGGCTTCGGAACTATCGAGATCAGGGCCAGAAAGCCTTATAGAATTCTGGATCCCAAAAACTATCCTACAGATGAATTGATTTATATCGAATCTATTGAAGTAGCCGCGATTAAAGATCCTATGCCAGAAGATGGGCCTTGTATCTTTACTGGAAAAGCTGCGATCTATTATGGAGATGAAGATCATTTTGATGATAAGAAAGGACATATTTTATTGAAGAATCAGCCAATTGCAATTTGTGATAAAACTGCAGGTGCACTGGCAGATCTTGGAAGAGATGATATTTACATAAGTGAGTCCACCTGGCATTACGATGGTGGTGGATGTTGCTAGTTAAAAAAACAAGATTATGAAGAAAGTATTTTTAAGTTTTTTGATCCTGGTCTCAGGGGCATTTATTTGTCAATCCTGTAACCTTATTTCGAGCGCAGGCTTCAACAGTAAAGGATTACCTACGCCAGATTCTGCAAATACTTCTGCAGCTGCAGAGGACAAAGTAGATCATTCCGGTTGGGATCAACTATTGAAAAAGCATGTGGATGACGACGGAATGGTAGATTATAAAGGTTTCCAGAAAGATCGGCCAGCACTTGACAAATACTTAAAGATGCTTTCTTCCATGAAGCCAGATGATACCTGGAATCGTGATCAACTTCTGGCATATTATATCAACCTCTATAATGCGTACACGGTGGATCTTATTCTTCGGAATTATCCAACGAAGAGTATTAAGGATATTTCTGGAGCATGGACAAAAGAGTTCGTCAAAATCGGAAATAAGGAAATTTCACTTGGTGCCATTGAAAATAGTCTGTTACGTAAAATGGATGAGCCAAGGATTCACTTTGCGATCAATTGCGCGTCCATAAGCTGTCCAAAACTTATAAATGAAGCTTATACCAGCGAGAATATCGAAAAACAACTGGAAAAGGCTACAAATGAATTTATCAATTCAGATAAGAATGAAATTTCAGCTTCGCAATTGAAGCTTTCATCGATTTTTGATTGGTATAAGAATGATTTTACTGAAAATGGATCTTTGATCGAATACATAAATCAATATTCAGAAGTGAAGATCAACTCGAATGCCAAGGTAGATTACAAGAACTACGACTGGAACCTGAACGAAGCAAAATAAGTGCTGTGATAAGTATAATTATCCCGGTCTATAATGAAGAGAAGCAGCTTCCGGCTTTGCTAAAATACCTGGAAACTGCTTCTTCTACTTATATACGGGAAATTCTTGTTGTCGATGGTGGAAGTACAGATGAAACTTCCCAACTTGCCATCGAACACCCAAAGGTTACTTATTATCTTTCTGAAAAAGGCCGGGCAGTTCAAATGAATTATGGTGCAAAAAAAGCAAAAGGTGAACTGCTGTATTTCCTGCATGCTGATAGTTATCCACCAGAAAATTTTGATATTTTAATCAAGGAGGCTGTCAGAAAAGGCAATAATTGCGGCTGTTTTCAAATGCGCTTTGACAAGGATCACTGGTGGTTGAATTTGATGGGACAATTCACAAAATTTAATCATCTATCCTGTAGAGGAGGAGATCAATCTTTGTTTATTACCAAAGATCTTTTTCATTCCCTTAGCGGTTTTAATGAAAGTTATACGGTTTACGAAGACAACGAGTTTATAAAACGGCTATATGAGCATGGATCATTCACAGTGATCAGGAAGTGGCTTACAACTTCTGCACGTTTATACGAGCGTATGGGAGTCTGGAAAACACAAAAGTTATTTCTTGAGATCTACTGGAAAAGAAGATTTGGTGCTACTGCTGAAGATCTACGTTCTCATTATTGCAAACGGATTAATTCCTGAAGCTGCCGTAAAAGCTTTTCAACTCTTTTTCTGCTGGTTTATTTTGTGGCGTGAACCTGGAATTTTCGAGTCCGCCGCTATTGGTTCCCTGATGCCACTTCCAAAGAAAACCACCTGCAAACCATTCTTTAGACCAAACCTGTTCAAAAAGAACTTGATAAGCATTTGACTGTAAATTTAAATTAAGACCGGGATGTTCCCGTTCAGAATTCCAAGGTGTTTTCAAGGCATGGTCAATACTTCTATATCCAAATTCTGTAAAAATTATCTGCTTCTCAAATTTATCAGATGCAGATTCAAGTGAACTAAGATGAGGTTCCCAGCCTTCTTTTATTTGATCAATATCGGGAGAAGCTTCGTCACTTATGGGAAAGTAAGCGTCCACGCCAATATAATCCAGGTCATCCCAGATCGTAGTTTGATCGAATTTATCCCAGTTTTCAGCATAAGTGATCTGCCCGCTATATATTTTTCTTACTTCGGAAATCAGGTTTTTCCAGAAGTCGGGTCGGTTGCTTACAAAATTGAAAAGTTCGGTTCCAATACAGAATAATTCCACATCTAGTTCTTCTGAAATTTCAGCATATAAAAGAATAAATTCAGCATAAGAATCTTCGAATTGCTTCCAGTCTTCTTCAGTTTCAAATTCAAGATCCCCGGTGAATGTTCCATTCCGAAGCCATATCTGCGGCTTTACCATAATATTTAGATTGCGCTCTCTTAATTTTGAAACAGTATGCTCAATACCTTCCTTGCGTTCACCAAACCACTGCCGATTAATGTTAAATTTTAGCTGAGGTTCCTGGCTGTCCGGTAGAAAACCAAATGGCATCAGGGCAATGTAATTGGCTTCAGTTTCAGCAACATAGTTTACTTCAGTATCGAGAATAGAATCCCGGGAAGCCACGAGGCTAATCCCATTCATTTTAGGTGATCGTTGATTTGTTTGACAGGACGCTGTTAGTAAACCGACCATTAGAAAGATCTGAATTATGAGGAGTGCCGATTTCCACTGCATGATTGAGCGATTATTGAGTAGTATAATTGGGTTTGTAGTTATTTTCAGCTTACTTTACTAAGTATATTCTGGCCTGTAGCAAATTATAAAAATAAATGGAGCATATCGTTATCATCGGAAATGGAATTGCTGGTATCACTGCTGCCCGGCATATTAGAAAAGCTTCAGACTGCAAGATCACCGTAATTTCTGGGGAATCTGACTATTTTTTCTCACGTACCGCTTTAATGTATGTCTATATGGGACATATGAAATGGGGCCATCTAAAGCCTTATGAAGACTGGTTCTGGGAAAAGAATCAAATAGAACTTAAGAAAGCCTGGGTTGATCACATAGATTTTGAAAATAAAGAACTCACTTTTTCTTCCGAAGAAACATTGCACTACGACAAGCTTATTCTGGCTACCGGTTCTTTGCCGAATCGCTTTGGCTGGCCAGGAGAGAATCTCAATGGCGTGCAGGGGATGGTTACCAAACAAGACTTGGAAAAACTGGAGGAAAGAACCTCCAGTATCAAACAGGCGGTTGTCATTGGTGGCGGACTCATTGGCGTGGAACTGGCAGAAATGCTGCATACACGCAAGATTCCGGTGACTTTACTGGTGAGAGAAAAAGGCTTTTGGAGCGGCGTATTGCCACCACAGGATGCAAAGATGATATCTGAGCATATTCTGGCGCATGGAATAGACCTTCGGCACGAAACAGAACTTGAGGAAATTCTTGGGGATGAACAGGGCAACGTTCGCGCTATTAGAACCAAATCTGGGAAAGAGATCACTTGCGAATTTGTTGGTCTTTGTGCAGGTGTAAAGCCTAATATCAACTTTCTTAAGAACCTGGAAATTGAAACCGAAAAAGGCATTCTCGTGAACGAATTTCTCGAAACCAGTATTCCAGATGTTTACGCGATTGGTGATTGTGCACAACAAAGAAAAGCCATAGGAGAACGAAAACCGGTGGAAGCAGTATGGTACACTGGCAGAATTATGGGCGAAACTGTAGCCAGAACGATTACTGGATATCGAACTCCCTACCAACCGGGTAACTGGTTTAATTCGGCTAAATTCTTCGATATAGAATATCAAACCTATGGCTGGGTATTTAATAAACCCGGGCTAAATGAACAGCATTTTCACTGGCAGCACGAAAGTGGAGAAAAGGCGATCACGATCGCTTTTGATACTGAATCAGGAAAATTCAAGGGCATCAATACATTCGGAATACGAATGCGACAGGAGGTATTCGATAAATGGCTGAATGAAGGAAAGACGATAAACCACGTTTTATCAAACCTCAAAGCAGCTAATTTTGATCCCGAATTTTATGAGCATCACGAAGCTGAGATCTTTAAAAGTTTTAAAAACAATTTACAAAGCACCTAATGAGTAGAATTGAACAAAATATGTCGGTAACCGGCGAAGCTGCAGCATCTCTCAATACAGGACAGAAAATATCGACTTTGCTGGGGATGTCTGGACTCATCATTCTTTGTCTCGCTGCTTTCAATCTAAATTTCCCCAATAAGGTTCTTTGGCTAAGTATCGCTTTAGGATCGATCACTGCAGGAATTGTGTGGTTTGCTCATGCTACCTATTCGAGCACGCATGCAGGCATTAAGAACGACGGAGTCTGGTTTAAAAGTATGACCAATCGCGGTTACGTGGCTTATCTTACAGGTGTTGGCTTGACCGGGTTCTATATACTGCTCTATTTCTTTCCTCAATATCTTGGTTTAAGGGCAGAAGGGGATAACGTAGGATTGATCGCTCTGTTTGATCCTCTGAGTTACTTGTTAAGTGGCAATCCGGCGAGCCAGTGGTTCGTATATGGAACTTTGTATACCATTGCTATTCTGGCCTTTGGAGTGAAATTCCTATGGAAATACCGGCATAATCGCTATGAGAAATTAAGAACTTTTAGTGTGATGTTCTTTCAGCTGGCATTCGCATTTCTTATTCCTGAATTTATGTCCAGGCTTAACGACGATGGGATGAACCTGCCGTATTACGATCTTAAGAATATCTGGCCACTTAATTATTATAATTTCGAACAATACCGGGTAGATGGTTTTCTTTCATCAGGTAATATAGGATTGGCTTTGCTAATTTTCGGTGTAGTTTCAATTTTTGTGATCACCCCGATTCTGACTTATAAATACGGGAAAAGATGGTATTGCAGCTGGGTATGTGGTTGTGGAGGTCTCGCTGAAACTGCTGGTGATCCTTACCGCCAACTTTCAGATAAGAGTCTTTTTGCC
Source organism: Gramella sp. Hel_I_59 (assembly GCF_006714895.1). Classification (NCBI taxonomy): domain Bacteria; kingdom Pseudomonadati; phylum Bacteroidota; class Flavobacteriia; order Flavobacteriales; family Flavobacteriaceae; genus Christiangramia; species Gramella sp. Hel_I_59. The sequence goes on along the minus strand of NZ_VFME01000001.1, from coordinate 3,273,897 downwards.
TGGAAAGTTGAGCGATGGGTGGTGCATAGTGTACTTGTTTTCGTCGTTCTAATGACTACCGCTGTCATCTACAGTTATCTTGGCTATGATTCTTCAAAATACTGGCTTACACGCGATGTCTTCCTGATTGGTGTTGGGACATTTCTAACCTTGCTGTTTGCAGCGATATGGTATTTTAAAAGAGAAGAATTGCAGAAGGACGCAAGATATGGTGCGATTGGATATCTCGTGATCATCCTTGGATTAATAGCTTTCCACTATTTCAGCGGACAGAACTTATTCTTATTTAATGCAGAAAGCCTTCGCCAGGCTTATGGTTTCCTGATTGGTGCAATATTTAGCGGAGTAATTGGAACTGGATTTTATCCAATTTTCGGGAATCGCGTATGGTGTAGATTTGGTTGCCCAATGGCGGCAATTTTAGGAATGCAACAACGTCTATTCTCAAAATTCAGAATTACGACCAACGGCGGCCAGTGTATTTCCTGCGGAAATTGTTCTACCTATTGCGAGATGGGGATCGATGTTCGGGCGTACGCACAAAAAGGCGAGAATATCGTTAGATCTAGTTGTGTTGGCTGCGGAATCTGCTCAGCGGTTTGTCCCAGAGGTGTTCTCAAACTGGAGAATGGTTCCACCAATAATCGAATCACGGCGGAAGATGGAGTTGTTGGAGATAATGTAGATCTTTTAGATCTTCTGAAGCAGAAAAGCTTATAATTTGTAAGGAGTTCGCTTATTTTCGCACTTCTCAAGCTGAACTGAATAACTGCCCATGCATTCTTCCATAAAAGTGATCATTCCGGCCTATAACGAAGCCGATTCGATTGGTTTGGTGATCGCAGCTATTCCTGATATTGTGGAAGAAGTCATTGTTGTTAGCAATAATTCTACAGATGCTACTGAAGCAAAAGCTGCTGCTGCCGGTGCTACAGTCCTGCAGGAGAATCGAAAAGGTTATGGCTATGCCTGTCTAAAGGGAATGCAGTACATCTCTGAACAATCTAAAAAGCCGGATATTATAGTTTTTCTGGATGGAGATTATTCAGATTATCCTTCAGAATTAGTCAGGATCGTTCAGCCGATCATTGAAGATAACAAAGATTTTGTAGTAGGAGCGAGGGTAAAAGAATGGCGGGAAACCGGTTCGATGACCTTTCCGCAGATCTTTGGAAACTGGCTGGCTACAAGTTTGATGAAATTATTTTTCAACTCCACTTTTACAGATCTTGGACCTTTTCGAGCGATCAAATATGAAAAATTACTTCAGCTGGAGATGCAGGATAAAACTTATGGCTGGACAGTAGAAATGCAATTAAAAGCACTTCGGAAAAATTTAAGATACTCAGAGATCCCAGTGCATTATCGAAACCGGATCGGGGTTTCCAAAGTTTCAGGAACACTTAAAGGTGCTATCTTTGCAGGTGTGAAAATATTGGGATGGATCTTCAAATACAGTTTTAAATGATAGACCTGCTGGTGATCATATTATACACGCTTGCGTTGCTGGTTATCTTCATCTACAGCCTCTCGCAGCTACACCTTTTGCTCAATTACCTCAAAGCTTTAAAATCCACCGAGACTGCGGAAAAATTTAACTTCGAAGCGAACGATGACTATCCATTTGTCACCATACAATTGCCGCTCTATAACGAGGAATATGTTGTTGAGCGTTTGCTGAAAAATATTGCCAGAATAGAATATCCCAGGGAAAAACTTGAGATCCAGGTCCTTGATGATTCTACAGATGATTCTGTAAACATCACTTCTAAACTTATTGAAAGTCTGAGGCTGGAAGGATTGGATATACAGCATATTTGCAGAGAAACACGGACTGGTTATAAGGCTGGAGCTTTAAAAGAAGGTCTGAAGATCGCTCGTGGAGAGTTTATCGCAGTATTTGATTCAGATTTTGTGCCCGGCAAAAATTGGCTGAAACAAACATTACCCTATTTTAAAAATTCCAGGATTGGTGTGGTGCAAACCCGTTGGGGGCATCTAAATCGTGATTATTCGCTACTTACCAGGATACAGGCTTTTGCACTTGATTTTCACTTTATACTGGAACAAACTGGAAGAAATTTTGGTCGCAATTTTATCAATTTTAACGGGACAGCGGGAATCTGGAGAAAGGAATGTATTCTGGATGCCGGGAACTGGAGTGGCGATACGCTTACAGAAGACCTTGATCTCAGTTATCGTGCACAGATGAAAAAGTGGGAATTCAAGTATCTTGAAAATGTTGAAACTCCTGCTGAGTTGCCCGTGGTGATTAGTGCAGCAAGGAGCCAGCAATTTCGATGGAACAAAGGTGCTGCCGAAAATTTCAGGAAGAACTATGGAAAATTATTAAGAGATAAATCGGCATCATTCAGTACCAAGTTCCATGGGTTCTTTCATCTTTTGAACTCCAGTATGTTTTTGATCGTTTTGTTTCTTGCGGTGCTCAGTTTGCCGGTACTCTACATCAAGAATTCTAATCCGGCTTTCGACTGGTATTTTAATCTGGTAGCAGTATTTGCACTAAGTACGCTCATCTTTTTTCTTTGTTACTATGTTGCCTGGTCAAGAATACATGGAAAAGGACTCAAATCCTTTCTTAAGTTTTTAGGGATGTTTTTAACCTTCTTTTCTATTGCGATGGGATTTTCAGTTCATAACTCACTCGCTGTTCTGGAAGGTCATATCGGGAAACGCTCGGAATTTATAAGAACTCCAAAATTCAATATTAGTGAGAGTGGTGACAAATGGAAGGGTAATAAATATCTGTCCGGTAAGTTTTCAAGAAATATAATTATTGAAGGGATACTGTTTCTTTATTTTGGCTTTGCCATTTTTAGCGCATTCCGACTTCAGGAATTCGGACTCATCATTTTCCACCTCATGCTATTCGCCGGTTTTGGTTTCGTTTTCATACAAAGCTTAAAGTCTGAAGTTTAACTAACTTAGTCGGAAATCCTTATACCGGAATGGATCTAAAACTGCTCAGGCTTTACAAATTCCCAATTCTTATAGCGCTCTCCTGTGTCGCCTTTTACTGGAGTTTTGCATATGGATTAGTCCGTGAAGATTTTGTTCGGCTTGTGATGCTTTATACGGCTTTATGCTTCCTGAGTTACAAGCTTTATAAGTTACTGCGTCACAATTTCAAATTCCTGGTCATACTTGCGATCATTTTTAGATTGATCTTCCTGTTCGCACTTCCACAACTTTCGCAGGATTACTTTAGATTTATTTGGGATGGACAGCTTATCAATGCTGGTATAAATCCTTATCAATTTATTCCTGCGGAAATTTCCAATGGTCTTAATTTTCCAAATACCGAAGTTTTATTAAACGGAATGGGGAGCCTTAGCGCAGGACATTATTCAAACTATCCACCGGTTAATCAGTTGCTATTTGCAGTTTCCTCGTTTCTAGCAAATTCCAGCCAATTGCTGAATGTGATGTTTTTAAGAGCGCTAATTATTGTGGCCGATCTCGGAACGCTCTATTTTGGTGCTCGTTTGCTTTCAAATCTCGGACTATCCAGGGATAGGATATTTCTCTATATTCTCAATCCTTTCATTATCATTGAAATGACCGGAAATCTGCATTTCGAGTCAGTCATGGTGTTTTTCCTGGTTTGGTCTCTTTATCTATTACAACAGAAACGCTGGGTAGCTTCTGCAATAGTACTTGGCTTGTCCATTTCTGTTAAACTATTACCACTGCTTTTCCTGCCACTCTTCCTCGGTTTTTTTCTGAAGAATTCGAAGCTGTCTTTCTTGAAATTACTCGGATTTTATAGCCTGGTAATCTTAACTCTGGTGATCTCGTTTGTTCCATTTTATTCCGAAGAGGTGATGGCGAATTTTATGGCAAGTGTTGGATTATGGTTTGGTAAGTTTGAATTCAATGCCTCGGTATATTACCTGGTGAGGTGGATAGGTTTCCAGGTAAAAGGATATAACATCATTGAGACCGCTGGCAAGATCTTACCCGTAATCACATTTGTTGCGGTTCTACTTCTGACTTTTCTACGGAAAAATGGGAAGATGCAGAGCTTGATAAAGAGTATGCTATTTGGTATTTCTGTTTATCTACTTCTGTCTACAACAGTGCACCCCTGGTATCTGGCAATTCCAATCTTTCTAAGTGTGTTCACGAGATTTAGATATATGCTCGTCTGGTCCTTGCTGGTCATTCTAAGTTATTCGGCATATTCCAATGCTCAATATGATGAAAATATGTGGCTGGTAGCCTTTGAGTATATCGTGGTAATTGGATTTTTCCTGTATGAACTACTCTTTCAGAATAGTTCTAAGCTTGCGGATTAGGTTTATTAGATTTCTTCAGAAGATATATATCACGCATATAAATGAGTGCACCAAAGAAATGTGCAGCCATAAGTACCGGGTCTTCTCGAAATATTCCGTAGGTAAAAAGCAAGCTGGAGCCTATTAAACTAAGGACCCAGAAACCCAGCGGTAATGAAGATTCCTGATTTACTTCAGAATAATACCACTGGTAAAAAAATCTTGAGGTATATACAATTTGAGCTACCAAACCTAAAGCGATGATCCAACCCGCAATATTTTCAGACCTCAATACATCATCCCAGGTTTGTGTTCCAAAAAAAGTGATGTAGGCCGCAATAGCAAATGGGAAAATTATGACCAGTCCTTTAAAGAAGATATTTCGGTTTTTCCATTCGTTCATTAAAGAAAGATTTCGCCAGTATACTCCGTAGATGAGGAACTGCCCTAACATGATTGCAAAATCATCCCGTAAATATCCATAGGTGAATAATAAAATAGAGGCCAGTAAGCTCAGTTTCCAGAACAATACCGGTGTTTCAACTTCCTTGGATTTTTCAGAAAGAAACCATTGACTTATTAATCTAGCACTAAATAATAGCTGTGCTAAAAAACCTATTGCAAATATTGGCCAGTTCTCCATCTAGTTCTTCATTCTTTTAAGGATCTTCTTTAAACTATTCTTCATCATAGATTGAGCACTTACAGAGAATGCAAAATCCTTACTATCATCAGGAACTTTCAACTCAGACCGTACGTGGCTGTAATAAACACTAACTTTTTCATTTAAATTAATGATCTCCAGCGACACCTTGGTCACATTGGCCTCACCAGGATCGATATTTCCTATTTGTATAGATCCAAGATCGTCTGCAGGCTTTTCAGCCTTGATATTAATGATATAGTCATAACCTTTTGCTCTTGAAGCCAATTGCTCAAGATCTTCCGCTGAACTATTGAATCCAAGGTTTGAGTTAATCAAAGTCACTGGCGTGTCCTGTATGCTCACAAGTTTTCCATTTGGAATTCGATCTTCTAATTTGTCAAAAATCATCTCTCGCAATTTAAGTCGAACGCTTTCTGGGGCATCAATAATATTTAGTAAGTGGGTGCCTTCAGGAAAACTGTAAGTTTTTTGCGACACACTGGAAAACACATAACTTGGTGTATTACAGGATTGTATTGAGATAGCGATGAGGAGAAAAAGAACCAATTTCTTCATGGAATATAAAACACAAAAGCTGCTCAATATTAGGCAATTTCGCCTGTTGAGCAGCTTGAATGTAAGGTAATTATTTGTTAATTACATATCCAGGAGATAGGCAAATATAAGTGGTGCAACGATGGTTGCATCACTTTCAATAATATGTTTAGGAGTGTTTATATCCAGTTTTCCCCATGTGATCTTCTCATTCGGAACAGCTCCAGAGTACGAACCGTAACTGGTTGTAGAGTCCGATATCTGACAAAAATAGCTCCAGAAAGGAGTATCTGTACGCTCCATATCCTGATAAAGCATTGGAACGACACAAATTGGGAAATCCCCGGCAATACCACCACCAATCTGGAAGAATCCAATTCCATCTTTGGAATTTTCAGTATACCAGTCGGCAAGGAAGGTCATATATTCAATTCCAGATTTCATCGTACTTGCCTTCAGTTCACCTTTAAGCACGTATGAAGCGAAGATATTCCCTAATGTAGAATCTTCCCATCCAGGAACCACCATTGGCAGGTTCTTTTCCGCAGCAGCATACATCCATGAATCTTTCAGGTCGATCTCGTAATGCTCCTCCATAACTCCGCTTAACAATAATTTATGCAGAAATTCATGCGGGAAATAACGTTCTCCTTTTTCTTCAGCATCTTTCCAGATCTTGAAAATATGATCCTGAATTCTACGAAAAGCCTCTTCTTCAGGAATACAGGTATCTGTAACCCGGTTTAAACCTTTCTCCAATAGATCCCACTCATCCTGAGCGGTAAGATCACGATAATTCGGAACTCGTTTGTAATGTGAATGCGCTACAAGATTCATCACGTCCTCTTCAAGGTTTGCCCCGGTACAGGAAACAATATGCACCTTGTCCTGGCGAATCATCTCGGCAAAGATCTTTCCTATCTCTGCAGTACTCATTGCCCCAGCAAGGGAAACAAGCATTTTTGAACCGCCTTGCAGCTGTTTTTCGTAATCTTTTGCAGCATCTACTAATGCTGCCGCATTAAAATGCAGGTAATATTTTTCTATAAATTGGGATATATGTCCTTTACTCATCTTCGTCTTCTTCAGTAAAATTTTGGTATTTAAATTTGTAGCTCAGCATTTTGTAATAAAGTTTTGCTGCCAGGAAGTCTGAAGATTTTTCCTTCTTATCCGGACAAAGCTCTACGATATCAAAGCCTACTACATTCTTTTTCTTGAACATCATTTTCAGAAATTCCAGGGTCTCATACCAGAATAATCCGCCTGGCTCCGGAGTACCGGTTGAAGGCATGATGCTAGGGTCGAAAGCGTCAAGATCTATGGTGATAAACACGTTTGGAGTCATTTGTCCAATCGCATCTTCCTGCCAGTCCTCGTAAAGATCATGGGCGAAATACACCTGGTTCTCGTCCATATGATCTTTTTCTGAAATGTCCATAGAGCGAATTCCTACCTGAATAAGATTGGTAGTTTTACTGGCTTCATGAAGTGCACAGGCGTGGTTGCAGGTTGAGCCTTCGTATTCTGGTCTTAGATCTGCATGAGCATCCAGTTGTACAACCGTAAGGTCTGAGAAAGATTCTTTAAAAGCTTTGATACTACCAATAGAAACTGAATGTTCACCTCCAAATAAGGTTACAAATTTCTCCTGTTTGATATAGTTTTTCGTGGTTTTGTAAACCGCTTCAACCATTTTCTCGGGAGAAGAATCCTCGGTCACCGGTGGTGCCAGATAAATTCCTTTTTTGTAAACCTCAGTATTTGTCTCGATATCATACAGCTCCATATTTTCTGAAGCGTCTAAAAATGCATCCGGACCTTTATCGGCACCTTTCTGCCAGGTACTGGTTCCATCATACGGCACAGGAATCAATACCACTTTCGCTTCGTCTATACGAGCATATTTATCGGGTATCCCGGCGTAATTCTTTTTGCTCATGGCTAATTGAATTGTTTAGTTAGTTGTTTATTAGTTGGTTAAAGGTATCGTTTTAATTATTTCTATCATAGCCAAGAATACTTAGCATGTCTTCAGAGTTCTGTTGTTCGCTGAAAAGTTTCGTTGTAATCTTATCATCTTCATCCCGGTCGATTAAAATATGCTTTGGCTGCGGAATAAGACAATGCTGCAACCCGCCAAAACCTCCAATCGTATCCTGATATGCACCGGTATTGAAAAACCCAATATATAAAGGCTTTTCCTTTTTAAACTTCGGAAGATAGATCGCGTTGGTATGTTGTTCAGAATTATAATAATCGTCACTGTCGCAGGTTAGACCTCCCAGCAAAACTCTCTCATATTCATCATTCCACCTGTTTACTGCCAGCATGACGAATTTTTTACTGATCGCCCATGTATCTGGCAATGTAGTAATGAACGAAGAGTTGATCATATTCCACTTTTCACGATCATTCTGCTGTTTCTGATATAAAACCTCGTAGATCGCACCACCACTTTCACCAACAGTAAAACTTCCAAATTCAGTAAAGATATTTGGAACATCTACTCCGGCTTCTTCACAGGTTAGTTTGATCTGGTTAATGATTTCATCTACCATGTAAGCGTAATCATAATCGAATGCCAGTGAGTTCTTGATAGGGAATCCACCACCAATGTTCAAACTATCCAGGCTAGGACATAATTTCTTTAAACTGGTATATACTTTCAAACACTTGTTCAATTCGTTCCAGTAGTAGGCTGTATCGCGAATCCCGGTGTTAATGAAAAAATGCAGCATTTTAAGGTCTACCTGCTCGTTATCTTTCAGTTGTTTATGAAAAAAAGGAACGATGTTCTGGTATCCAATTCCCAATCTTGAGGTATAAAATTCGAATTTTGGCTCTTCTTCCGAAGCAATTCTTATCCCTACCTGGAATTTCCCATTCACTTTTTCTGAAAGTAGATCTAGTTCTTCATAATTATCGATCACAGGAATACACTTTTCGTGTCCGCTATTGATCAGTCTACTTATATTCTCAACGTATTGATCTCTTTTGAAGCCATTGCAAATTACCCAATGATCATTGGAGATCCTTCCTGCAGCTTTAAGCTTTTCAACAATATTAATATCAAAAGCTGAAGAAGTTTCAATGTGAATGTCATTCCTTAAAGCTTCCTTGAGAACATGTTCAAAATGGGAACTTTTGGTGCAATAACAGTAATTATAGGAACCTTTATAATCATGTTTTTCCAAGGCGGCTTGAAACCAGCCTTTTGCTCTGTTGATATTCTGTGATATTTTAGGCAAGTATGTAAACTTGAGGGGAGCGCCATACTGCTCCACAAGCTTCATCAGGTCAATATCATGAAATTTTAATTGTGTTCCTTCCAGTGAAAATTCTTCCTGTGGAAAGTAATAAGTCTGGTCTATGAGATCGCTGTACTTTGTATTCAATTTGCGTAAATGATTTTAAGGCTAAAAATTAGATAATAATTGATAGGGTCAAAAAGATCGACTAATAAATTAATGTTAAGATAAGAGATAGGCTCGCTCCATTGCGCAACGATAGTATTCTGATCGTCATGGAGTTGCAATGCTGAAGGCTTTTCAGCTAATAAAAAGATATTTCTATTCAATTACCTATAGATCGACAGGAAGCCAGGGAAATTGATCCGACTTTTGACGTGGTAAATGTATTTAAAAAATTAAAATGGAAAAGCTAAAAAATGAATTAGTGCATCCCAAGGTTGATAACCTCCTGTTCAGTAAGGTTTCTGGTGCGCCCGCGAGACAGATCTTTCTTGGTTAGACCTCCAAATACAACGCGATCCAGGCTTTCTACATCGTACCCCATGCTCTTAAAGATCCTGGTTACAATATGTTCCTTAATGCTGTAAAGTTCGATCCCAACTTCAGTATGAGGTTTGTCGTCAATAAAGCTAATGCTGGTCACGATCACTTTAGAACCTTCAAGGAAAACTCCTTTTTCGATAGATTCAAGATCTTCCTTGGAAAGAGCTTTACTAAGCGTTACATGATAGATCTGGCGAATTCCATTCTTAGGTTTGGCCAGTTTTTTAGCTAGAGTTCCATCATTGGTAAACAGCAACAGACCCTTTGCCTGGTTATCTAGTTTCCCAACAGGACTTACTCTAGCGTCGGTAACTTTTGAAACAAGTTCCATCACAGTTTTACCACCTTTTTCAGGATTTCCAGTTACAAAAAATCCAGCTGGTTTATTCAGAAGAATATATTGTGGTTTCTCCGGGTTGATTCGGCGACCATCAAAACGAACATCGTCTTCAAGTTTTACTCTATAACCCATCTCTGTAACAGACTTCCCGTTTACAGTAACATTACCGGCAGCAATGTACATATCTGCATCTCTACGGGAACATATTCCAGAGTTTGCGATATATTTATTAAGACGAATACCTTCAGTATTAGAAATTGGACTCTTCTCCATTTTCGGCTTTACCGGTGCATTCCCACGTGCGTGAGATTTTTTCCTGGTACCACCACCTTGTCTGCCACTATTCTTACCACCTGAAGATCTATCGTTTCTGCTCATTGCCAAAATTTTTGCAAAGATACATTATCCCGCATGAGGATGCTAAGTATTTGAGAAAACTTTTAAGATGAGGGTATTACCTCAAAATACCCGGTTGAGAACTTCCTGAAGATCAATAAGCAGAATGCTGAAAACGCCTACGACAATGATCAGTTTTAAAATATTATGCAACAGGAGGTATTGCCACTTGGCTTTACTGAAGTATAAGAGTAGAAGAAAAACACCGAGCAAAAGGAGTGAAGTGTAAAAATAATAATTCATGAAACCTGTCTGAAATTGAGTGATCAACAGGTAAATAGGGATGATGGCAAGCACAGCACATACAGCAAGACAGAATTTGCTCCATCGCTCCCCGAAGACAAGTGGTATGGTTCTGTAATTCTGCGCGAGATCACCTTGCATATTTTCCAGGTCTTTGACAAGTTCTCGCATAAGGATCATCAAATAGAGGAATACAGCATGAATAAATATGACTGTCTCAAAATTTCTATAATAAACAAAGATTACAAAGAATGGTGTGATCGCAAGAATGGAAGCGACTAGATTCCCGAGAAACAGGATCTTTTTCAGGCGATGTGAGTATAGCCAGATTACGAAAATATAGATACTGAAAAATACTACTGCTTTAAATGATACATAGCTGGCAAAAAAGATAGCGGCAAAATTCAGAATAAAATAAACTGACAATTTTGTACGCTGACTAACCACGCGGTCGAGCATGGTTTTCTTAGGACGATTGATAAGATCTTTTTCGCTATCGTAAAAGTTGTTGATAATATAACCTGAAGCGATCACGGTAGACGAAGCAAGGATCAAAAAAAACAGGTTCGCATCAAAAAATACTTCCCGCAATGGTTTATCTGGGGCAAGTATAAAAGCTGAAGTTAAATACTGCGCTAGGACGACCACCAATATATTGTATCCCCTAACTACAGAAAATAAACTGAGTATTTTCAGTAGCAGGCGCTTTTTCGCGATCCCTGGCATAAAGTTGAGTTTAGAAGTTGTAAACTACTTCCAGGTTGTATCCTTTAAGTGATTTTCTTGCTTTTTCGATATCTTCAGTAAAACCAAGGATATAACCGCCACCACCAGACCCACAAAGTTTTAGGTAGTAATCATTGGTTTCGATCCCTTTCTGCCACAGTTTATGGAACTGCGCAGGAATCATTGGTTTGAAGTTATCCAGCACAGTATGAGATAGTTTCTTTACGTTCTTGAAAAGCGATTTTACATCTCCTTTCAAAAAGTCATCAACACAGGCGTCTGTTTGAGTCACGAACTGATCCTTCAGCATTTTTCTAAAAGGCTCCTGTTTCATATTCTCCATGAAAATACTCACCATTGGTGCAGTATCTCCAGTAATTCCGCTGTCTAGTAAAAATACTGCTCCCGTTCCATTTTCAGTTTGAGAAGGAATTCCTGCAGGTTCAATATTTTCTTTGGAGTTAATTAAAATAGGAATGCTCAAATATGAGTTAAGCGGATCCAGTCCTGAAGATTTTCCGTGGAAAAAAGATTCCATTTCTCCAAAGATCTTTTTCAGCTTTAATAATTTGTCCCGGGTAAGATTCTCCAGAACGGTGATCTTATCATGGGCATATTTGTCATAAATAGCGGCGACTAATGCACCACTACTACCAACACCGTAGCCTTGAGGAATACTTGAATCAAAATACATTCCGCTGGAAATATCAGCCTTAAGAGCTTCAATATCAAACTTTACAAGTTCCGGATTGTTTTCCTGAAGTGCTTCAAGGTAAGCAGCAAACTTACGCAGATTGGTATTCGATTTTTTAGCCTCTTCAGTATCATTGTCAGACAACTTCAGGGCGCCATTATAAAAATTATATGGGATCGATAAACCTTTGGAATCTTTAATGATCCCGTATTCTCCAAAGAGAAGAATTTTTGAGTAAAATAAAGGTCCTTTCATAAGCATTCAGGTTCAGTAGGCAGAAATGTAGTCGCAAACTTATTAAAATTACAATTTTTTTGCGCCATTCCCAACTAGGTCGCAAATATAGTGTCCATTCTCACAATACGCAACTAACTCATTCTTAATGAACTCTAAAACTTTAGGAGCGTGATCTTCAGGATATAGCAAATGTACGTTAGCACCAGCATCCAGCGTGAAACAAGCGGGGATACCCGTCTCTTCTCTAAACTTCCAGATACTGTTGATGATTTCCAGCGTGTTCGGTTTCATAAGAATAAAATACGGCTGACTACTCATCATCATGGCGTGAAGTGTCAACGCCTCGCTTTCCACAATTTTTATAAATTCTGAATAATCACCAGATTTCAATGCGGGAATCAATTTGCTTAGATTTTCGTGAGCTTGTTTGAAGCGCTCTTCAGCAAAAGGATGTCCATGCATTAGATCATGACCTACCGTGCTGCTAACCTGTTTTTCACCTTTATCTACAAGTAGTATAGTATCTTGAAAATTTTGAAAGTTTTCATGCAATTCATTTTCATATCTAATTGCAAAAAGATCTGATGAACTCTCAAATTCATTATGTTTTCCCCAGATCATAAGATCCCCTTGTATACTTCTGGAGGCGCTTCCGGAACCAAGTCTTGCCAGGAAAGATGCTTTTCTCTGGAAGTGTTCTTCGCTCATTTCAGGATCTAGCTGACGTTCAAGATCCATAATACAAAGTGCAAGTGCGCTCATCCCTGAAGCAGAAGACGCGATCCCGCTACTGTGAGGAAAGCTGTTTTCACTTCTTATAACAAACTTGTAATCGTTTAAATAGGGGCAATATTCCTGAATGCGCTCAAAAAACTTCTGAATCTTGGGTTTGAAATCTTCTTTAGGTTTATCCTCAAAATAGAAATCGAACTCAAAACTGTCAGATTTATCCTCTTTTTTCTGAAATTCCAGGCTAGTGGTTGATCTGCAATGATTTAGCGTAAAACTTATGGAAGGATTTGCAGGAATTTGATGTTCCTTTTTGCCCCAGTATTTGACCAGTGCTATATTACTTGGGGATTGCCAGCTCACCTTGCCAGACTTTATTTCCCTGGAATACATGGAGGGAACAAATTCCTGATGCGTCATTCTGAAAAATTTTTGTCAAAGTTAAACTTTATGTAAAGATCTTGAGATGTTTCCTTTTAAATAAATTGCTATTTTAGTGAGAGTAACCAACCAGATATGACCTCAAAACTTCTCATAAGAAGCACTTTTGCGGTAGGCATTTGTCTTGTCTTCGGTCTTCTTGGTGCGATCGCTATTCAAACAGGAATGGCAGATTGGTATACAGGCCTGCAAAAACCCTGGTTCTACATAAAGGATGATATTTTAAGCTCCATCTGGCTTTTTATGTACGTGTTACTTGGAGTTGCTGCTGGTATCGTTTGGAGTAAAGGTTTCTATCACAAATGGGTAAAAACAGCACTTTACCACTTTGGTTTCCAATTATTCCTGAATGGTTTCTGGTTCCTGCTGTTCTTTGCTCTTGAAAAACCGGTCCTGGCGCTAGTGGATCTGGCACTGCTTTTTGTGGTTACACTTTTCACCATAAAATGGTTTAAGATTGTAAGTAATACAGCTGCTTATATGCTTGTTCCTTATGCGGTATGGATTCTTCTGGCCTTCGCTTTTAACTTCGAGATCTGGCGTCTTAACTCATAGCTTTCGCAGCAAGAAATCCACCTGTCCACGCATTCTGAAAATTAAAACCTCCAGTGATCGCGTCAATATTCAAAATCTCTCCTGCAAAATATAGATTTGGGTGTAGTTTGCTTTCAAATGTTTGAAAATCTACTTCTTTTAGATCTATTCCTCCAGCAGTTACAAATTCTTCTTTGAAAGTGCTTTTGCCATTTACTGCAAATTCGGCCGCTGTAAGCTGTGCGCCCAGATTCGACAATTGCTGTTTGTTGAGGTCTGCCCATTTACTATCCTGAGAAATTCCAGAAGCAAGAACAAGGCTGTGCCATAGTCTTTTTGGAAGGTCAAACTGAGACCTTTTGTAAACCTGTTGTTTGGAATGTTCCTGTTTCAAATCTTTTAAAGTTTCGAGGATCGACAGTTCATTTTCACCAGGAATCCAGTTCACTTTTATGCTGAATTTATACTGAAGTTCATTTAAAGCCCTGGCTCCCCAAGCTGAAAGTTTTAAGATAGCAGGGCCACTGAAACCCCAATGGGTAATTAGCAATGGACCATCGCTGCTAAGTTTAGCTCCGGGAATCTCTACTTCTGCATCAAGAGCGATGCCGGGTAGATCCTTGATCCTGTCATCTTCGATATTAAACGTGAAAAGGGATGGTACAGCATCAACGATGGAGTGTCCGCTACTTTTCAAAAGATTCCAGATTTTCGAATTGCTGCCGGTTGCAAGCATCAATTTCTCACAGGAATATTCTTTGGAGCCTACTTCAATTTTCCAGTAATCGCCTTCAGAAGAAAAATTCTTTAAACTTTCACCAGTGCGGACTTCAATTTTCAAGTTATCGCATTCCTTTCTGAAGCAGTCAATAATGGTTTCTGAAGAATCTGTAATGGGAAACATGCGTCCGTCATCTTCAGTTTTAAGAGAAACTCCTCTGTCTTCAAACCAGCCAATGGTATCACCGGTCATAAATTTGTGAAAGGGTCCTCGAAGTTCTTTGCTTCCGCGGGGATATTTACGAACCAGTTCGGCAGGAATAAATTCAGCATGAGTGACATTACACCGGCCACCACCTGATATGCGAACCTTATTCAAAACTTCCTTTCCTCTTTCCAGGATAAGAACTTTCAGAGACCTGTTATTTGCAGCAATATTGATCGCTGTAAAAAATCCTGCTGCACCGCCACCTACTATGATCCTGTCGAAATATTCCAAATATGAGCTCTTTGATGGCAAAAATAAACAACTAAGAGCTAGTATTTAGTTTTGCAACAACTTAACAGGATTCTGTAATCGATCCGGATAATCTGAGATGATACCATCAACCCCGAAATCGATCATTCTCAAGATATCATTCACTTCGTTCACGGTCCACACGTTTACTTTAAAGCCATGATCCTGGCATAGCTTCGTATTATCTCGCGTAATAATTCCTACGGAAGGGTGTATGGCTACTGCATCCAGTTTCTTTCCAAGTTCTATCGCTTCAGGTACACTAGCTTTACTCAGGACTGCCAGCGGGATCCTGGAATTGATCTTTTTGACTTCGAACAATTCATTCTTCTGAAAACTGGAAACCAGAAAGTTGCCATATTCCCAGTTTTGTTTTTCAACTCTATGCTGAATAATTTCTGAAACCGCCTTCGCGGTATTCCGTCCCTTAAGCTCAATATTGATCTGGCATTTATTCTCGATAAGATCAAGCACCTCGTGCAGCATAGGAATTTTGAACCGCTCCTCGATCAAAAATGACTGCATTTCTGCACTTCTTTTTTTAGCGATTTCTCCGCTGCCATTAGTAGTTCTATCCAGGGTAAAATCATGAATTACGAACAATTCGCCAGTGGCACATCGATGCACATCGATCTCGATCATATTCACCCCAAGACTGATCGCTTTTTCAATACTTTCCAGTGTATTTTCAGCGAGATGAGCTTTAGCACCACGATGGCCAATTTTGTTGAACTTTTCCATTTTTCAAATTTAGAAATTAATGACTTTCCCTGAAAGTTTAGCGGTTTTAATACAAAAATCGGGAATTTAGAAATGATTATGACGGCTTAACATTTAATTAATTAAAAGCCGGAGTAAATTGAATTTCAACCAAAAATCGGGTGTATTCTAAGGTAATTATCTTGGTAATAATGATTCATCGGATTAAAAATCTAAATTAAATGGACAAGTGGTTCGCATTTGACATTCCGTCCTTTGTTGCGATTATTCTAACCGCAATAGGGATCTATATCGCAATTGTCATCTTTACCCGGATCGCCGGTAAAAGAAGTTTTTCTAAAATGTCCAGTTTTGACTTTGCTATGACCGTAGCTCTTGGGTCTATGGTGGCCACTACGGTTCTAAGTAAAAGCGTGAGCTTATGGGAGGGTGTAGTTGGTATCGCGGCAGTATATATTTTACAGCTATTTGTGGCGATCCTGCGTAGGTTCAAGGTGGTTCAAAATGTAGTGGACAACGGTCCTTTGATGCTTATGGATGGACAAACTATTCTTTATGAGAACTTAAAGAAAGCCAGGGTTACCGAAGCAGATCTTCGATCTAAGTTAAGAGAAGCAAATGTGATCAGGTTAAAAGAAGTTAGAGCTGTGGTTTTCGAAGCAACCGGGGATATTTCAGTTTTACATACCGATAAAGACGACGAAGAACTGGAAGATTATTTATATAAAGACGTTTCAAAATAGGAAGAAGATGCAGGTGAAGGAAAGAACAAGACGAAAGAGTTTAAAAGCTGTTTCAGATGAACAGATAAAGGCAGAATATGCCGAATTCATTCTTGAGAATGAACACCCGTGTATCATGGCCAAGACAATTTTCGCCATGGACCAGTTTATTCTCAAAACTTATGATGACTTTGGTAGTATGGAAGCTTCTGCCAGATTATTAAAGGATTTGAAAGACTATATTGAAGCTTACGATTTTGAATCGAATGATTTCAAAACGTTCCTGGCGGTATTTCCAAATTCTCCGGAGTATTCTGGAATTAACTTCGAAGAATTACTATGGAAGCAGTTAGGCAATATTCATAAACTGGATAACGAGCAATGGGATCCTGCGGTTAGTGATGATCCTAAGGATGAAAATTTTAGTTTTAGCATTGCAGGAAAAGCTTTCTATGTTGTAGGATTGCATCCAAATTCTTCCAGAAAGGCGAGACAGAGTCCATATACTACTCTGACATTCAATTTACACTGGCAGTTCGAAAAACTCAGGGAAATGGGGACCTATCAAAAAGTTCGTGATAGAATTCGTGATCGGGACGTAGCTTTGCAGGGTTCGATCAACCCTATGTTGGAAGACTTTGGAAATAACAGTGAAGCCAAACAATATAGTGGGCGTAAAGTTGATAAAGAATGGAAATGCCCATTCCACTAGGAAATTAAGAAATGTACAGACCAAAAAAATACCGGAAAGATGAGGATGAATTTATTCTCCCATTTCTTCGGAAATTTCCATTTGCGACATTTGTTCTCAAGGGAGAACATCTTCTAGCCACGCATATTCCTGTGCTTATCGACGAATTTGAAGAAGGTAAATGGAGTTTATTTTCTCATATCGCAAACCATAATGAACAGAAAGAATTTCTGAAGGATGATGTTGAAGTATTAGTGATATTTCATGGTGCTCATTCTTATATTTCCTCTTCCTGGTATGAGGAAGCTGATATTAGTACCTGGGATTATTCGGCAGTGCATGTGAATGGAAAAATTAAACTTCAGTCGGAGTCAGAACTAAGAGAATCTCTTTCAAAGCTGGTAGCTAATTTCGAAAAAGAGCAGGAAAATCCTCTTTACTACGATAAAATTCCGAAGAAAATGCTGGAAGATCACCTTCCGCAGATCACGGGTTTCTGGATCGAACCGGTAAAAGTTGAAGGCATCGCAAAACTACATCAATCTTACCATTCTAAAGATGTGGAAAGAGTGGTTGAGAAATTAGATGCTTCAGAAGATCCTCTAAAAAATCAAATTTCAGAAGGCATTAAAAACGAACATAATTTATAATGATCGAAGTAATCAAAAGACAAACTGGAGCGGCATTCAGACTGAGAAAAGGTCAGAAATTGAAAGTGATCGATCCAAACGGAGAACAGGTAAGCGATATGGTTCTTTTTAATGCAAAAGATACCCGGGAAAAGATCTCTTCCGGCAAAACTCTGGATTTTGAGGAAAGTATTTTGATTAGTCAGGGTGATCATCTCTGGAGTAACAGGAGTAATAAAATGATGGAGATCCTGGAAGATACGAACGGTAGAAATGACTTTTTGCTAGCGCCGTGCAGTCCTGAAACTTTCCAGATCATGTATAAGAATAATGAGTATCACCCAAGTTGTTTCGAAAATCTTTATACCAACCTGGAGAAGTTCGAAATTCAGCCAGATGATATTCCTACCGCATTCAATATTTTTATGAACGTTCAGTTCGACACTAATGGAAAACTTAGCGTAGATCCGCCTTTAAGCAAAGCCGGTGATTATGTTCTGTTCGAAGCGAAAATGGACCTTATAGTTGCTTTGACAGCATGTTCTGCCGAAGATAGCAATGGTGGAACCTTTAAGCCAATTCACTACGAAATTATCGATTAAGTGTTCTTCCTACGGTAACGCATATTCAACATTTCTATAGCTAGAGAGAAGAATACTGCAAAATAGATGTAGCCTTTAGGAACATGATAATGTGCACCTTCAACGATAAGCATGACTCCAATTAGTATCAGAAATGATAATGCCAGGATCTGAATTGTAGGATGATTATTTACAAATTCTCCTACAGGTTTGGCGAAAATCATCATTACGATGATGGAAACAATTACTGCTATCACCATTAGGATAATTTGGTCTGTCAAACCTACGGCCGTAAGTATGGAATCAAAGGAGAAAACGATATCCAGAAGTACGATCTGTACGATCGCAGAGCTAAAACTTATCGTTGGCTTTTTACCTTTTTCGGTCGTATTATTTTCCTCCTGTCCTTCTACCTTATGATGAATTTCAAGAGTACTTTTTATTAATAAGAATATACCACCGGCGACCAGGATAATATCCCGCCAGCTTAATTCAAAATCTGCCACGGTGAGTACAGGTTCGGTAAGCCCAATAATCCATGTGATACTTAAAAGCAACAAAATACGCATGATCAAGGCAATGGATAAACCACCTATTCTAGCTTTTTTCTGACTCTCTTCGGGAACTTTACCTGCTACTATAGAGATGAAAATAATATTGTCTATCCCCAGAACGATTTCCAGAAAAGTAAGAGTTAGAAGAGCTACCCAGGTATCTGGTTGTAGAAATATTTCCATGATCAATTGGTTGGTACAACTTCAAAATTAGATAAAAATGAATTACTCATAGTTAATATTATGAGAAACTGATTGAGCCTGTTAATTCTCAAAACCGAATTTGAAATTAACGCCACCGTAGATAGAAATCTGGAAAAAATCATAATCCGTTCGCCAGCGGGATTCACCTCGCACATAAATAAAGAATCTGTAAAAGTGAAATTCCAGTCGGTTATTGACTGCGAGAGAAGGAAAGGATCTCCAGGGTCTTTGAATTATAGAGAGGGAGAGATCCGTTACAGGGATCAGCTTTTTCCCGGGTCTGTAAACGTATCCAAGATTAAAACCTGATGAAGCATAATTGATGGCTTGAAAAGTTTCGTAATACGCTTCGAAGCTAAAATGTTCATTTCGGTATCCCAGAGAAAATATACCGTCGTAAGCAGCTGGGTTCACTGTGCCTCCAAATACTGCATTTCGAACATCCAGCCCTGTACCAGCATAAAAATAGGTTTCATCACTACTAATCCAGCTTTGAGCAGAAATTTGCGTTGCTAATAATAGTAATAAGAGTACGATACATTTTTTCATCAAAATAGTTCATAGAAAACCGCTCAGCTTAACTGCTGATTAATCGGGTCGCCTTGAATATCTTTTGATGTTTGGTTGAGAATGAATATAGAACTTTCTTTCCAATTTAATAGTGAAGAGATTTCAAAAACTAAAATGCGAAATGGTATGTCTCTAAATTGGTATTTATTATCACCAAAATGCTTTAATCTGTTTATAGTTGGTTCAGTTTATTTAATAATTCTTAAATTCTGCACTTAATTTTGAATATTTCATGGTTCAGTTATGAAATCTAGCGAACTATGATATCCAATCTTATTTAATTACGATTATGAATAAAATTTTCTTCTATTCCATAAGTGCAGCCCTTGCCGGGTTTCTTTTTGGATTTGATACAGTAGTAATTTCAGGAGCAGATAAACAATTACAGGCATTGTGGGGGACTTCAGATGCTTTCCATGGTTCTGTTGTGATGGCCATGGCTTTATGGGGTACTGTTGTTGGAGCGATCTTCGGAGGTATTCCTACAAATAAATTCGGTAGAAAAAATACATTGATCGCTATTGGAATTCTGTATTTCGTATCTGCCCTGGGTTCATCCCTGGTAGACGATCCTTATACCTTTGCATTCTTTAGATTTCTGGGTGGACTTGGAGTAGGAGCTTCTACCATCACCGCACCAGCGTATGTATCTGAAATAGCACCGGCCAATAAACGTGGTAAACTAGTTGCCCTGTACCAGTTCAATATCGTTCTGGGGATTCTTATCGCTTTTCTTTCCAATTACCTGTTAAGAAATACCGGAGAAGAACCATGGAGATGGATGGTTGGTGTAGAGGCTATTCCAGCTTTCCTGTATATTCTTTTTGTTATTGGGATTCCTAAGAGTCCGCGTTGGTTGGTCTCTAAAGGAAGAATGGCCGAGGCTAAACGCATTCTGGAAAGGATCAATCCAGGATTAGACGTTAGTGCCAAAGTTCAGGAGATCAGAACACAATCTGATTCTGAAGCTACCGGTGAGAATATCTTTATGAAAAAGTACCGTTTTCCGCTTATTCTGGCATTTTTAATTGCATTTTTCAATCAGTTATCCGGTATCAATGCATTCCTGTATTATGCCCCGAGAATTTTTGAAGCTGCCGGACTTGGAGAAAGTACAGCCTTGTTAAGCAGTATTGGAATTGGAGTTGTAAACCTGTTGTTCACTTTATTAGGAGTGTTTCTTATTGATAAACTTGGTCGAAAACAACTCTTGCTGTTTGGATCGATAGGCTATATTATATCTCTTTCACTGGTTGCAGCTGCATTCTTTCTGAATTGGGGAGGTTTATGGGTACCAATATTTTTATTTCTGTTTATAGCGTCGCACGCCATAGGACAGGGAGCGGTTATCTGGGTATTTATTTCTGAAATATTCCCTAACAGATTACGAGCTTCAGGACAGGCATTTGGAAGTTCAACTCACTGGGTGCTTGCCGCGATCATCCCTTCCAGTATTCCGTATTTATTCAGTACAATTGGTGCCGGCTGGGTTTTCGCCTTCTTTGCCTTCATGATGGTGCTACAACTGTTTTTCGTTATTTTTATGATGCCAGAAACCAAAGGGAAATCTCTGGAAGAACTGGCGGAAGAATTATCCATTAAAGAAATTTCAACTACAACCTGATATTATGAACAAGATTAAATTCGGTTTAACCTCACTGGCTGTTTGCTGCCTGTTTTTCAATTCGTGTAAGGATCAAAATTCTGAAGAAACTTCCGAAGAAATAGCTCAAACAGAAGTTGAGGAAAACAGTGACGAAGCCTATAGACCCAATTTTCATTTTACTCCGGAAAAGAACTGGATGAATGATCCGAACGGTATGTTCTATCTGGATGGTACCTATCACTTATATTTCCAGTATTATCCAGACGATAATGTTTGGGGTCCAATGCATTGGGGACATGCCACAAGTAAGGATATGATCACCTGGGAAGAACAGGAGATCGCATTGTTTCCAGATGAAAAAGGTTATATATTCTCAGGTAGTGCTGTGGTAGATAAAAACAATACTTCAGGATTCGGAGAGAATGGCAAAACTCCGGTGGTGGCTATTTTCACTTACCATGAACCAAAACGAGCTGAGAAAGGTGAGAAGGATTACCAGTCACAGGCGATCGCTTATAGTCTTGATAAAGGTATGACCTGGACAAAATATGAAGGCAATCCTGTGTTACCCAATCCAGGAATTGAAAATTTTAGAGATCCCAAAGTAACCTGGGATGAGGAACACAAGCAGTGGCTAATGGCTTTGGCAACGACCGAAAAAACTTTGTTCTATACTTCACAGGATCTGAAAGAATGGAAAAAAGTTTCTGAGTTTGGACAAGGGAATGGAGCACATGACGGAGTCTGGGAATGCCCGGATTTCTTTCCAATGCAGGTTGAAGGTACCGGTGAAACTAAATGGGTGCTGATTCAAAGTTTAAATCCTGGAGGCTATAATGGTGGATCTGGGACTCAGTATTTTGTAGGAGATTTTGATGGCACAACCTTTACGCCGGAAGAAAATATGACCAATCTGGAAGAAAAGCATGACTACTGGATAGACTTTGGAAGAGACAATTACGCTGGGGTGACCTGGTCTAATGTGCCAGAGGAAGATGGCAGGAAATTGTTTCTGGGGTGGATGTCTAACTGGTTATATGCACAGGAAGTGCCAACCGAAACCTGGAGAAGTGCGATGACCATTGCAAGAGAACTGAAGCTTATCAAAGAAGATGGACAATACCTGGTTACTTCCCAGCCGGTAGAGGAATTAGAAAAATTTAGAAGTGAACCAGTTAAAAAAAGCGCACTTTCAGCTAAGGAAGACCTGGTGTTAATCGATTCATCAGAGATCGATCTATCTAAAGCTGAGGTGAAATTCAGTATTTCTGGATTAGAGGAAGATGGCAACTACCATTTTACACTTTCTAATGAACAGGGAGAACAATTCGTGGTGAATTATGATCATTCAGAACAAAAATTCAGCATGGATAGAAGTAAGGCAGGAGTGAATGATTTTTCAGATAAGTTTTCCGGGACACCTTCAACGGCGCCGAGAATAACAGCGTCCAATTCTATGGAAGTTCATATGTTACTTGATAAAACCAGTATGGAATTATTCATCGATAATGGAAAGACCGTTATTACAGAGATCTTTTTTTCTGAGCAGCCATGGGATACTTTTTCGGTTGGTTCCGAAGAAAAAGAATTTATGGTGGATAGTTTTGAAGCCTATGAACTAAATTTTAATAATCAATAAAAGTATATGTCAAAAAGGATAAAAGCGGTTTGTTTTGGTGAGGTTTTGTATGACGTGTTTCCTGATATGGAACGAATTGGTGGCGCACCGCTTAATGTCGCAGTAAGGTTAAGCAGTCTCGGTATAGATGCTGAAATGATCAGTAAGGTTGGCGTTGATTCCAGGGGAGACGAATTGCTGGACTACCTCAGAACTCAGGGTGTTGAAACCGGTAATATCTTAAAGGATGAAACTCGTGAGACAGGAGCGGTGGATGTAAAACTTTCTCAAAGTGGTTCGGCCAGCTACACGATTAAATATCCGGCAGCCTGGGATGGAATTGTCGCTACTGAAACTATCGAGAAATCAGTTTCCCGTAGTGATGCATTTATCTTCGGAAGTTTGATCTGCCGTGATGATGTAAGCAGAAAGACCTTGTTCGATCTTATACCGAAAGCGTCTTACAGGGTTTTGGACTTCAATTTGAGACCACCACATTATTCAACAGATCTCCTGGCTGAATTGATCCAGCATGCAGAATTCATCAAATTTAATGATGATGAATTGTTTGAAATCGCAAAAATGTTAGGTTCAGAATATAATTCACTGGAGCAGAATCTTCTATTTATTGCGGTGAAATCCAATGCTGAAACTATTTGCGTTACGAAAGGAAGACATGGTGCTGTTCTAATGCATGATAAAAAACTTTATTATAATTCTGGTTACCAGGTAAAAGTCAAAGACACAGTAGGAGCTGGCGATTCATTTTTAGGTACGCTGCTGGCGAAAATGCTTCAAGGAGAAAAGCCTCAGGTAGCATTAGATACAGCTTGTGCGATGGGCGCTTTAGTAGCGGCAAAAGAAGGTGCCAACCCGGTAATTTCAGAAGAATTATTGCACAGGTTCATGAATCCAATGGATGCTAAAAAAGGTAAATAATTACTGAGTATGACTTATATAGATTGGATAGGTTCGGTAGGAGTGTTTTTAATTCTTCTGGCATATGTTCTTAATGCTGCTGGAAAACTTGGAACCAAAGATCTTATCTATATATTACTGAATTTGATAGGAGCCTCATTAGCCTGTTATGCATCAGTATTGATGGACTACGTACCGTTCATAATTCTGGAAGCGGTCTGGGCTACGGTTTCACTCTTCAGTCTCATTCGGTACAAAATGTAGAACCAAATCATAAAAAAAGCGATCCTAAACTGGATCGCTTTTCTTTTCTTAGTTGTTGGGGTTTAGTGTTATTTCTTTACACTTAGTTCTCTAGTTAACCATCCACTTCTGCTAGCTGTTGCAATCGCATAAGGGGTGATCCAGAATAGTCCGAAAGTGTGTAGAATACTGTATGAGTAAGCCCACAATGATTCTGATAGCTTATATCTTTTCGCATAGAACAATACCGGGAAACTTGAATAAACCATAATTCCCAGAAATGTTGAGCTAAGGAATAAAAGTGGGTGAGAGATCACGAAAAATAGCATGATCATAATCAATGGATAACTCATAATGATCTTCAGGAACTGGTTGATGAACAACAGTCTTGATCCAAGAGTTGAACCTTCTCTAAACTGAGTAAATACATATTTAGACATGGCAATATTCTCACGCACATTACTTCGCCCCCATCTAATAAACATCTTATAAAGACCTTTATATTGCTCAGGTACATTGGTGTATGCATACGCGTTTCTCTGGAAAAGAACGTGTTGTCCCTGCTTAAGAATCATGTTAGTCATAGCTCTGTCTTCACCGATATCTGAAGGTTTCCCCATAAAAGTCTGGTTGATCCACTCAGGAAGACATTCAAAAACAGCACTTGCACGATATGCTGCCAATGCACCAGGAGTACAAAGTACAGATTCAAGTGTGCTTTCCGCAGAACGCATAAATTCGAAACTTAGTACGAAATTCACGTTTAACATCTTTGGAAGTAATGCTTTCTCGTTATTCAGAACTCTGATGTTACCTGCAACGGCACCACATTTTTCATTAACAACGAATGGGCTTACCAGATTTCTCAAAGTATCTGCGTTTACTAC
Source organism: Gramella sp. Hel_I_59 (assembly GCF_006714895.1). Lineage (NCBI taxonomy): Bacteria > Pseudomonadati > Bacteroidota > Flavobacteriia > Flavobacteriales > Flavobacteriaceae > Christiangramia > Gramella sp. Hel_I_59. The sequence continues at coordinate 3,249,081 of NZ_VFME01000001.1, read as the reverse complement.
AGAATCACTATCTACAGTCACAAAAACTTCACCAGTACCAAGGTTAAAACCTCTGTACAATGCATGTCTCTTTCCCTTATTTTCAGGCTGCTGGTAAATCGCTACACGATCACCCAAAACTTTTTTAGCTTCCTGCATCCAGCTCCAGGTATCATCCTTACTACCATCATCGATTGCTAATAACTGTAGTTTTTCTGTAGGATATTCACTTTCTGCGAGGCTAATAAGCGTAGCATACACCTGTTTTCCCTCGTTATAAGCTGGAACGATCACGGTACAGGTTGGTAATTCTTCGTTAGATACAGATTCTATTGGCTTGTACTTGAAATACAACACCAGATTATAGATAAAAAATGCTCCTCGATATAGGAAAAGGGCAGATGCAAGGATAAAGAAAGCATAACCCCAAGTAGTATTCATTCGGGCAGTATTGATCTCTGTAAAATCACTCTGCAGAAAATATACAAGATAAGCTGATCCCAACATGAGTATGAAAGTGCTAATAAGCACAACGATACCCCACGTATTCAGCGGATTTTTGGTTGGTAAGAATTTATTTATTCCTGAAGCGTGTTCTTCTTCAGCAATAGATTCATAATTCTTTTTAGTATTCATATTTCAGATTTTTGTTCGTATTGGTTTCCATATAGGCAACTCCTGTGCCCATTAGAAAAGCCCTGAAAATCAGGGCTTAATTTGGTCTTTATTAAGAATCATGGGTGACAATTCCACACTTTTGCCGTGTAATCTGAACTATTCCTCAATTGCGAAGCTTATTCTGAAGGGACTTCTTCGGTCTCTTCCACAACTTCAGATTTCTTAATTTCATCTGCATTTTCAGTTGCTTCAGAAGTTACCGTTGGTTCTTCTTCATCTGAAAAATATGGGAATACATCCAGGATTGGTGATTCAGTAATTGCAGGAATGCTATAATCGCCCATAGTTTCCTGTAATGCCTGCTCCGTATTTTCATAAGCCTCCTTTACATCGTTCGCCTGGATAAGCATGTATAAATTGGACTTTCTTTCCTTCCCACTCTCATCATCATAACTAATCAACGAAACCTTGGATTTGAACCATCGATCTGAATTTTCAAATGGATGAACTTCAGATAGATTTGCAACCTTTATATTGGTGATCATGAACTCCTCACTTGTGTAAGTCTTCATCTCTTCTGTGATTCTTGCTTCAGCTTCCGTATAAGAAACTGCGTCCAGAAGATAAGTTTCAGTAGTTACTTTACTTTCCCCGGTTTCATGGGTCTTTCTATACTTTACTTTGCACTCGTACCATACTACGCTCATAATGAAAATCTTTTTTTGGGTCGGCAAATATAGATCTTAAAAGCAAAGTGTTCGTAGCAAGTTTGAGAAATTTGTAGAAGTTATAAATGTGAAAGTGAAAGTTGTTGAAAACCGGCTAATTACAACTTAGTTTTCTGTAGGGGTGATCCTTTGGTCAGTATTAAGTTGAAATGATTTGCAGCAATAAGTACAGGCCATTAAGGAAGCTTCAGCTGGATCATGCTGAGCGTGCAGTTCCTGGAAATCATTAAAAAATCCAAGTTTGGTTCTTCCAGTCTTTTCGGGCAGGAGCTCACAGCTTTTAAGGTGAACCACATGTTGATTACCAAAGCGTTTCCTGTTCTCAAGATAAAAGCAAAACATTCCCTTCCTTTTGGGTAAAGATAGCGAAAAATGCTCCCTGAATAATCTCAACCTCATAGCTCAAATTTGAGGGCAAATGTATACTTGCATCCAGAGCTAAAGGTTCAGAAATTATTAATATCTTTTCTGCAGTATTATCTTATGGTTAATTGATTTGTAACTTAGTAAGTTGAAATACTAATCTTTAAAATTACGCTGTTTATTCATTCAGTATGCAAAAGAAGAAAGTGCTTTTTCACAAAATCCACGGTAGATCAAGCAAGATCTTAATCTCTCTGGCATTAGTGTGCCTCGTACTGTATGGAGTGGATTATTTTAATGACATGTTTGGAAGATTCGATAGCGTACTTTTATTCAGTGCTCATTTGATTCTTTTACTCTTCTGGAGCCGAATGATTTTTTTCAAGTCGGTGGTTTCCTGGAACAAACTTGGAATAAATATCAAAATGAAGGGAATCTGGGGAAAGCAGTTTACTTTTGAAAAGATTCGTTCGGTGGAAATTACAGAAAGTGAACTTATTATTATAGGGCGCTACGGAAAAACATCAATTTTTGATATTAAACATATTTCAATAGAGGACAGGGAACGAATCGCAAAGATCTTTGATCGCTACTGTACGGCATCTTATTATGAATTGAAGCAGGCCAGCTGAATATTTGAGAACTATTATACCTGTTTTTACTGAAATAATGGTGCAGCTGATTGAGGCTTCCATAGACTTTAGGATCGATAGAACATTTTGAAGTGTGATAGCAAAACTTACTTATTGCGAAATTCATTTATATTCTTTTACCTCTTCGAGCTATTCAATATGATAATATCGCACAACTTGTGAGTCTAAGGCGATACAATTGGTAATTGAACCTAAATTCCGATCCATTTATTTAATTTAGTCGCCAGACATTGGAACAATGAACGAAATCATAACTACTATTTTCTTCTTTATTGCCGTGATCGATCCGCTTGGGTCGGTACCGGTTTATCTGGAAGCAACCAAGAACATTCCCGAAAAGAAACGTAAGACAGTAGCAATCAGAGCTTCCATCATTGCTTTTCTAATACTATTGTTCTTTATTATAGTAGGACAGCTTGTTCTTGATGGAATGGATGTTTCCCTGGATGCTTTCCAAATCTCAGGTGGTGTGATCCTTTTCTTGTTCGCGCTTACTATGATCTTTGGTGATGGAAAACCTGAATCTGAAAAAGGACTCATCAAAGATTATAAGCATGTGGTGATCTTTCCAGTTGCCATCCCATCTATTGCTTCTCCAGGTGCGATTATGGCGGTAGTGCTAATGACAGATAATAATTTATATACAATACAGCAGCAGGCTGTGACCACGGCACTGGTCCTAGTGGTTATTGCCATTACCTGCATATTGTTATTAACGGCCAATCGTGTAAAAGACCATGTGGGAGAATATGGTATTACCGTGGTAAGTAAGATCATGGGACTAATTCTGGCAGCCTACGCAACCCAATCCATACTGGCGGGATTAAGAGACTTTTTCGTAGTTTTAAAATAGCCTGATAGCCCAATTGATATGACTAAAACAAAATATCCAAATAAACATTTTTTCGGCCTTTTGATAGTTTTTCTGGCGCTGCAAGCCTGCGAGGATAAGAAGGAGATCAGTTCTATAGATCCTATAAGTTGGGAATCGAGACAAATTGATATTCCGCAGAATGACTCATTGGCTTCCGGGGAAACTTATCTCTCTATTTATTCTGAAATTTATAGCCAGACAGAACATATCACTCATGATCTAACTGCGACCATTAGCATGAGGAACACCAGTCGGAAGGATACGATCTATGTTGAAAGAGCCGACTATTACGCCACCAATGGAAAGCTCATCCGAACTTATTTTGATGCTCCCATTTTTATCGCGCCACTGGAAACGATTGAAATTGTGATCGATGAAACCGATAAATCTGGTGGGACTGGGGCTAACTTTGTTTTTGACTGGCAGGCAGATTTAAATACAACCGAGCCGGTATTCGATGCTGTGATGATCTCCACTTCCGGGCAGCAAGGCCTTTCCTTCACTACACAGGGAATTCGTACTAAATAGTTATTATTCATAGAAAATAAAGGTTTCGCCGTTAACTTCATCGTTGAATACTAGTATTTTAACCAATTTTCTTTTTATATCTCAGGATTTAATTCCTAAATTTACCATCCAAATCAGGTCTAAACCTACAAATGCCAGCCCTAATCCGCATTTATTAAGACCATAATAAATTGCGTCATGAATAAAGTGAGGTTGTTGGGATTGGGGATGATCATCCTTGGAATCCTCATTGGCTACCTAAGTACAAGTACAAATTTTCATTTAGTGTCAGGAATCATGCTAGGCCTCGGTGTGGGATGGACCATAACCGGTAGATTCGGTCGAAAACATGATAATACTATCTCTGGAATTAAAACTACTACTTCAGAAGAGCAAACCGTCTAATTTCATTTGATAAGTTTAGGAGCATAATTCTCTTTTTATATCCTGATTCAATCCGACATTATTAACCCAGGTCAATCAACCAGGTTAAACTATTTACAAACCCGTCTGCTAGATTTATACAGCTCCTTATCCCCTCGTATTTTTGTCTCCGAATTAAAGTGAATTCTAAAAATCACAATTATGGAAGATAATATCAAAGGTAAAGTAGTAATTATAACAGGTGGTAGTAGTGGACTAGGGGAAAATACAGCCCGTCATTTAGCTTCACGAGGAGCAAAGGTAGTTATTGCTGCGAGACGTAAGGAAAAACTGGATGCCATTGCTGAAGATATCAGAAAAGATGGAGGTGAGGCGCTTGTAGTGGAGACTGATGTTACTAAAAGAGAAGACCTGAAAAATCTGATTGACCTTAGTAAAAAAGAATATGGCAAAATTGATGTTCTTATCAATAATGCCGGATTAATGGCTATTGCACCCCTTGCTGAAGATAAAGTGGAGGAGTGGGATAAAATGATCGATATTAATGTAAAAGGTGTGCTTTACGGAATTTCTGCAGCGCTCCCAGTGTTCCAGGAACAGGGATTTGGTCACTTTATAAATCTTTCTTCAGTTGCCGGAATCAAAGTATTTAGTCCTGGAGGAACCGTTTATAGCGGAACTAAATATGCAGTAAGAGCAATTTCTGATGGTTTACGTCACGAGGTTGGTGGGAACATTAGAACAACGACCGTAGAGCCAGGAGCTATAGATTCTGAATTAAAATATGGTTCAAGCCACGATGAAAGTTCAGAAAATGTAAAAGAATTTTACAAGCAGGCTATTCCTGGAGATTCTATTGCCAGAGCTATAGCATATGCCATTGAGCAACCAAAAGAGGTGGACGTGAATGAGATCGTAATTAGACCTACGGTTCAGGAATTCTAGATCACCGCTTTATACCGAAACTAAAAAAGTCCTTCAGAAATTTCTGAAGGACTTTTTTAGTATCAAACTTTCCGTTTTTACTGAAGCACTGTAGCTCTTTCAGTTTTAACCTCGTAGTCGGTATAGCCTTTTGCTCCTCCAGAGTAAAAAATATCCTCATCCCAGGGGTCCAGTTCAACACCCTGTGCAAATCTTTCAGCAAGATCTGGATTAGAGATAAATGGTTTTCCGAAGGCAACAAGGTCTGCATCACCATCTTCAAGCACTGCATTCCCTTTTTCCTGATCAAAAATTTATCAGGGATTTTCTCTAGTGCTATGAGGATTTCTCATTTTTTCAATCAATTTAGTATTTTAAGGTCAAAATATTAAGATTCTTAGATTCAATGCTTTAATTATTTCAATTCTTCAGGAGAAATCATTTTCTGAAGAGATTATTGAACCCAGAGACGCTTTCTAATAGCAGCGAAATTTTAACAAAAATATACCAGCTCGCAGGAATCTAGAAAAGTATTTCATACGTAGATTTCCTGGGCGTTTCAAAGCAGGAATCTGTTACTGATTTCAATCGATTAGATTAAAATCAGGACGTCATTATTTTATAATTTTAATTTTTTTCGGAATTCTTACAGGATAGCTATGGGGAAGCAGTCGGTAATGTTGGTGTTGGAAGGAACCTATCCTTTCAACGGAGGTGGAGTTTCTACCTGGGCGCATCTATTATGTAGCCAGATAAGCAACGTGAATTTCAAATTGTACTCCATCAATGCCAATTTTGAAACTAAACCAAAATATGATCTGAGTCCTAATATTACCCAGGTAGTTCAGGTTCCATTATGGACTCCAGATGAACCTTATGATTACATTAGCTATGGGGATGAGTATTATAAAACCGTAGGTAAAAAGGAATGGACCACCAATGAGATTGTAGAGCGTGAATTTGTTCCGGTTTTTTCAAAATTGTTGCATTTAATTTATGATGACAATCTCGAGGTTGAACATCTGGATGAGGTTTTTAGAACTCTGTGGTTATACTTTGAGGATTATGATTACAAGGAAACGATGCGTAGCGAGCCTGTTTGGAAGGCTTACCGTGAGATCATGTCCCAGTATATTGTAAGGGATTACAACCCAGATGCAGCTTTGATAGATATTACCATTGGTCTTCGATGGATCTATAGGTTTTTAATTCCACTGGCCATTACCGATGTCCCTAAATGTGATATCGCTCATCTAACCCTTTCAGGATTCCCTGTGATTCCGGCATTGATCGCACATTATAAGTATGGTACGAAAATCATGCTTACCGAGCACGGTGTTTTCATAAGAGAGCGACTTCTCGCCTTAAACAATTCTGAATATCCATTTTTTCTGAAACGTTTATTAATACGCTTTTCAGAAGCTATAGCAAGGTTGGCCTATTATAAATCTGAAGCTATTGTCTCAGTAAACAAATTCAATATTAAATGGGAGAAAATGTATGGGGCAGATCCCAACAAGATTTCGATCATATATAATGGGATTGATTCTGATAAATTTAAACCGAAACCAAAACCAGACCATCTTAAAAATGTTCCGACAGTTGTTGCAGCTGCCAGGATCTTTGAGCTAAAGGATGTGATTACTATGATCCGGTCCTGCGCCGTAGTTCAAAAATCTATTCCAGATATTCAATATCTAATTTATGGTGATGATAAAGCGGTTCCCGAGTATACAGATACCTGCCTCCAATTAATTGAAGAACTGGGAATAAAGGAGAATTTCAAATTGATGGGGCCTAGAAGCGATTCGCATAATATTTTTCCGGAAGGTGATCTTTCTATTCTTACTTCTATTTCTGAAGGTTTTCCTTATACAGTAATTGAAAGTATGAGTTGTGGTGTTCCTGTCATTTCCACAGATGTTGGTGGAGTTAAAGAAGCGCTGGACGAAAACAGCGGCTTTTTATGCAAGCCGAAGCATGCCCAGGAAATCGGGGAAAGGGTCATAGAATTATTACAGAACAAAGAATTGCGGTCGAAAATGGCTACCCACGCGAGACAACGAGTATTGGATCACTTTACGATCTCGAAATTTATACAGCAATATGAGGATGTGTACGAACAACTTCTAAATGTAAGTAAAGTGGAAAACAAACCTGTGGAAATTTTTTAAATGAACCCGGAACAAAGAAAAGCTGTAGCACATCTCATTATTGCTATTAAAGATCGTAACGGGAAACCGGTAAATTTAAATGTAGTGATCGCCACTATCGAATCTTTAGGCATCAGGGAAGTTGATGTTGAAAAAGATTTTGGCTTCGATAGTATTTTAAGTCTTGCGAACTATATCTATAAAATCTTTGGATTAAGAGCTTATAATGATTTAAAGAATGACAAGCAGCGAATAGTCGAGGCCAAGAATTATAAGAAGATTGCCATTTCCTCGTATTTTTCATCTCGTGCTGTCAAACAATTTATACTTGAGAATGGATCGGGGATCTCGAACTTTTTACCGGTTGCGATACAGGTGATCTCTATTGTACTTTTCGGGATTTCTCTCTGGACATTTTCCAAATTCAATAACCTGCAATCTACTGCTGTGGTTCTTGGTGTGATTGTGGGCTTCGTGGCTACCGGTGGATTTGTACAGGTAATTGGAAAGCAGGTTTCCTATTATTGGTATAATGAAGACTTCTATATGGCCCGGCACTCGGTTCTCAATATTATCAAGTACGGTACGCTTACCATCCTGGTGATATTCATACTTTCAGCCTTGCTAAATTTCATAATACCATTATACTCTATTAGTTTTGTGATCATCTGTTTTTCTTATGCTTTATTCATTGGCTTTCTACTTTTGGTACTGGCGCCCTTATATGCATTAAAGCAACGTTGGATGATCACCGTGAGCATTAGTATAGGAACATCACTCGCACTTGCTTTACATTTCTTCACAAAAGTCCCGGTATATTTCCTGCACTGGGCAGGAATAACTATTGCGGCTTTGACTTCAATTTTATATCTGCAATGGTTCTTAAAACATACATTGAAGAAGAAGAAATCCAGGTCGATCGTAGAACCAAAAGTGACTTTGTCCATTTACCGCAACTTTAATTATTTTTTATACGGAATCTTCTTTTTCCTTTTCGTGTTTATGGATAGGATTATCGCATGGTCATCTTCTACTAATCGCGAGATACCTTATCTATTCTACTATGAAAAGGATTATGAAATAGGCATGGATCTCGCCATCTTGTTCTTCTTTTTGCTGGGTGGAGTACTGGAATACAGTATTACCTCGTTTAACCGACATCTGGACTATTTTCAACTTATTAATAGTTACTCAAAATTCAAGAAGTTCAATCGTAAAATGACGGGATTATATCATCGTCATTTGAGATTACTTCTTTTTACAACGATGGGAGTGGCGATCCTGTTATATCTTATAATGACCCAGCCATGGGGTTATAAAGCGGGATTTGATGAGGCACTTTCAGAACTTAGTATTAAGGTGAGCATATTAGGGAGTATAGGCTATATATTTCTTACTATAGGTGTTTTAAACACGCTGTACTTGTATACTCTCAATCAAAACCGGAAACCGCTGGTTGCCATTATCGCTGCGTTTTTAACAAATTTTATAACGGGAGTGATACTAAGCCGGCTCATATCCTACGAATATGCGGTTGTTGGTTTAATGCTGGGATCTCTGGTCTTCATGCTGGTAACCTTTAGATATACAAAGCAGTTTTTTAAGAATCTGGATTACTATTATTATGCAGCATATTAAATATTTCGTGATGGGTCTGGTTTGCTTTTCAATCTTCAGTTTCTCTAAATGTAAGCATGAAACAGGAAAACGTGTACTTGTAAATTATGGAGATTTTGATCCTGAACTCGTTAAAGGATATGACTATGTGATATTAGAAAGCGCTCATTTCTCTTCGGAAGACATTAAAATTTTAAAATCTAACAACCAGAATGTTCTTGCTTACGTAAGTTTTGGAGAAGTAAATGAAGCTGCTCCACATTACCAGGAGATTTCAGAATATACCCTTTCAAAGAATGACATATGGAACAGTTATGTGCTTGACCTGGAAAATGAACAAACACGCCAAACAATTTTTGAGATCGTAAGAAATAATCTGGAAACCAAAGGTTTTGATGGACTCTTCCTTGATAATATAGACAACTACACTTCTTTTGGACCAACCCCAGAAAAACTGACTTCGCTCGTGAGTTTTCTAAAACTTGTTAAAGCAGAATTCCCAAAATCACATTTGATGCAGAATGCTGGACTGGAAGCGCTTGATGAAACCGAAGAGTATGTAAGTTCAATCGCGGTAGAATCTGTGGCTACCAATTATAATTTTGAAACTTCAGAATATAGAATGAGAGAATCGAAAGATTTCAATCAACGAATTGACAATTTGAAGAGCGTGGCTCAGGATATTGGATTGCCTATTATAATTATTGAATATGCAGATAGTGCAACTCTCAAAAATGCCGTGAAGAAGCGTTTGAAGCCTTATCAGGCAAATCTCTTTATTGGAAAAATTGAGCTTCAAAACCTACCGGAAAATGAGTGATGTTTATTTCTGGTTCAGTGCAACTTTACTCGGACCACTAAGAATTCTTTTATTCTTTTTGTTTTCTTACATTCTATACCGGTTAACTGCTGTAAAACTATCGTATCAAACTGGAATCGAATTTTTTGTCCCTAGGTTTGTAATGGGACTTTCCGCAGCGATCATAGTTAGTTTATTTCTAACACAGATCAATGGTTTCGATACCATGTTAATTTTAATGATCACATCCTTATTCTTTGTTCTGAGTTTTTTAAATCTAAAACGAAAAAAACCAATCAAAGCTCAACTTCAGAAGATTTATAGTCGATTAATTTTATATGTGGTTATTAGGTTTGAGGCTAATCGGTCACTGGTAGAGCGTAAAAATTTCAGAAAAAGAAAGCCGCAGACTCTGGAAGCTAAAAAAACAAAATTCTGGCAAATTGGAATTGCTCTGTTTATTTTCGCCGCTATGTTTATGAGCAGGTATTATTTCCTGCAGTATGATAATTACCTTTTAAGTTCATCCTGGTACGAAGATCTGGATAAAGTAAAAGCCATAGCAGAACAAACCTGGTTCAGTGTTGTTTCAGATTCTATGGGTGGTTATGCGATCATATCATTATACGCAAAGATTTCAGGTCTTAGTGATATGCTGGCCTTGAGTAATGCTGGCTTTATCGAGTCGGCTTTGCTGGCAGTGATCATATATTGGGCGCTATATAAGATAACTCATAAGCATGGCCCTGGATTACTTGCAGCATTGGTATTTGGATTTGGCTACACCATCATCCCCTTAAATATAGACTCTGTTCTGCAGCATAAATCGGTTTTTCTCGCCATGACTCTGGCGCTGCCGTTAATGATCTTCAACATGTATCCCACAAGTTTCCGGCAAAAGAAATCGAATTATTTCGTGTGGAATCTTATAGGTATTCTGGCTTTAAGTTTCGTTAATCTTTTTATAGCTCTGGCCGTATTATTACCGTTTATTCTCATTTGTCTTGCTATTAACCCAGCTGAAAAACGAGCGTACAATTTACGGGCATTGACGGCATACATTATTAGTGCCGCTCTACTCCTGTTGTGTTATCTCGTTGTTTCATACTTCCTGCAGGTAAGCTTTGTGAATCTGTTAGTGTCTAAACTAGTTTCATTTGATTATTACACCTATACCCCAAACCTGATTCTTCCATTTTCAGAATTAGTATGGTATTACATTAGCATAAACCTGGCATTAGGAATAGCCGCAAGCTTTATGATCGCCAGAAAATCTTCCCGATGGAGGTCTATACTCACAATTCTTATTTTTGTCTTGTTTCTATTCACGATTTACGTCCTGGATATTCCAATTCTAGATGATGATCTTTTGCTACAACTTATAGCGGTGTTCCTGCCAATACTAATTGGACTATTATTCTATTTTATCTATTTGCCACTTTATAGTCTGATTAAAAAACTGAACGCTTCCAACCTCGCAGAAATGAGTGTCGTTCTAATATTAACCGGAGGTTTATTCTATGTTGGCGAGAGTAAGGCTAGCGTGACCACCGAGGTTTTTGATTCAAAAAAAGATATTCTCCACGCTTATTATGAGATCGAGAATAGCAGGTTACCTTATTCTTATGCTGTGGTGAACACATCCAGTAATGGTAGGGTAAGCCGCGGCTTGCATTACTTTCTAAGTTATGGTGATTTTAATGCATCATATCTTCAAAAAGATGACAATTTCGCACGGTATAAGGCTGATGATGAGTATCTAAAAACCCATCCTGAAGTAATCTTACCTTCCAGTGTTTTTGTATTTGTTCCAGAAAAACTGAATCCTAAAATTTCGGAAGAAGTACAAAGGAATCTGCAGATGTTAAAACGAAGAGGAAGAGAGTTGAAAATGGTTTACGAAGGTCCTTCGGTACAGGTTTTTGAGATTGTAAATATTCCGAATTCCAGTAAAATAAATGATTTGTTGTTGTGAGAAATTTGAGAGCTAGGTTTATCATATTTTTAGTTAGTATCATTTTGATATCTGGCTGTGAAAAAGATAGCAAGGAGCAGGAGACGGGTAAAAGAACAGAACGTATAAGTTATGAAGCTTATAGTAAAGACCCTTTGGTGACCTTTATCGTAGATCCAGAGGATAAAACCAGTATAGATTACAAAGAGAATATTCATAAAACACTCAACTATTCCAAAATTCCGTTTACGGCTATTCAGCTGGATGAATTTAATTCCATGCCAGCATTCGGGGCAAATAATCGCGTAGTTATTCTTACGAATCCCGATGACCTGAATAAACGAGCATTTTTACAAATCCTTGAATTCCTTGAAAATGGAGGGATGGTCCTGCTGCCTACTTTAAGTTCAGGAGAGCAATTCGACTTTCTTGCAGGAGTGAGACTTGAAGGCGTTCAACAAATTGATACAAAGGCTAACGGTTACCTGGCTCCCAATCATATTCTGCCAAATTTTAAAAACAAGGCATTTAAGCAGGCCACTGTACTGAATGGGTTAAACAGGGACAGTTTTTCTGCGGATATTAAGGTACTTGCTACCGCGAATAGTGATACCAACTACCCGGCAATTCTTCAGAATGATCTTGGGAATGGTAAGGTGATCCTGATGAACACTTCTCAAGCCTTTGAAAAACGCGATCGCGGATTACTCTTTAGTATTCTTTTGCATGGACTTGAAGGAATACCATATTCCGTAGCAAATACTACAAGCATTTTTCTGGATGATTTTCCTGCGCCACTGTATAACATGGCTATGGAGCCTGTTCATACCGAAATGTCTGTGACTCAAGCCAACTTCTATACAGATCACTGGTGGCCAGATATGCTGAATCTTGCTAAGGAACAGGGTTTGATTTATTCCGGTTATGTTTGTTTTGATTACCGTAACCAGACCACACCGCCGTTTACTTTTGAAGAATGGGAAAGTTCCAAAAAACGAGAATCTGGTAAAACAGTAATCGCATCTGACTGGCTAATGAATCAAATGAAGAATTCTGATCATGAACTAGCGTTTCATGGCTATAATCACGCTTCACTTGTTGAGAACGACTGGCCAAATTATGATTTTATGGTCCTGGGATTGGAAGCCGCGAAAAAGAGGTGGCAGATCAGGAACTATGGAAAGCTACCTGCAAGCTACGTCCCGCCGTCAAATAATATAGATAGTCTGGGTTTTGCAGCGCTACAACAAGTATTTCCTTCTATAAAATATAATGCTAGCCTGTACCTGGGAAATTTTGAAGATGGTGGGTCTCGTGAGTTTGACCCTGAACCGTACAACGCTCATTTCTATAATTTCCCCAGAATTACCAGTGGATATACCATGGATGTAGCCAATCAATACAACCAGCAGAATCTATATTTATACACAGGTATCTGGTCACATTTCATTCATGCAGACGATATTTATCAAATTCCATCAAGTTTTGAGGAGCAGGAACCGCCATACGAATATCGAAATCAGGAACAGCTGGGTTGGAAAATTTCTAAAAACGGTTCTCTTGGATTGTATCCACGCTTTGAAAATTATATCAAACAAACAAAAAAGCTGTTCCCATTAATGCGGTTTCTTGCAGTTAAGAATGCAGCTGAAATTACTGAAGCCTGGAGAAATGCATCTTATTCGTATAGTTTTGACAAACAGAAGGTAAAGGTAGGGACCAGTAAAGAAAATGAGAATTGGTGGTTTCTTTATGTGAACTATCAAAACAAAACGCTGATCGAAGAATATTTCAATTCCAAGAAATTTGAGTTTTCAAAAACAAACTTGCATACCGGGAATTTGTACATGCTAAAATCTGAATCTGGACAAATCACTATTCCATATTTTCCGAAGAACACTTCAGCCTTAAAAGTTTCACTAGCAGAACAGTTCGAAAATTATCTCAATCTGGAAGAAACTCCGGCAGACGATTCCATTTCAGAAAAAATCATTGGTTTAAAACAAAGTCTGACATCATCGAACTCCTTCTCTAAAAATAAATGGCTGGAACTCGCCCGTTATCTGGGGTGGCAGAACAGGCAGGCAGAAATATGGCCATTATTAAAAACCCGATATGAGCAGCGTAATAGAGATCAACGATATGTTGAGGTAGCAAGTATGCTGGTAAAAGGGAGTGATTATCCAGACATGCAGACCCGGAAATTCTGGATGGGTGAACAAGTTGCGGTTTCAGGTGGTACACAGGTGAAACTCGATTATATCGGCTACTTCGGAAATAATAATGAAGTGAAATTGAATTCTGCTGAATTGAAGCAATTGATCGCTTCAAACGATTCAGAAAATGTTCGAAATTATATTGAAATTTTTCTGAAGGAATATCCCGATGAAGCAGCAAATTACCTCATTGAAAGTTCCTGCTCCAATCATCATAATTCAGCAGAGACCATTAGCTGGTTTTATGCCGACAGGCAGAATTATAAAGAAGCGATCGCCTGGGCAGGTTGTGCGGAGACCATAGGTGTGGAGACGATAGATCAATGGTATTTAAAAGAGGGAAATGAAGCAGAAATCAGGCAAAGAGGTTATCCACTTTATATTAATTGGTTGTTGAGTAATTCACCGGCCAAAGCCACTCAGCAATTGATCAATATAGAAGCCTGCAATGATGATTTAAAGTCGTTAGCCACAGAGATCTCCTATGCTTTTGGAAACCAGGGAAGTTATAGAATGGCCTTAGCATGGAGCGAATGTAGCGCAGATTTACCGGTTTTGACAAGAATGTACTGGTTGGCACAATTGAGCAAAACACAGGAAATTGAGGATCTATATGCTCAAATTAGTCCTGAAAATGAACAATTCGAAGAAATTCAAGAATTTTTAGTCTCCTACTATATTTCAGAGTCTGATTTTATCAAAGCCTGGAAGATGGCCGATTCAATGACAACTTCTGCTAAGAAAACAGAATTTAGGAAACAGTTGAATAAAGATGTGGTATTTATAGACAGAGATAAGCAAAAGCAATTATTGCTGGAAAACCCTGATCTTTTTGATGGTAAGGTATCGGCATTATTGGAAAAGAGTATTAGAACTACTGAAAGTGATTTTATCCAGTTAAATGGAAATATGGTGGCAGACAGGCTGGATCCTAATTATTATGAAACAAAGATTGGTTATGGATTAAGAGATCGTTCCTACAATACGCATATTTTTAGCCTGGTTCAAACCAAGTCTTACGAAGTGCCAGTAGCACAAATAGATCCTAATAACATAGATCGCAGCTTGTATGGGTTAGATTATCAATTTGTAACGGCTATAAAACCTGGGAAATTTAATTTCACTGCAGGTGCAAGGCTGGAGTTGGACCAGAATGAGAATGTGTATTATCATATTCGCGCCGGGGCTAGTATTAGTAAGGATAGCCTTTATAGTTCCGCTTCTGTGTTTAGACGGCCTGCGCTTACCGGTGGAGCTTATGGTTTGGAGATTTACCAGAGTCAGCTTAATATCTATGAGGAGTTAAGGATCAGTGAAACTTTTAGAACTACTCTGTATCTGGAAGGAAATCACTATGACGATGATGGCACCGTGGACGCTACTGCTGCTTTTGCTTTCTACGGAGAAATATATCGCAATGGAAGATCTGCAATATCTGCCTATACGGAAGTTGCCGGATTACTTGGTAATAATGATAAAAGTAGCGGCTATCCTTACTGGACACTCAAAGAGAGATTGTACGGTGGTTTTGGAGCTGGATATACCTTTGGGAATTTAAATAAAGATATTAATCTAAGCCTTGATGCGGCATATTTCCTCGATACTTTTTCTGATAATTTTCAGCGTTACCGAGGGAGTTTTAGCTATCCTTTTGATGATAAACTATATTTCACAGGGAGCATGGAATTCTATACGTTAAAGAACTTCTATTCTAACAACTTTGGCGTTGGATTACGCTATTACCTTAACTAATTAGGCAAAACTAAGTTTGACAATTGAAGCATTCATACCGTAACCTCATTTCAAAAAAAAAGTCCTTCAGAAGTTTCTGAAGGACTTTTTTTTAGTATTAAACTTCCAATTTTTACTGAAGCACTGTAGCTCTTTCAGTTTTAACCTCGTAGTCGGTATAGCCTTTTGCTCCTCCAGAGTAAAAAGTATCCTCATCCCACGAGTCCAGTTCAACACCCTGTTCAAATCTTTCAGCAAGATCTGGATTAGAAATAAATGGTTTTCCGAAGGCAACAAGATCTGCATCACCATCGTCAAGCACTGCATTCCCTTTTTCCTGATCGAAATTCGTATTGATCATTAATGTTCCTTTGTAGATAGGGCGATAACGTTTCGCGATATCTGTTTCAGCAAAAGAAATTTCAGAAACATCTGTAAATGGTTCAGAAAGATGGAGGTAAGACAGATCGTATTCGTTCAGCTTCTTGATGATATAATCGAAAGTAGGAATCGTTTCTTCATCCATAGTCATCCCGAATAGGCCGTGCATGGAAGGATTTAAGCGAATCCCGATTCGATTTTCCGGCATTACTTCTTTCACCGCATCCAGAACATCAAAAAGTATTCTTGATCTTTTCTCTATAGAACCTCCATATTCATCGTTTCTGTGATTGGAAGTCGCATTGAAAAACTGGTGAAAAAGATATCCGTTGCTGGAATGTATTTCTACTCCGTCAAATCCTGCTTCCATAGAATTTTTAGCTGCCTGCTTAAAATCTTCAATGGTTTGCTTGATATCATCGGCGGTCATTTCTCTGGGCACAACCGTATCCTTAAAACCTTCTGGCGTGAACGATTTTGAATTCGGATTGATAGGAGATGGCGCCAAAGGCAATTCACCTCCATGAAAATCTGGATGTGACATTCTACCCACATGCCATAGCTGAATAAAGATCTTTCCATCAGCATTATGAACTGCTGAGGTCACGTCTTTCCAGGCTTCAACCTGTTCCTTTGTATGAATTCCGGGGGTATTAATATATCCAACGGCATCTTTTGAAACCTGGGAACCTTCAGAAATTATAAGACCAGCGCTCGCTCTTTGTCGGTAATATTCTGAATGGAGTTCAGGAATAGCTTTCTTCTCTGGATTATCTGCACGCCCACGGGTCATAGGAGCCATGATCACGCGATTTTTTAATTCCAGATCGCCTAATTTATATGTTTTTAATAATGCTTGTGTACTCATGATTAGATTCTTAAAAATTGAATACAAAAGTATAGCCTGTGGAAGGGAAAATAATTGACATGGAATAACAGGACTTGTTAAAGCATGTTAAGCTATAGAAGATTTTCTAAAAGCAATTGGCAAAATTGATAGATTCAGGAATCCGGACAGCTCGTAAAAAAATAATTAGGTTATTTCTGACCGTAAATATTTCTTCGGAAGAAGGAATAAAAAAAAGCTTCAGATTTCTCTGAAGCTTTTCCGTTGTGCGGGCGAGAGGACTCGAACCTCCACACCTTGCGGCACTAGATCCTAAGTCTAGCGTGTCTACCAATTCCACCACGCCCGCATTTTAAAGTTTCACAACACTTAGGACTCGTTGTGATTCCCTGCTTAATTACTTAAGCGGGTGCAAATATAAAGATAAGTTTCAATTTTCAAACAGTCTTCCAGAAAAAAATTAAAAAAATTTCAGCTAAAATTTAGTGACTCCAACTAAGTTTCTGATTTTCAGTATAGATCAATTTTAATGATTTTGAACAAAATTTATTTTCTTATGAAAACACTAAGAGCTTTGAGACCAACTTTCCGCAGACTTCTTTATAACTTTACGCAAACCTGAAAATTAATACATGGATTCTATAAAAACATACCTCGAAGAACATAAAGACAGATTTGTCGATGAATTAAAGGAATTATTAAAAATTCCTTCGATTTCTGCAGATGCAAACTACAAGGACGACATGCTGAAGGCTGCGGAAGCTGTAAAGCAAAGTCTACTTGATGCTGGTTGTGATACTGCAGAAGTTGCACCAACTCCAGGTCACCCTGTGGTGTATGCTGAAAAGATCATTAACAAAGATCTTCCAACGGTGCTTGTATATGGCCATTACGATGTACAGCCACCAGATCCATTGGATCTATGGAATTCTCCGCCTTTTGAACCAGTCGTGCAAAAAACCGACATTCATCCTGAAGGAGCAATTTTCGCCCGGGGAGCCTGTGATGATAAAGGACAAATGTATATGCATGTAAAAGCCATGGAATACATGACCAAAAATGATGAACTTCCATGTAATGTGAAATTCATGATCGAAGGTGAGGAAGAAGTAGGAAGTGAGCACCTGGACTGGTATATCAAGGAAAATAAGAAGAAATTACAAAATGATGTGATCCTGATCTCTGATACCGGAATGATCTCCAAAGACACTCCATCTATCACAACCGGTCTACGCGGACTCTCTTACGTAGAAGTGGAAGTTACTGGAGCGAATCGGGATCTGCATTCTGGTCTCTACGGTGGTGCGGTAGCAAATCCTCTGAACGTCTTAAGTGAAATGATCTCCAAACTTACAGACGACAATAATCATATAACCATTCCTGGATTTTATGATAACGTGGAAAATCTTAGTGATGAGGAACGCTCTAAAATGGCAGAAGCACCTTTCAGCATTGAAGAGTATAAAGAAAAACTGGATATCAGGGATGTTAATGGAGAGGAAGGATATTCTACGCTGGAGAGAGGTTCTATCAGGCCAACCCTCGACGTAAATGGAATGTGGGGCGGTTATATTGGTGAAGGAGCGAAAACAGTGCTTCCGTCGAAAGCTTATGCAAAAATATCCATGCGACTGGTTCCTAACCAGGATCATAAGGAAATAACCAAATTGTTTACAAAGCACTTTGAAAGTCTTGCGCCAGATAGTGTTCGAGTGAAAGTGAAACCTCACCATGGCGGATATCCATATGTAACTCCAATAGACACAATAGGTTACCAGGCGGCTAGCGCAGCTTATGAAGAAACCTTCGGAAAAACGCCGATCCCGCAGAGAAGCGGAGGAAGTATTCCAATTGTATCCTTGTTTGAAAAAGAACTGGATAGTAAAATAATACTGATGGGCTTTGGTCTGGATACCGATGCGATCCATTCCCCTAACGAGCATTTTGGAATATGGAATTATCTAAAAGGTATTGAAACCATCCCATGGTTTTACAAACATTTTACTGAAATGAGTAAAAAATAGAGAATATATTAATATTTCTATATAACGGGGGATCAGGTTCGCAGAATTTGATTCCCCGTTTTAGTATATTTGCCGCACTAAAATTATTTTCATGAACAAAATATTAAGTACCTGCCTTCTTGCATCGGCATTGACTTTCGTTTCCTGTAATGAGGACAAGAAAAATGCAGATAAAGATGAGCAGCAGGAGATCGCGATGAACTCAGATTTTGAGGTAAACGTAGATGAATTTGCAGATATTAAAGTACTGCGCTACCAGATTCCGGGTTGGGAAAACTTAAGTCTGAAAGAGCAGAAGTTAGTGTATTATCTAACCCAGGCAGGACTTGCCGGGAGAGATATTATGTGGGACCAGAATTACCGTCATAACCTGGAAATTCGTGAAGCCCTTGAAAATATTTATACAAATTATGAAGGCGACCAGTCTTCAGAGGAATGGACTTCATTTGAAACTTACCTCAAAAGAGTATGGTTCTCGAACGGGATTCACCATCATTATTCCAATGCTAAGATCAAACCTGAATTCAGCAAAGAATATTTTGATACTCTTTTAAAAGAAAGCAATACCGAACTTACAGGTGAAGCTTACGAAGTAATTTTCAATGAAAAGGATGCGAAAAAGGTAAATCTTAATGAAGCTGATGGTTTACTGGAAGGTTCTGCCATCAATTTCTACGGTCCTGATGTAACTGCTACGGAAGTGGATGCATTCTACGCGAAAATGAAATCTCCAAATCCTGAAAGACCACTTTCTTACGGACTTAATTCCAAGCTTGTAAAGGAGAATGGAAAACTGGTTGAAAAAGTTTATAAAAGTGGCGGACTTTACGGTGAAGCGATCGATGAGATCATCAACTGGCTGGAAAAAGCTAAAGGTGTTGCTGAAAATGAAAAGCAGGCGAATGCTTTAGGATTATTGATCGATTACTATACTACCGGAGACTTGAAAACCTGGGATGATTACAATGTTGCATGGGTGGAAGCTACTGAAGGTAATATTGATTATATCAACAGTTTTATAGAGGTTTATAATGATCCAAAAGGTTACAGAGGATCTTATGAAAACATCGTTCAGATCAAGGATTTTGATATGTCCAAAAAGATGAGCGTTCTTGAAAATGAAGTGCAGTGGTTCGAGGATAACTCGCCAATCATGGATGAGCATAAAAAAGATTCTGTAGTAGGAGTAACTTACAAAACAGTGATCGTTGCTGGTGAAGCAGGTGATGCATCTCCAAGTACGCCAATTGGTGTAAACCTTCCAAATGCGAACTGGATTCGTAAAGAGCATGGAAGTAAATCTGTTTCTTTAGGGAATATCATTTCTGCTTACGAAGGCGCAGGCGGATCAGATAAACTGAAGGAATTTGCACATGATGAAGAAGAAGTACAACTTTCTGAACAATACGGGAAAGAGGCAGATAAGCTACATACTGCATTGCATGAAGTAGTAGGTCACGCTTCAGGACAAATGAATGCTGGTGTTGGAGAAACCAAGGAAACTCTAAAGAACTATGCATCTACACTTGAAGAAGGTCGTGCAGATCTTGTAGGTTTGTATTACCTGATGGATCCAAAACTAGAAGAACTTGGACTTACAGATGATTCTGAAAAACTAGGGAAGGCTGCATACAACGATTATATTCGTAATGGATTGATGACACAGTTAGTAAGAATTGAGCCGGGTCAGGATATTGAAGAAGCTCATATGCGTAACAGACAATGGGTGAGTAAATGGGTTTACGAAAAAGGACAGGAAGAAGGAGTTATTGAAAAAGTTGAAAAAGATGGGAACATCTACTTTGATATCAAAGACTACAAGAAGCTTCGTTCATTGTTCGGAGATCTGCTTAAGGAAACTCAGAGAATCAAGTCTGAAGGTGATTTCCTGGCTGCAAAAGACCTGGTAGAAAACTACGGTGTGAAAGTAGATCAGGATATTCACAAACAGGTACTGGACAGAAATTCGAAATTTAAGTCGGCTCCATATAGCGGATTCGTGAATCCTGTTCTGGTTGCTGAAATGGATGAGAATGATGAGATCGTTTCGATCAAAGTAACCCAGCCGAGATCTTTCGAAGAGCAGATGCTGGATTATTCTGAAAACTATAGTTTCTTAACTGAAAAGAAAGAGAAAGAAGAAAATGAAGTTGCTAAAACTGAAGAGTAGTTCTTAGCAGAATTATAGAAAAAAAAGCGGCCAACTGGCCGCTTTTTTTTGTGAGTATATCTCTATTTGAAGTTTGTCTTAAGATACAAACGCTCCACTTTTTCTCTTGCCCAGAGTTCCTTCCGAAGAAACTTTAAACTGGACTTTTTTGTAGGATTGGATTTAAAACAATTAATATTGATCCTTTCTGCAAGCCCTTCCCAGCCATAATGATCATGTAAAGAATCAAGGATATCAGCAAGTTTGATACCGTGCAAAGGATTGTTTGGCTGAGTGTGTTTGTTATTTTCCATAGGCGTGATTAGGTTTTCTTTACAAACTTGGTAAGCAATACGATCTGCTGGCCTTCGACTTTACCTTCAATTTGCTCAGCATTATCATGAACCAGCGATATTCTTCGAACTGCAGTTCCTCTTTTTGCTGTAAGACTGCTGCCTTTTACATTAAGATCTTTGATCAAAACAACGCTGTCACCTGCTTCCAGCACGACACCATTACTATCTTTATGAACGAGTTGAGTATCGGTTTCCTCAGTCTGTATACCTGCTTTAGCCCAGTGCTTTAACTCATCTTCCATATACATCATATCGAGTAAGTCCTGCGGCCAGCCTTCAGATTTAAGTCTGTTCAGCATTCTCCACGAAATAACCTGCACGGCAGGAATTGTACTCCACATACTGTCATTGAGACAACGCCAGTGATTTGGTTCTACATTTTCCGGATTTTCTATCTGCGATTCACAGTTCTGGCAAATCAGGATCTCAGCTTTCTGGTCCTCTGGAGCTTCAGAAACTGTATAAGCATTCAGTTGTTCGGTTTGACCGCACAATTCACAGGTGGAATCACTGCGTTCTCTTAATCTATCTTCAGAAATCATTTATTTGAGCATTTTGAGAAGCAAAGGTAGTTTAAAGCCATGTTTTATTAAGTATTTATGGCTTTTTCAGTAAAATAGATTCAATTTCCAAGGATTCTGCTCCACAATTCAGGAAGCAAACTTTCTGCATCTTCCATGGAACGTTCGGTTTCAGTGGCGGTTAATTCTCCATCCTCTTCCTGTAGTAAAAAGCTGAAAATAAATGGCGCATCGGGATCATTCATATCCAGTTTTCCGAAGCGAAGATCATTGAAATAAAGTTGCTCGTTCTTCTCGCTGAAAGTATACCAACCTTCGCTAATATCAATCAAACGCTTTAAGTTGGTGTGACCTGAAAGACTGTCGGCAAACTCAAGATTCTTAGGTACTTCCTGAAAACTTATAGGTTTGGTGTCAAAAATGGAATAGTCGGCGATCAAAAAATGATCCTTAGCCTCAATATTTGCACTCCATAAAATACTATTCATAGGTGCAGGTCGTGTATCCATTCTTTGATAAGAAATCGACTGTTCTTCCAATGCATTTTCGAATTTGTTATAAGTGATCCATTTAAGTGCAGGGGTGATCAATAATAGGTAAACGCTGCTAATAATCAAACCAAGCCGATTGTATTTCCTTCGTTTTGGATCATCCCGCTTTAAGCGCATCGTCATAATAAGCAGGACTAAAAACGGCAATGTATAAAGTGGATCAATAACAAATATATTCTTATAAGCCAGTCTTAGATCGAATGGCCAGAATAGCTGCGTGCCCCAGGTGGTATGTGCATCGAGCAGGGGATGAGTGAAAAGTCCCCAGAACATGAGCCATGACCAGTTCTTCCAGGTAGCAGCAGATTTGGACTCGATCTTTGAGATTAGCCATCCAAAAACCGTCGCGAACAGGACTGAAAATACTATAGAATGGGAAAAACCACGGTGGATCTCGGTTGCAGTGATTGTATCATAAGCATAGCCTACAAAAGTATCCAGATCTGGAATGGTTCCGGCGATCGCTCCGTACAGCATTGCTTTGTTCCCAACTTTTTTCCCCAGGACAGCTTCTCCAACAGCTGCGCCCAATACAATTTGCGTTAATGAATCCATAAGTGGTGTAGTCTAATTCTCTTGGGAAAACTTACCTGAAGATCAATCTTCCACGATCTGCATTTTTCTAAGTAAGAATGAAGCATTCATATTCTGGCAAATTCCTTTCTTGAATCGGTAGTCAAAATGAAGTTCGTTGTTCTCGATTTCGGCATCAAAATAGTAATTTTTTACCTGCTCGAACTGGTTGGCAGTTTCACATAAACTAAGGTCGTGTGTAGCAATGATCCCCGTTGAATTGGACTTTACCAGGCGTTCAATGAACTTTTTAGAGCCTATCGCCTTATCTGTACTGTTGGTGCCTTTCAGGATCTCATCGAGAATGATAAAGTATTTCTCGGTCTGAATTTTATCAACGATATACTTCAGTCTTTTAAGTTCAGAAAAGAAATAGGATTCATCGTCACCCAGCGAGTCACTGGTACGCATGCTGCTTATCAATTTGATAGGTGAATAGGTGCAGGAATCGGCACATACCGGAAGTCCCATGTTTGACATTACGATTTGCAGCGCGACCGTTCTTAGAAATGTACTTTTTCCAGCCATATTCGCACCGGTAATGATAAAAAACTGGTCGCTTTCTATTCTGAAATCGTTATCTACACGTTTACTTTGCTTTAAAAGTGGATGCCCTAGCTCTTTTGCTTCTATGCCATTTGGTACTTCAGAGATCTTCGGAAAAGTATATTGTTGATGATTAAATGCAAAATTACCGAGGCTGTTGTAAGCATCGAAGTTTTCTACTGCCTTAAACCAGTTGCTAACTTCAGTTCGGTGCTGAAGTATCCATTTCTCTAGTCGGTAAGATTGTTTTAAATCCCAAAGCATAAATCCATTAGCAAGAAATCCAAACAGAAAATTATTCCGTTGATCCAGAGCATCAATACCTTTACTGAATTCTTTTAAAATTTCTGAAGCTTTCCGTTTTTCCGAAGCAATGGAAGTCTGGAGATCATGGAGAATATCCGACTCAAATTTTTCGTCTTCAATAAAGCCGAGTAGCTGGTAATATTGCTGAAAAGTATCCTGGACCTTTCCAATTGCTGAGGATAGTTGATTGATCCTGCCAACGTAAATGGCGGTGATCATGATGCCTATAAGCAACCATAATAACAGCTGGTAAAATCCAATGAAACTGAAATAATAGGCAAGGATGACTCCTACAGAAAGAGTCGTAAAAACAATTGGTAACCAGCGCATAATTGCCGGAACAAAAGCTTTATAATTTGTAATCCATTTGAGAATGGTCTTCGAAGAATTCTCGGTTCTTACCAGCGTAGCAGTGGCGCTAAATTCCTGTCGCCAGTCGGCTTTGTTAGCGAGCTCTTTGATTGCTTCCTGTTTTTCAGTAATTCGGGTAGTGTCATTACTAAGCAGAAAAGATGAAAGTTTGCTTGCTCCTTCAGCTAAAGCAGTTCTATTGAGATACTGAAAAAAGCTTTTTCTTCCGAAGAGATCAATGTCACGACTAAAATCATGATCTTCAACATCAAATTCTTTTCCGTCTGGTAAATTCAGAAAATCCCCTGTTTCGAGAACGTGGATCTCAGTTTCATTTATAGAGATCAAAGCTTCCGTTTTATCCTTTTCGCGTTTAAGACCAGAATGTCTTGAGATAAGGAAGATAAATAGTGCCAGACAGCCAATGACCACAGGAACAACGACCTGTACCTGATCGTAGAAGAAAAAAACTGCGGCACATAAGGCGAGAAATACAAGTAATCTCAGGATACTCGAGACTGCCAGTTTTCCTGATAACTTCTTTCTCTCCTGCTCGTATTTGTTCTTTCTATCCTTGTAAAAAGCTAAAGGTTCTTTCATTCTAAACTATCTAATTCCTGCTTAAGTTTTCTGGTTAATCCTGCAACTACCAGTTCATAACTATGATCTATGAGTTTCCTGGTCAATTCCGGAGCTGCTCCACCATTCATTACTAACGTATTCCAGTGACGTTTATTCATGTGATAACCCGGTAAAATTGTTTCCGGGTATTCTACCCTTAGCTGAACAGCCCATTCTGGATCACATTTTAAATTCACTCTAAGTGGAACTTCATCGAGGCTGGCAATGCTAAACATCTTGCCCATGACCTTAAAAACAAGATTATCCGGGCCAAAAGGTAAATGCTCAGAAACCCCTCTTTTTACTAAGCAATAATCTCTGAACTGGTCGATATTCATAAAAATTAGTGTTTAATAAAAGAGGCAGATCTTATTTTTCCAGTTTAGGAGCTTCCGTATTTTCGATGGTAAGTGCTGAATAATCGAGTTTCCAGCCGATGGTTTCCACGATCTTTTCCATTAGCGCGATCGTACCCAAAGCTTCTTTTTGTGCCTGCTCCATGAGTCCGCTTTGAGGTATCTTGTCTACAATGGTTTTTTTGGCGTCACGGTTAATGTCTGTAAGATCTGAGGTTGTAAAAGGATTCGCCCAGCCTTCACGTTTATCGTAGTATTTAAAATCTGTTTCGATCGTCAATAATTCCGGTTGTGGGAA
Organism: Gramella sp. Hel_I_59; assembly: GCF_006714895.1. Lineage (NCBI taxonomy): Bacteria > Pseudomonadati > Bacteroidota > Flavobacteriia > Flavobacteriales > Flavobacteriaceae > Christiangramia > Gramella sp. Hel_I_59. Next base: position 3,223,701 of record NZ_VFME01000001.1, on the reverse strand, counting down.
ATTGGTGAGTATGATCTTTTTATTCTCATTATCGCTTTGCATTCTCACCTTGCTAAGATCAAATCCAACGTGTGCTTTCGCCTGTACCAGCACAATGGCTTTCTTTTTTCCGAAGACCAGGCTAATGTATTTTTCCTTTAGATTCTCGTAGTGGTAGATCTCAGAAAAATCACCTTCTACAGTGATAAATTTGCAAACGCTTCTAATCTTATCCATAAGAACAACAGATTGTTCATTGGTCTTCTCCATGGATCGATTCTTATTGAAGATCGAAAAAATAAAGTATGCAGCAACCGCACCGGCTGCAAGTCCTATAAATAGTAATTCCATATTATGTACCTATTTCACCTAAATGAGTGAATTTAAATCCTTTTTCATATTTAAGACCATATCCAAAACAACGATCAAAACTGGAATGTGCAAATAGCATGATTCCGGAAAGCTGTAAAAATGCATGATCGAGCATGATTCCCATCAGGTAGATCGCAATAGCAATTCCTTTATGATGAAAAATGTTATAGGAATATGCACCAATCTTATCACTTGCAAGATAACCCAACATGCCAATATCGGGAACTAAAAATAAGCCTGCAAACCACCACCAGCTATAATCCAGTTTTGTGAAGAGAAAAACCCCCAGAATAAGCATTGCAAATTCTTCGATTTTCAAACTAAGTTTCATTTGTTGAGAATTTTATATAAGACTGGTTTTGATGGTGCTGCGTCATTTTCGAAAGATGCCGGCTGCAAACTTAGAAAGTAGGCGCCGTCCTCAATTTTATTTGGAACATAGATCAATTCTGTGATCGTCGCATGGTAACGGATCTCCTTCGGGTAGTTCCAGAAAGCTTTGTGAGCCAGAAGTTTTCCTTCATCCTTCTCTTTATCTACAGAAGGCTGATCTATAAGCAGGTGATCGATTCCGTGTTCTCTCAAAAAATTAGCCGCCGCCTCCTCTAGATATGGCCAGTTCGTATGAGAATGATGTTTGGAGATCTTACCAATATAATTTGGTAGCGTCCTGATAATGATCGCTTCAGCCGTAGAATCTTTTAAAGCTTTTTCGAATTGTGCTCTTCTAAAAATACGGTCTTCACCAGCAATTTCTGGTTCTAGAGAGATCACTTCTGCCTTAAAAAAGAAACGTTTTAAATGCTGCTGAATAAAATTTGGTTCTTTGGTGATATGACCAACACACTCGGTATGCGTTGCATGAGCATGGGGATTAAAGCTGATATTGTTGAAATTCACTGAAGCTCCCGCACTTACTTTTCCAATAAAATTGCCATCAACAACCGGCTTGATCTCAGGATGTTCCAGATACCAGGCGATTGGATTTTTTTCATCACCACGCAGACTAATGGAAATATCCAGAGGTTTGGAAAGATCTACACGAAAATCTGAATTCTGGTAATGTATGCTGGCGATCATAAGAGATGAATATGCTCAACAAATGTAAGATTGTAAACCGATAATAGGCTAGCGGTGAAGTTGATATTTTTGAGACTCACCAAAATTATAGTCATCAAGGTAAAAGAGCTCTGCGGCAATTCCATCGCTTAGAAATTTACCTTTTTCAGAAATATGGAATTCGGTATCACGCTTTTCTATTTGTCCGTTTTCAAGAAAAATTTGTGCTTCCTTTATAAAATGTTGTTCGTAAAGCTTTCCAAAGTTGCGGTAAATATCTTCTGAATTTACGCCGAATTTTGTGCGTAACCTCGTCATAATATATTCGTTATAAGAATCTGTTAGCGATAAAACTTCCTGCTGTTGCGGAATTTTATTTTCTGCTAATGCCGAAATATATAATGAATTATTCGCCACGTTCCAGCTTCTGGTCTTACCGTCATAAGAATGGGCAGACGGTCCAATTCCCAGATAAGCTTTACCCAGCCAGTAAGCCATATTGTTTTCTGAGTGAAAACCTGGTTTTCCATAATTTGAAAACTCATAATGTTCAAATCCAGCGGTTGTAAGCTTTTGCACCAGGATATCGAAATGCTTCCTGAACTTCTCGTCGGTGACCGGTTGGATCTTTCCTTTCTTGATAAAATTTTCCAGTGCTGTTTTTGGTTCAACGGTAAGCGCATAACTAGAAATATGAGGAATGTCCAGTTCCAGAGCGATCTCTAGATTCTCGATCCATTGCTTATCAGATTGTCCGGGAATTCCGTAAATAAGATCAATACTAATATTATCGAAATATCGCTTCGTAAGTTTCAGGCTTTCTAATGCTTCTGTTGCGTTGTGTGCGCGATTCATCAATTTCAAATCTGCTTCAAAAAAGGATTGCACACCAATACTTAGTCGGTTTACTGGTGAATCATTCAACGTTTTTAAAACTTCTTCTGAAAGATCATCAGGATTTGCTTCGAGAGTGATCTCGGCACTATTTGAAACTTCAAAATTCTGGTTGATGCTTTCAAAAATCAATTCAAGTTCTTCCGCAGAGAGTAGAGAAGGAGTTCCGCCTCCAAAGTAGATGGTTTGTATAAGTCCGGGAATTTCATTTTTTCGCAATTTCAGTTCCCTGCTAAGCATTTCAACAAGTTGCCCCTTCTTCTTTGTAGAGGTTGAAAAGTGAAAATCACAATAGTGACATGCCTGTTTGCAAAATGGAATATGAATATAGATTCCGCTCATGACCTATTTGATCTTACCCGGATTTTGCTTTACAAAGGCGCTCCAGCCTGTGTAGCTTTTGCCAATTTCGGTTTTTCCAGAATTATAAAAGTGGCAAACCGCTGCAGCCAGACCATCTGTAGCATCAAGGTTTTTTGGAAGTTCCCCGATCTTCAGCATACTTTGCAGCATCTTTGCAACCTGCTCTTTACTGGCATTTCCATTCCCGGTTATCGCCATTTTAATTTTCTTCGGAAGGTATTCTGTAATAGGAACTTCGCGCGATAATCCAGCGGCCATAGCCACGCCCTGCGCCCGACCCAGTTTTAACATGGATTGCACATTTTTCCCGAAGAACGGTGCTTCAATAGCAATTTCATCGGGATGATAGGTGTCTATAAGTTCAATGGTTCTCTCGAAAATTAGTTTCAGCTTTACATAATGATCGCTGTATTTGTTGAGCTGTAACTCATTCATTTGAATAAAGCTCATGTTCTTGTTAACCACCTTGATCAAACCAAAACCCATGATCGTGGTTCCGGGGTCAATTCCCAGGATGATCCTTTCCCCTTGTATAGTTCTTTTGTCTGTCGTGCTACTCACTAAAATTGCCTAATTTGGACTTCTGCAAAACTAATCATTTAAAATCTGGCGTTCGCAATTTATGGCCATGCTTCCTGTCTACATCCTAGCCGGCATTTGTCTGTCTTATATAATTTTACTCTTATCACTTTTATATGGTTGGAGAAATTTAAAAAACAATCCTCGTTTTGTTTCTCCTTTTGAAACCGGTTTTTCCATCATCATTCCGTTTAGAAATGAGCAGTTACATTTGCCCGGTTTATTTGACTCTTTGAAAAATTTGAAGTATCCGAAGAACAAATTTGAGATTCTTTTGATCAATGATTCTTCTGAAGATGATTCAGAAAAACTGGTTCAGGAATTTCGCAAGATGCATGCTGATCTTTCGATCGAGCTCTTGCAAAACCAGAGAGAATCCATTTCAGCAAAAAAAGATGCTATAAAGGTCGGTATAGATAAATCCAGATTTGAATATATAGTCACTACAGATGCCGATTGTAAAGTTCCTGAAAACTGGTTGCAGGGATTTGATAATTATATAGAGTCTCAGGATTCAGATCTAATTGCAGCTCCGGTAATATTCGTCGAAGTTCATCCTGAAGATCCACTATTCCGAAAATTTGATCTCATTGATTTTATGAGTTTGCAGGCTACTACGATTGGTTCTTTTGGATTGAGAAAGCCATTTATATGTAATGCGGCAAATCTATGCTTTAAGAAAAAAGCATTCCAGGTAGTTGGCGGTTATAAGCAGTCCGGCAACTATGCAGGTGGTGATGATGTTTTTTTACTTCAGAAATTTAAAGAACACAAAAGAAAGATCGATTTTGTTAGAAGTAATAACATGATCGTAACAACTTCGGCGCAGAAAGATCTTCGAAGCTTTATACAGCAACGTTTACGCTGGGCAGCAAAATCTGCCGGTTACGATGATAGTTTTGCCAGGTTTGCTGCTTTGACCGTGTTTCTAATGAATGCAGCATTAATTATAGGACTAGTGCTTTGCCTGTTCGACGCCAGCTATCTTCAGTGGCTTATGATTGCATTCCTTATAAAGTTTAACCTGGATTTTATGTTGATCTATAAAGCTGCGGTATTTTTTGACAGGAAGGCAAGTATGCGAAGTTATGCCTTGAGTAGTATTGCCTACCCTTTATTTTCTTCAGGAATTTCGCTGACTTCTCTATTCGTAGGTTTTAAGTGGAAGGGAAGAGGTTACCGAAAATAGATTTATTCGGCTTTTACAACTACAGGCATTTTAAACACAGTAGATACAGGAATTCCTCTTTTGCTCGCCGGGTAAATTTTAGGCAAGGAATCAATACTCTGCCTGATCCAGTTCTTAATATCTGGTAATTGATTGGTCACTGTGGTATCCACTTCTATGGATTCAACTTGCGGTTTCCCGTTCTTGTCGATTTCCAGGTAAATAAAAAGCGTATCGTCAATGCTTTTGGTTACTACGGGTTGCTGACTTGCCAGGTGGCTATAAATTGTCGTGGAGACCTGGCGGGCGAAGCAATCTTTAGCTTCGGCAAGATCGGTGAGATTCTGGCAATCTTCGAAAGCGGGATACTCATCCACTTCTTTCCAGTTCAATGTGCGTGATTCCTGCTCCAGAACCTCTTCAGAAGAAATTTTCCTGGTTTCGAAATTACAGGAGCACAGAACTGAAATGGCAACTGCAAATAATATCTTCTTCATTAAAAGTTAGCTTTCGGATTCCAAAAATAGTGAAATCTAGCAGGTTAGGAAAATTATCTGCTATTCCGAAAAATGCTCCTCTTTTTTAAGCTCACTTAACCTGTATTTTGCAATTTCGATCATAGCAGGATTTCCATTTCCGGCATACCTGTCAAGGTATCGCTGGTAATGTTCAGCCACAGATTTTTTATCTTCAAAATACCTGTCGGCAGTAAGCGCCAGTTCCAGTAAAGCCCTTTCGTTTTCTTCATTTTCTTCGATCGCAAATTTGAAAAACCGGTAGGCTTCTTTAAAATCTTCGAGTTCCTTTGAAGCAAGTCCAAGATTCAGAAACTCGTTGTCAACTCTGGGATTTTTTATAAAAAGTGCATTATAGAAATGTTCTCTCGCATCTTTATGCCTGTCCATTTCCATCAGGATGACGCCAATGTTAGAATGCGCAGCGCTATTCATATCATTAATGTCGAGCATTTGCTTATAGGTTTCCAAAGCTTTTGATAACTGGTTGGTCATACGATAGGCTTTTGCGAGCTTTTGCAGTACAAATTCTGAAGCTTCACCTTCTTCTACGATCGTTTTAAACGCCGGTATCGCCTTGTCAAACTGAAAAGTAGACATATAAGCCTGGCCCAGAATAGATAAAAGACTTACATTTTTTGGACGTTTTTTCAAACCAGCCTGCGCGAGTACAATCGCTTCATGTTTTCTACCGCGAGCTAATTGATATTTACTGGTTTTGTAAAGTGCTCCCTGATGTGTAGGATCATAACTAACGGTTTCGAAAAATAAACGATTAGCCAGGGTATCCAGTTTGCGCTTCTCTTTGGTAAGCCCTAATCTATAGGTAAAGCCAGCATTTTCAGGATATCTTTCTTTTAAATTACTGAAGATACTATCTGCCAGCTCAAGTTTCCCGTTTTCAAGTAGCAGTTCTCCATAGTCCTGCATGGTTAAAACCTTCTCAGGATGTTGTTGTGTTACATGTTTGTAATTCTCAAGTGCAGCTTTGATATTTCCTTCCGACTGCTGAAATTTCGCCAGTTTCAATAGAATTTTAGCATCTTTATCAGGCAAGTCTGCCAATAATTTAATGGCTTCTTCACGATTACCAACCGCTGCAAGACTATCAGCATTATTTAAAATGTCCTGCTGCGCATAGGTTGGCAGCAGGACAATTATTGTAAGAATCAGGGCTAGTAAAAATTTCAAATTATTGAATATTATCCGTTCTTAGTTTCTTTTTGAGGCGTAGCAAATTCTATGGGCAAAGCATAGGCGATCGCCACTTTCTCACCCTCAAATTCACCCGCTTGCATCTTTGGCAATGATTTGATCACGCGAGTAGCTTCAGCTTGGAGGCTGGCTCTAACATCAGCTTCTTTTGCCAGAGATCTTGATTCAACATCTCTAATATCACCGTCTTTCCCTATCACAAATTTCACAACGATACGTTGACGACCGGTAAGATTCAATTCTTTTCCCAGAGCGGTGTTAAAATTTTTATTCACATGATTGGTGATTCGCTCCACCGTGCAATCTTTCTGATCATTGCCAGATAGCGATTCACATCCAGGAAAGACCGGTGATTTATCTGCCACCGCAAAGGGTGTAGCCATCTCCTGGCTGAAACCTGAAAGAGAAATTAGCAATACAAAGAGGCTAAGTAGATTTTTAATTTTATTGATTCTCATAATCTTGTTTTTGAATTTATTATTGGACCTTAAATGCGATTGGTAGACTATACATGACACTTACGGCACGACCATTTTGTTCTCCAGGAATAAATGATGGAAGTTCAGAAATTACTCTTTTAGCTTCCTCTTCTAATCTCGGATGCGGAGCTCTTGATTTAATATCCTGAACCTGTCCGTTTTCATCAATTCTGAATTGAACGATAACACGATTTATTCCTTCAAGTCCTAATTCCTTTCCTAGGGAAGTATTGAAGTTCTTGTTGACGAATTTTGAAATTTCTGAAGAAGTACAATTTTTTCTAGCGTCATCCACCCATTGGTCACATTCCTGAAAGGCAGGAACTTTATCGATCACAGCAAATGGTACTGATGAGGTTTTTTCTTCCTTCGTCTCTATAATTACTGGTTCACTGATTTTATTGTTTTTTCGATTTTGTAAATATTCATCATAAGTTATTTCAAAACGTTCATTATTGCGAGCCGAAAATTTCTTGTCAGACTCGCTATAGGTTCCATTCTTTATTTTTCTTTCCTTGCTACTTTCCATGACCCATTTGGTAAAAACTAAGAATCTGTAATATTCTTCCTTAGTTTGTTCTGCTTTCGGTTCCTGAGGAATATGTGTAGAAGCTATTTTATCCCAGCTCAATCCTTTTGCTTCCATTTCTTTTAATTCTGTCCAATATGAATCCACGAGATTTTCATGTTCTGCCTTACTAACTTCCATCGTGCTTTGTTCAATTGAATTATCATCTGAACATGCAACATAAGTGAGCATTAGCATTAGCAAGGGAATGATGAGTAAAAACTTGAATTTTGAAATGTTGGATGATTGATTTTTCTGTAACATAATGATTCGTTTTTTGATTAATGAATGACTAAAAAATTGATTGGTGAATGAAAAGTTTTCTGTTCCGAAGGCTGTATTGAGCAACTGTTCGAAATATTGCTTTTTTCCCGATTTTTGAACGGTGGTACTATCAGCAATATACTCATGAAGCGTAGCCAGACGTGACTGGAAAATATAGATAAGCGGATTGAACCAGAACAGGATCTTTAATAGTTCGAAAACCATTAAATCAAAACCGTGATGATCGTGCAGGTGTACCAATTCGTGCGTGATGATATGCTGTCGGTCTTTTTCTGAAATTTGGTCTCCTATATATAACTTATTGAAATAGGTAAAAGCAGTATACGAATCTGGAACCTCCCTCAGCTCGTAGTAACGAACATCAAGAGTTTTACTTTTTCGAGCGATCTTCTGAAGTTTAATGAGCTTGAAAATAAATATGCTTAAACTAATGACTACTCCTGCAAGATATAACCAGAACAACCAGTTGATCGAAGGATCGGCCTGAACAGGATTCGCAGTCGCGGCTTTCGAGGTTTCACCAATCATAACCTCCGGCATTAAGATCATTGTTTGATCGCTAAATTGTTGCATTATGCGTGCTGGTGCACTTTGCTGTAAGCTCCCAATTTTTACAAATGGAATCAAAAACGCCAGGATAGGAGTTGCAATCAAGTACGCACGGTTAAGTTTAAAAAAGGTTTCTTTTTCCAGCAATACTTCGTAGATCACGAAAAATGCCAGCTGGAATAAAATTACCTGGATGATATAATGTTCCATCACTTATTATCTTTATTGATTTCTTTCAAGATTGCTTCGAGATCTGTTGATTTCATCTCGTTCTTTTTCATAAAAAAGCTAACCATACTTTGAAATGAACCATTAAAATAATTGTTCATCAACTGGTTAATGCTCTGGTTGCTATAGGTTTCTTTCTCAACTTTTGGAAAATAGATATAACCTTTTCCCTTTTTTCTATGATCTACAAATTCCTTATTCTCCAGGATTCTTACAATTGTCGAAACCGTGTTGTAGGCCGGTTTAGGCTCGGGCATTTCATCAATGATTCCGTTCACATTAGATTCTTTTAGATGCCAGAGAATTTGCATGATCTCTTCTTCTGCCTTGGTTAATTGTTTCATGGTAAATGAATAAGTTGAAGCTAATATAGAACTAATCTTTTAGTTTGAACTAATTATTTAGTTAAAAAATGATTTTAAGTTGATTATCTTCGTTCAGAAAAAGAAATAGTATGGAGATAGTATTATTAAGTGTAGCGGCGATTTTTATGATCCTGGGGATCCTGGGAAGTTTTCTGCCGGTCTTGCCTGGAGTACCATTAAGCTGGATTGGGCTGCTTATATTTTTCCTTATTCCGGGAGTAGGAGTGAATTACGTGTTCCTTGGAATCACACTTTTTGTTGCCATCCTTTTCTATATTCTCAATTTTGCCATCCCAGCAATGGGAACTAAGAAATTTGGAGGAAGCCGTAAAGGAATGATCGGTGCAACCATAGGTTTGATCATAGGGATTTTTGCTCCATTTCCGTTCGCTATTCTTATTTGTCCGTTTGTAGGTGCTTTTATTGGAGAAATTCTAAATAAATCTGATTCCAGAACGGCTGGAAAGGCTGCTTTTGGTTCTTTTCTCGGTCTGCTGGCTTCCAGCTTTATGGAATTCATCGTCACCTTTGCATTTCTTATCCTGTTCCTTTACCAATTCTGGAGTTATAAGGAGTTTATATTCTGAAAGATCTGATTTTCAGAAACCTTTAAATAAGCGTACTTTTGCAAAAAAGTTAAATGATGTTGGATTTTATCGTGGTAGGAGCGGCACAGGCAGGTTTGGCCATGGCCTATTATCTAAAACAACAGGGTCATAACTTCCTGGTCGTGGATAAAGAAGCCGAAATTGGTGCTTCATGGATGAATCGATGGGATTCTCTTACTCTTTTTACTCCTTCTGAATTTAATAATATGCACGGGATGGAATTTCCGGCTAAAAAAGGTCATTACCCATCGAAAACTGAAGTCGCCGGCTACTTTAAAGAATACGTGCAGAATTTTGATTTTCCGGTTCAGTTAGAAACTTACATCCAAAAGATCACACGAGTAAATAATCATTTTCTTCTGAAGTCGCCGCAAGGTGATCTAAAAGCCAGAAATGTAATTATTGCTACAGGGCCATTTCATATTCCCTATACACCAGCTTTCTCCAAAAAGATCTCTTCTGAAGTTTTTCAGATCCATAGCAACTATTATAAGAACCCAGAACAGTTGCAGCCAGGACCTGCGATGGTGGTGGGAGCCGGAGATAGCGGATTTCAGATCCTCGATGAAATTTCTGAAAATGATCGCAAAACCTATTTTTCAGGAACTACAGATGTAAAAGTACTTCCGCAGGAAATAATGGGTAAAACACTTTGGTGGTGGTTTACAAAATCTGGTTTTTTAAGCTTCAGCAGAGATACATGGCTGGGAAAAAAGATCAGTAATTCGCGACAACCCGTAATTGGAACAGATGTAAAAGGGATTCTTGCCAGGGAAAATGTGAGCGCTGTGGGTAAAACGAAAGATGCTGAAAACGAACGTATTCTTACCGAAAAGGAAGAGCTTCGGGACATAAAGAATATCGTCTGGGCTACTGGTTACCGACCAAACTTTGAATGGATTGAAGGACTGGAACTGGCCAAGAACGGCTACCCTGAACATTATCGTGGAGTAAGCAATATGGAAGGTCTTTACTTTATTGGCCTGCCCTGGTTACATACCAGAGGTTCTGCAACCCTTGGCGGAATCAAAAAAGATGCGGCTTACCTCGCCGGGAAGATCGCTGAAAAGCATTCAGTTTCAGTATAAAAACCTTTCAGTAATAAGAACTTCAGCTAAATTGGTTTTATGATTGTATCGCATATCTTACTTTTGCGATATGACAGTTACAGATACGCACACTCATTTATATAGTGACTCATTTGATGGCGACCGGCAGCAACTTATTCAGGATGCCATCGCTCAAAACGTGACCCGTTTTTTCATTCCGGCGATAGATTCAGAAACTACCCAAAGTATGTATGAGCTGGAAAAAGCATTTCCAGATAACATATTTTTGATGATGGGATTACATCCTACTCATGTGCAGGAGAATTATGAAGATGAATTAAAGCATGTAGAAGAGGAACTTGCAAAGCGCAAATTTTACGCTGTAGGAGAAATTGGAATCGATCTGTATTGGGATAAATCCACGCTGGAAATTCAGCAGGACGCTTTCAGAAGACAGATACAGCTTGCGAAAAAGTACAAACTTCCAATTGTTATTCATTGTCGTAATGCTTTTGATGAGGTATTTTCAGTATTAGAAGAAGAAAAAGGTGATGATCTTTTTGGGATCTTTCATTGCTTTACGGGGAATTTCGAGCAGGCGCAACAGGCGCTTTCCTATAATATGAAACTCGGTATTGGCGGAGTGGTTACTTTCAAAAATGGTGGAATCGATAAATTCATGGCTCAAATTCCGCTAGAGCAGATTGTTCTTGAGACAGATGCTCCATACCTGGCTCCTAAACCTTTCCGCGGAAAAAGAAACGATCCTGTCTTTATATTAAAGGTTGCCGAGAAATTAGCGGAAATATATGAACTCCCAGTGGAGACCATTGCGGAGGTAACTACCAAAAACTCAAAGGAAGTCTTTGGAATCTAAAGCTGTTAAACATAAATTTTGTTCATTTGTTGAACTAATATTAGAGATAGGTGCAAAATTTTGATGATATACGTTTTTACGACGATGAAGAGGTAAATCCTGCTTTGCAGCAGTATGTGAAACATCCCATGGTAAAGGCGCTTCTGCAATTTACCTTTCCCGATCTGGAATATGACGAGATCAGGACCATACTCGCAGATTGCTATTCTATTAAGGATTTTCAAAGCAAGGTAATTTACTATAGTGTAGAGAAAGTTCTGGAGAAAACCAGTGAGGGTCTTAGTGACCGTGGTTTTGATAAACTTGATCAGGATGAATCATACTTCTATATTTCCAATCACAGGGATATTCTGTTAGATACTTCGTTGCTTAATTATACGCTATACAACCATGACCTGGTGATGACGGCTTCAGCTATTGGCGATAATCTGGTACAGAAACCTTTCCTTGCTGCCCTGGCAAAGTTAAATCGAAATTTTCTGGTTCTTCGAAATCAGAGTCCGCGTGAGATGCTTAAAAGTTCCATGCGACTTTCAGAATATACGAGAGGATTACTGGAAGACTCAAGATCGATCTGGATGGCGCAAAGAGAAGGGCGAACCAAAGATGGTAATGATGTGACCCAACAGGGTGTTCTCAAGATGATCGGGATGGCCAAAGGTGACCTGGATCTTCTCGATTACCTGGCTAAGATCAAGATCGTACCGGTTTCCATTTCTTATGAATTCGATCCTACAGATATGCTGAAGATGCCGGAAGTACTGGCAAAAAGAATGCAGGAGGAATATAAGAAAAGCGCCAATGAAGACTTTAATAGTATCATGCAGGGCGCGATGGGTCAAAAAGGTAGAATACGCCTGAATGCGGGCGAAGTGATCACTTCAGCAGACCTGGATTATATTCGTGAGCAGAATCTTTCAGTCAATGATCAGCTTCAGGCAGTTTCCAAACTCATTGATAAAGCGATCCATAAGAATTATAAGTTATGGCCATCGAACTATATAGCCTGTGATCTACTAAGAAATGAGGAGCGTTTTACAGATAAATACACAGAAAAGGAGAAAAGACAGTTTGACCGTAGAGTTAGCAGACGTGTGGATGTCAAAAATCCGCTGGCTTTGAATAGTTACCTGTTAATGTATGCGAATCCTGTAATCAATAAACTGGGACTTAATGAAGGATAATTCCAAGATACTACTTGTTTATACCGGTGGTACCATTGGGATGATCAAGGATTATGAGACTGGTGCGCTAAAAGCTTTCAATTTTGATGAGCTTTTGCATAACATCCCGGAATTGAAGATTCTTGAGCATGAGATCGAAACCATGACCTTTGGTGATCCTATCGATTCCTCCAATATGAATCCCGAATACTGGATCAAGATCGCAAATGTGATCCACGAACGATTCGATGATTACGATGGGTTTGTGGTGTTACATGGGAGTGATACCATGTCATATACCGCTTCAGCGCTGAGTTTTATGTTCGAAAACCTAACGAAGCCAATCATTTTCACCGGTTCGCAGTTGCCTATCGGGGATTTGCGGACAGATGCTAAGGAAAACCTGATCACAAGTATTCAGGTTGCAGGTTTAAGAAAGAATGGAAAACCAGTTATTTCTGAAGTTGGGCTTTATTTTGAGTACAAATTATACCGGGCGAACAGGACTACAAAGATTAATGCCGAGCATTTTCAGGCATTTTCTTCCATGAATCATCCTGCTCTCGCCGAATCTGGTGTATATCTTTCGGTTAATTATAAGGCACTTTGGGCTCCCAATAGAAAGCAGAAAACAAAATTACATACAGGTTTTGACGATAATATACTCGTATTAAAAATGTTTCCGGGAATAAGCGAGAGCACGGTGGAGCATATTCTGGCCAAACCTGGGCTAAAAGGAGTGGTGTTAGAGACTTACGGTAGCGGGAATGCGCCGAATACATCCTGGTTTCTCGAACTTCTTCGGAAGAAAATAAAAGAAGGGCTTTTTGTGGTCAATGTGACGCAATGCGTAGCAGGAAGTGTGAACATGGGACAGTATGAAACCAGTGTAGGTCTTAAGAAAGTAGGGGTGGTTTCCGGAAAGGATATCACTACCGAAGCTGCGGTAAGTAAACTAATGTACCTGATAGGTAAAGACTTATCTCCAAAAGTTTTCAAAACGATCTTCGAAACCTCCCTTCGAGGTGAAATGTCTTAAAATTAATGGCGGGTTTCTTGACGGGTAATTATTTTTTTCGTTATTTGCCGAGCCTAACAAATACAGAGAGGTGGCCGAGTGGTCGAAGGCGCACGCCTGGAAAGTGTGTATACGTCACAAGCGTATCGAGGGTTCGAATCCCTTCCTCTCTGCTAAGTGTTTATTTAAAATAATTTATATCTTTAACCTTTAACTAATTAAATTAAGACAAACAGTAATGAAAAGATTATTTTCTATTTTGGTAATCGCCGCGATTACGGTTCTTGGAACCTATAATCTACAGGCGGCTAACGGTACGAATAATTTGCCAGGAACGATTGTGAGCTTTGTACAGGATGACGAAGAAGCAATGGCCGGTGATGAACTGGAAGAAGAAGACCTTGGTTTCCACCAGGAGCTTAAAAAACGTTTCATCGAAGGTGGTCCGGAATTTATGGGGATCGTACTTTTGTGTTTAATTCTTGGTTTGGCTATTGCCATTGAGAGAATTATCTTTTTAAACCTATCTACTACGAATACTAAGAAGTTAGCTCAGGATGTTGAGGACGCACTTCATAGTGGTGGTATCGAGGCTGCTAAGGAAGTTTGTAGAAATACAAAAGGGCCTGTTGCTTCAATTTACTATCAGGGTCTTGATAGAGCAGATGAAAGCATCGAAGCTGCTGAGAAAGCAGTAGTTGCTTACGGTGGTGTTCAAATGGGACAGCTTGAGAAGAATGTATCTTGGGTATCTTTATTTATTGCACTTGCACCAATGCTTGGTTTCATGGGTACTGTAATCGGGATGATTCAAGCTTTTGACCGTATTGAAGCAGCTGGAGATATGCAGCCTTCACTTGTGGCAGGTGGTATTAAAGTAGCACTTCTTACAACAGTATTTGGTTTGATCGTTGCGATTATTCTTCAGATTTTCTACAACTATATCATTGCTAAGATTGATAGCATTGTAAATGATATGGAAGATGCATCTATTCTTCTTATCGATATGTTGGTAGCTTACAAGAATAAAAAACGAATCTAAGACAACGTAAATTATGACTTTACATAAAGTATTAAAATATCTGGCACTGGTCATTGGTGTCGTGGGATTGATCCTTTTAGGAAGGATAATCGTTACAGGCGGAGACGCAATAAAAGCCTCGGCAGACTTACAGGGGAGTCATTTAGACCCTTACATGTGGATAGCGTATCTAGTTCTTGCAGCTGTAGTTGTATTAGTTGCTATCTTTGTGATCGTAGGTTTATTCAGAGGAAATATTAAGAACACAATTATTGCCGTGGGATCTTTTGCAGTGATCATTATTGTCGCTTATGTATTAAGTGATGGTGAGGCAACTCAATTGAAAGATGGTACTATGCTGTCTGCATCTGGTGATCACTGGGTGGGCGCAGGATTAATTACCTTCTATATACTTGCAGGAATCGCGATTGCTGCAATGGTATTCTCCGGAATAAAAAAACTAGCTAAATAATATGGCAAAGAGATCAGCACCGGAAGTGAATGCCGGGTCTATGGCAGATATCGCCTTCTTACTTCTAATCTTCTTTCTGGTAACAACTACCATTGAGACAGATAGCGGAATAAGCAGGAAATTACCGCCATGGCAACCTGAAGAGCAGGATCCTCCGGTTATTAAACAACGTAACATCTTTACGGTGCTTGTGAACAGTAATAACGAGCTGCTGGTTGAGGATGAGAGCATGGAAATTGGAGAACTGCGTGCAGCAGCTGTTGAATTTCTTGATAATGGAGGAGGTACTGGAGACGAAGCATGTAGTTTTTGTCAAGGTCCTAAAGATTCAGGATCTTCTGTGAACCCACAAAAAGCCATCATTTCTTTGGTCAATAACCGTGGGACTGAATATGGAACATATATAGCTGTACAGAACGAACTTGTAGCTGCATACAATCAGCTTAGAGATCGTGAAGCTCAAAGAATGTATGGAACAACCTTCACGAAAATGGAGAGTAATTATAACGATCCAAGGTATACTGGTGATAAAGAAGCTTTGAAGGAAAAGATCGATGTGATATCTGATATGATCCCTCAGAAATTATCTGAAGCCGAACCAACGAGTTAGAACTAAATAAAGAAAACGACTTAAATTATGTCAAAGTTTAAAAAGAAGAAATCTGGAGAGTTGCCTGCTGTAAACACGGCATCTTTGCCTGATATCGTTTTTATGCTATTGTTCTTCTTTATGGTGGCAACTGTAATGCGTGACAATACTTTAATGATTCAAAATAATTTACCTTTTGCAGATCAGGTGGAAAAATTGGATAAGAAGGATTTGATCATGTATATCTATGCAGGGAAACCAAGCGAGAGATACCAGGCTAAGTATGGTACTGAAGCTAGAATTCAATTGAATGATAAATTCGCTAGTGTTGAAGAAGTGCAGAAATTTATCTACGCTGAAAGGGAATCTAAGCGTGAAGAACTAGTTCCATATCTTACTACTGCTCTAAAAGTAGATGAAGAAACCAATATGGGGCTTGTATCTGATATCAAGCAGGAACTAAGAAAAGCAGAAGCGTTGAAGATCAACTATACTACCAAAAAGGGAGAAGCTGGTAAGAACGTTAACTAATATCTTTTCAATTTAATTATAGAAAGCATCCTGTCCGGGTAAAACCAGGCAGGATGTTTTTTATATTTATAGCTTATTATAAACCATGAGGATCAAACTGATCATTCTTACCTTAACATTACTTTTTCCTGTACTCTCAATTGCGCAGGAAGATGAGCGGCAGTATAAGATCCCGGATTCAGTACCCTTTACCATAGACAGCCTTTACAGAGAGGATCAATTCTACGTCGGTTTTAGTTTTAATTTGATCACGAATAAACCTGAAGCAGTTTCTCAGGAAAGTTTTTCCGGAGGTATAAACCTGGGGGTAATTCGGGATATACCTTTAAATGAACGTAGAAACATAGCTCTCGGTCTTGGGATTGGTTGGGGAATTGATAGTTATGGTCAGAATTTGCGTATTACTAAGTCTGCTTCCGGTGTCACAGAATTTCAATCCTTAGAAGACATAGATTATGATACCAATCGCTATACGACACAACAGTTCGAATTGCCTTTTGAATTTAGATGGCGTACTTCAACATCAGAATCTTATAAGTTCTGGAGGATATATACCGGTGTTCGTTTAGGGTATATTTATAACTTCCGAAGTAATTATAAAGATGACGCAGAACAGAGTGTTATAAATGATCTTTCAGAACTGAATAAATTCCGGGCTGGAGCAACTTTTACCTTTGGTTACAACACATTCAACTTTCATTTCTACTATTCTTTGATCCCTTTTTTCAAAGACGCTTCACTTCAGAATGAATCTTTGGATGTATCTACTTTAAAAATAGGTCTGACATTCTATATTCTGTAAACCAGAGATTGAATAGGAGTAATTGTGGTCCTAAACCTATTAGACTTCCCAGCCATAGTTCTGAGTTTGTATGGGCTTTAAAATAAAGCCTCGATGATGCTGTAAGTCCGCAGGCGATGATAAGAAAAGCCACGGTATAAATGTAGTAAAGGTGAAAGTAAATACAGAAGCCGGTAACGAACATTAATAGACCGGTGATTCCCATCATATGCAAACTGACTTTAAGCCTGAACCAGCTCAAGGTATAAGCTAATAGAGTAGAAATAAGTATGCCTGCGAAGTAATAATAAAGTCCGGGGTAATTATAGAAGTTCAAGATTTGATGTAAAACCATCAATATTAACAAGCAAAAGAAGAATAGTGGCCAGCGCCTTTCTTCAACTTTCTCCAGAAAAACCGACTCTGCCTTTCCAAGATTCTTCAGTAAAAAATAGAATACTACCGGGATGAATATCGTAATGATCGCTATTGCCATTAATTTAGCCTTCACGATCTCGTCTGGAAAATACCTTGGTATAAAAATAAAGTAAAACAGACTTCCAAAGAATGGCATCCACAAGGGATGGAATACGTATGAGGAAAGCCTAAGCAGGATTTTCATTAGATCTCTTTTCGCAATCTTGCTACAGGAATATCCAGTTGTTCGCGATATTTCGCAACCGTTCTTCTGGCAATAGGATAGCCTTTGCTTTTCAGGACCTTAGCTAGCTTTTCATCTGTAAGAGGTTTTCTTTTATCCTCTTCTTCTATTGACATTTCCAGGATCTTTTTTATTTCTCTTGTAGATACTTCTTCACCCTGATCATTGGTCATCGATTCAGAAAAGAACTCTTTAATAAGTTTGGTCCCGTAAGGAGTGTCAACATATTTGGAATTGGCTACTCTTGAGACTGTAGAAACGTCCATCTCAATTTCATCTGCAATATCTTTTAAGATCATGGGTCTTAGATTCCGTTCATCTCCAGAAAGAAAGTATTCTTTCTGGTAATTCATGATCGAACTCATAGTCACCATAAGCGTTTGCTGTCTCTGTTTAATAGCTTCAATAAACCATTTTGCGGCATCTAGCTTTTGTTTAATAAACATAACGGCATCCTTCTGTGCCTTTGTCTTTTCCTTGGATTCCTTGTAACCTTTAAGCATGTTACTGTAATCCCTAGAAATATGCATTTCAGGAGCATTTCTACCATTCAGGCTCAACTGTAGATCACCATCTTCTATTTTGATGGTGAAATCTGGTATTACATGCTCAACCATTCTGGTGTTTCCAGAATAGGCTCCACCAGGCTTAGGATTTAAATGTTCAATCACATCTATAGCCTCACGAAGATCGTCCTCGCTTATATCATGACGGGTAAGAAGTTTGTTGTAATGTTTTTTACTGAAATGATCAAAAGAGCGTTCCAGTAGATCTTTGGCTAGTTCCACTTGTCTTGTGGATTCTCTGCGGTTTAGCTGAATGATCAAGCATTCTTCAAGACTTCGCGCACCAACACCAGCAGGATCGAGACGTTGTACTTTTTTAAGGACTTTTTCAACCGTTTCCTCGTCTGTGTAAATATTCTGGGTGAACGCAAGATCATCTACAATATCCTGAATGCTTCTTCTAATATATCCGCTTTCGTCAACACTACCCACCAGGAATTCTGCGATATCCTGCTCAATATCATCGAGTCTTATCGTGCTTAACTGAGTTTTCAAATGTTGCGTAAATGAAGTTCCAGCGGCATAAGGCACCTGCTTGTCTTCATCATCTGCACTGTAGTTATTAGCATTCAGTCGATAACTTGGAATTTCATCATCACTCAAGTATTCATCAACGTCTATTTCAGTCTCAATACTTTCACTATCGGTATCGTATTCATCGTCTGAATTATCATTAGCTATATCATCATATTCGTCGACACGATCTTCCTTTCCATCCTCCAGCGCCGGGTTCTCTTCCATTTCCTGTTTGATACGCTGCTCAAAAGCCTGGGTAGGCAATTGAATAAGCTTCATCAACTGGATTTGTTGTGGAGAGAGCTTTTGAGATAGTTTAAAATTTAATTGTTGCTTTAGCATAAAAGAGTGCTTGTCTAACAAAAATAAGGAAAAATCGATCCAAGTTGGCTTTGGCACGAACTATGTTCGTGGTAAATTTTTGTTAAGACAGCTTATGTCGGGAGAGGTTTCTAAACCTCTTCGGAAGCTTTAATTCGAAATCCATTTCTCTTGAAGTTATAGGATGCTCGAAACTTATTCCGGAGCTAAATAGAAACAGATTCTTGTTCTTAAAATACCCTTCTTCGATTCCATAAATTGGATCTCCCACAATGGGCAAGGACATTTTACTTAAATGTATACGAATCTGGTGCGTGCGACCAGTGATGGGTTTGGCTTTCACCAAAGAAAAAATTTCGTCCTCAATTTCAAAATTATCAACCGGTTCAAAAATGGTCGTTGCGGCTTTACCGTCTATACTTGCAGTCTGTGTCACCACGCATTGTAGCTGGCCGTGAACCAGCGTATGATAAGTTTTATGGATTGATTTATTTTCAAAAGCGCTGTAAAACAATTGCTGTACTTTCCTGGTTTTGGCAATGAGAATGATCCCGGCGGTAGGATTATCCAGTCTGTGAACAGGAACCGGATATCGTAAAGCATCTTTTAAATTTGATACTAATAAATTATGCGGAAGGGCATTTTCCAGTGTTCGAAAATAATTGCCATTGGTAGGAATGCCTGATGGTTTGTGAACTACAGCGAGATATTCATCTTCATATAGTACTTCAAGTATAAATTTGAAGATCTTTCTTTGCTGAAATTTATCTTCGAGAAGTTCGATCTTCTGTCCCGGTTGGATCCAGTCTGCAGTAGTTGCTTTTTCTCCATCCAGTAGGACGAGCTTCTTTGCGATCGCCTTTTTCAGTGCCGACCGACTGTTTATTTGAGGGAAAATAGAAATCGCATACTCCTGCAACCGGATCTTATGTTCGATTGCAGGAACTGTATGCGTTGCTATAATATTCAATCTTAAAATTCTGCGTTATGCGGAGTTCTTGGAAAAGGGATCACATCTCTAATATTACCCATTCCAGTAGTGAACTGAACAAGTCTTTCAAAACCAAGTCCAAATCCACTATGAACACAGGTTCCGAACTTACGGGTATCAAGATACCACCATAGTTCTTCCTCCGGAATGTTCAATTCTTCCATTTTTTCTTTAAGAACATCCAAACGTTCTTCACGCTGGCTTCCTCCCACGATCTCTCCAATTCCAGGGAAAAGAATGTCCATCGCTCTTACCGTTTTTCCGTCTTCGTTCAAACGCATGTAGAATGCTTTGATCTTCGCCGGATAATCAAAAAGGATCACCGGTGTTTTAAAGTGTTTTTCAACAAGGTAACGCTCATGCTCACTTTGCAGATCTGCACCCCATTCCTCGATGATATAATTGAATTTCTTCTTCTTGTTTGGCTTCGAGTTTTTAAGGATCTCGATAGCTTCGGTATAACTAACTCTTTTGAAATTGTTTTCCAGCACAAAGTTGAGCTTTTCCATAAGGCCCATGTCGCTTCTTTCTGCCTTAGGCTTTAACTGATCTTCTTTCTCCTGTCTTTCGGCAAGAAATTCCAGGTCATCTTTAGAGTGTTCCATCACGTATCTAAGTACGTATTTAATAAAATCTTCAGCCAGATCCATGTTTTGATCCAGATCACAGAAAGCCACTTCTGGCTCGATCATCCAGAATTCAGCTAAATGTCGGGAAGTGTTGGAGTTTTCAGCTCTAAAAGTTGGGCCAAAAGTATAAACCTGTCCTAGACCAAGTGCAAAAGTTTCAGCTTCGAGTTGTCCGGAAACTGTAAGATTAGTCTCTTTTCCGAAGAAGTCTTCCTTGTAATTAATGCTACCATCCTCATTTTTTGGAGGGTTTTTCATGTCTAGCGAAGAAACGCGAAACATTTCTCCGGCACCTTCAGCATCACTACCCGTAATAATTGGTGTGTGAACATGGTAGAAGTTCTTTTCCTGGAAATATTTGTGAACTGCGAAAGACAGTTTGCTTCGCACACGCATGATCGCTCCAAAAGTATTCGTACGTACACGTAAATGCGCCTGCTCACGTAGTTTCTCCATACTATGCTTCTTTGGCGATAGAATAGTTAGTTTCACTTCTTCAGGATTCGCATCCCCAAGAATCTCAATTTCTGAAACTTCAATTTCAACACGTTGCAGACTACCAAGACTCTCCTTCAAAGTTCCCTTGATAGATATAGCTGCACCTACGTTTATGCGATTGATAATCTCCTCATCGGTATTTTCAAAATCGATAACGCATTGCAGGTTTTTCAAAGTAGAACCATCGTTAAGCGCAATAAAACGATTACTACGGAAAGAGCGTACCCATCCCTTGATATGGTGTTCCTGTAAAAACTGATCGCTTTCAAGTATTTCAGCGACTTTTGCTTGTATCATTTAGTTGAAATTTAGAAAAAACAAAGATAGTTTATCGCCTGAAGCTTAGCAAGCAGGCTGTTTTATATATTAATTTAATTGTTTTGCTGATCGCGATTGGCCTCCTCTTCTTCAGTCTCAAAAATACGCATCGCCGGTTCTTTTAAAGTTTTCTTGTTGGCAATACTTCTTTCCAGCGAAAGTAAAAGTGAAGGTAGCAATAGTAAATTCGACAACATAGCAAACAGTAAAGTGGCTGAGACCAGTCCGCCAAGGGCCACCGTTCCTCCAAAACTACTGATCATGAACACTGAAAATCCAAAGAAAAGAACGATCGATGTATAGAACATACTTACACCAGTTTCTCTTAGCGCGGCATAAACGGAGCGCTTGATCTTCCAGTCATTGGCTTTTAATTCCTGCCTGTACTTTGCCAGAAAATGAATGGTATCATCTACCGAAATTCCGAAAGCAATACTAAAAACCAAGATCGTTGAAGGTTTAATAGGAACTCCAAGAAATCCCATCACTCCAGCAGTAACGATCAAAGGAAGTAAGTTTGGTACAAGAGATATCAAAATCATCCTGAAGCTTCTAAACATCCAGGCCATTAAACCTGCAATAAGAAGTATAGCCAGTCCTAACGAAATAATTAAATTTCTAACCAGGTAACTCGTTCCTTTTTGAAAAAGCAGTGCCTTTCCGGTAAGTGAAACATCATATCTTTCAGATGGAAAGATCTTTTCTATTTCTGGTAGTAGATCATTTTCGATCTCTTCCATCTTCTCTGTTCCAACATCCTTCATGAATGTGGTAATTCGAGCATATTGTCCAGTAGAATCCACGTAGCTTTGCATAATTCCTTCCGAAGAAGAAAGACCTTTTGCATAGGGCATTATAAAGTTTTGCTCCTGTGAAGTTGGTAACTGGTAATATTTTGGATTACCGTTGTAATACGCCTGCTTGCTGTATTTTACGAGTCGGTTGATGGATAATGGCTTGCTTAGTTCCGGAATCTCTTCGATCTTATTTTCGAGATCATTCATCCGTTTTAAAGTAGAAAGCTTCAATACGCCTTTCGGTCTCTTGGTATCGATCATGATCTCCAAAGGCATCACTCCATCAAATTCCCGTTCAAAGAATTTTACATCCTTATAGAATTGGGTTTCCTGAGGCATATCTTCAAGAATACTTCCTGAAACCTTAATGGTATAAATTCCGATGATACTAAGAATCAGTAGAGCGAGAGAAGATATGTAAATTGCAATTCTATGGTTTCTTACCATATCTTCCATCCAGTCAACAAAGCCGCCAATCCATCGTGTGTTTAGATGTTTTAAGTGCCTGTCTCGCGGTGGTTTTAAGTAAGAGTATATAACCGGAATTATCAATAAGCTTAAAACGAAGATCGCCAGGATGTTGATAGAGGCCACTACACCAAACTCTCTTAAAAGCTGACTATCAGTTAAAATGAAAGTAGCAAATCCAGATGCGGTAGTTACATTGGTCATTAAAGTAGCATTACCCACTTTGGTGATCACTCTTTGCAATGATTTCGCCTGGTTTCCATGCTTTTTAATCTCCTGCTGATACTTGTTAATAAGGAAAATACAGTTTGGAATTCCTATTACGATAATTAGCGGAGGAATAAGCGCCGTAAGAATTGTGATCTCATAATGCAGTAGCCCTATAAACCCAAAGGCCCACATAACCCCAATACAAACAGTAACCATCGAAATAATGGTTGCTCGTATGGATCTAAAGAAAAAGAAGAAAATAATCGAAGTGACCAGTAAGGCTGCGACAATAAAAAGTCCAATTTCATCGACTATGTTCTGTGCATTCAGTGTTCGTATATAAGGCATTCCCGAAACTCTAACATCGATACCCTGCTGCTCTTCAAATTCAGCAATAAGAGGTTCCAGTTCTTCCAGTACAAAGATCTTTCTGGCTTTAGTGTTTACCAGTTCTTTATTAAGATACAAAGCAGATTGTATGGTATTGGAATGTGAACTATACACCAGGTTCTCATAGAAAGGCAGAGCCGTAAAAAGTTTGTTTTCGAAAGCTGCGAGAATATCACTATCCAGATCTTCTTCCGGTAGCACCGGTACCATTTCAAATCTTTTGGGATCTTCAAACTTTTTAAGTTCCTGAAGGCTGGCCGGTGAAATGATCTGGTCAACTTCAGGATAAGTAAGTAGCGTATCTGTAAGTTTATTCCAGGCTTTAAACTTTTCAGGAGTGAATAAGGCAGAATCCTGTACTCCTAGCAGAATAAGATTTCCCTCTTCGCCAAACTTCTCCAGGAAGTCGTTATAACTCACGTTCACCTCGTGGTCATCGGGCATTAAATTAGCCTCGGTATACGAAAACTGCATGTTCTTCCATTGTGTGGAAAGCAGGTAGGTTGCGATCAGTATAAGTACAATGATCACAATTCGGTTTCGTAAAATAAGGCGTGCGATGGAATTCCAGAATCCAAAGCTAAAGATCTTTTGCATGGCTTTCTATTAGCGGCGCAAAGGTAAAAAAAACCCTATTTAAATACTTTGTTATTACTGTATTAATCGAGCTTTGAGCTATAACTGTACCTGTAAGGTAAATTTAAGAGAGAAATTTTCTTTAAAAGTAGGAAGACGATATGCTCCATATCTATAGGCTGTGCTAAGACCAAAGCCGCCAAATAATTTATTTAACTCCAGCCCTGCTTCAGAAAATCCATTTTCAAGAGTATTGAACATTATGCCTTCGTGCTTAGCAATATCAGTAAAATCACCAATGGCATGCCTTGAAATGAAAACAAGTTCTGGTCGAAAACTTTTACTTATGATAAACGGTCTTAACTGGTGTCTCATATGTAACATCACCTGCCTGTCTGAATAAAATTCATTGAAATACATGGTTTCAAAACTGTTACGACCAGCAACCGAAATTCTTTGAGAAATCTTAGATCTATTAGGATTGTTAGGGTAGGAGTGGAAAGCATGTGTCAGAGGTAGATCTCCTACACCATAATTACCTTCCAGTATAAATTCGGTTCTGGATTGATCGAGCCTTAAGATCTCATGCTCTGCCTTGATTCCAATTCTGGTAAAGTTGAAATCGCCGTCCAGAATTTTAACTGCCTGTTCTAACTGACCAGTAAACTGAGGGAATTTTTTCTCCAGTAAAACATCACCTTGCGGAGTTCTTAGATATTTTGAAAATGGCTGCCAAAGGAAACCGGCTTTAATAAAGTGGAGATCATAATCACTGTATAACTGATTGTTATCGTTATAATTGTAATTTCTGATCTGCCATATTTCTTCTCGTGAAAATCGCAACTGCGTATCAAGCCTTGGTGTGATTTTATGCTCAAGCCCAACGGCAAAAGTCCTAATATTGTAATAGTTATTGGTGTTTACGAATCTAGGTTCCAGAATAGAAAAAGTATTTCTCCCTTTCAGATAATCTACGGAAGCAATTTCATCAATATCTCTTGAGAAACCGAAGTTCAGATACGTATGATTTCTCTTATTAAGATAGATCTGGCTACCCAAACCATATTTGAACACTTCATCTTTAAAACCGTACGTGAGATACGAGTTCAGATTAAAATTCTCAGAAAATTGATCGTTGGTCTTTCCTCCAAATCCAAGCCTTATACCTTCGTAGTTACTAAACTTAAAGATCTTTCCAAGGTCCATATCCCAGAAACCTATAGGGTAAGAGCCAGAAGCGATGGCTTTTTTGACCTGAATTTTACGCTCTATATTCTGATTCTTTATAAGACTGTCTACTTTCTGTTCAGTAGCTTCATCACGATCATCGAATTCAACTTTTCTGTTTTCTTCCCAGAAACTTTGAGTTCTGTCTATCGCTTCTGGATCGATCCTGATCTCGGCATCACTAATTTTTACCTGGGCCTGCGGCTGCAAGTCGAAATCATAATGTATTACGGTTGAATTTAAGTAAAGATCTTGGCTTATTTCATCTGCACCCAGGAGTCTGCCAAGAATCCCAGGATTTTGCTGAACAGTTCCAATTCCAACAGTACCTCCAAAAACAGCAATTTCTTTTCCTCCCGAACCTGCTTTTATAGTGGTCGTTTGTAGCTTCGGAAACCAGACATCTTGATCGGGGAAATATTGATATTCATAGTCAACTTCCAATTTTACCGCTCCCAGAAGTTGCGCTTTTGCCTTCTGAATAGCGAGGGTTTCCGTATCTAAATAGAGAATTCCTTCCAGGCCAGCTACAACCTCTTCACGCTTTGGACTAAAGTAGATCACATAAGCAGGTCTTGAGGTTCGAGTCGTATCCAGGATCTTATAATCATAGTTTCTGAAAGCTGCTTTCCCTAGCGGTCCTGCATAATCTGTTTTGTAGAGACTGTAATCATTTTTATATAGAGAAAACGGATTGACGCCCATAGTAAGAACATTATAAACCGGTTTCTTAAATCCGGCAGTTCTTACGCCCAGTACTTCTTCTGAAGTGTCACCATTCCCATCATAACTGTGACTGGCAACCTTTTCTGAAAGATATCCACGCCCTTCGTTTACGATAGTTTTAATTTCTGCTGAAGTACTATCGGCATAAAGCTGAATTCCACCACCTTCGTTGTCTACAATAAACTTGGAATAACTTTTATATTTGAAACCAGGTAAGACCTTTTCAGGATCATTTATTTCTTTTCGCGAAATCGCTTCAGAAATAAGACTGTCGGCAGGATTGGGTGCATTGGAAAGTTCTACCGTTTGCAGTCTCTCACGAACCGCGCTTAGTTTGATCTGTAGATACTTTGTATCTTGATTAATACGGGTACTTATTGTCTTGTAGCCAACATAACTAATTCTTACTTCAACGACTTCTTTTCCAACTTGCAATTCAAAACTACCGTCAATATTGGTTAATACTGTGCCATTTTTAAGATTGATCCTGGCGTAGGCTAGTGGTTCATTAGTTTCTGAATCGATGACCCGGCCGTTCACTTTAGACTGTGCGAAGCTAAAAGTAGTAATCAGTAAAAACAAGTATACTAGCTTCGACATTATTTTGAAATGAATTTGTTCAGAAATAAAAATGCCGGTTCAAATCTGTTTTTCTCCAGACCCGAACCGGCATAAAATTTTGAAATTGTGATCATTAAACGGTCATGATCTCTTTTTCCTTCACAACCAGGATACTTTCGATCTTGGCGATATATTCATTGGTAAGTTCCTGAACTTCATCTTCGGAAGCTTTTAAAGCATCTTCAGAGATATCAGTTTTTTTAAGTTCCTGCATCGCATGTTTACGATCATTTCTAACTCCAATCTTAGAATCTTCCGCTTCAGCTTTTGCCTGCTTGGACAACTGAATACGACGTTCCTCGGTAAGTGGCGGTACGTTAATGATTACGCTCTCACCATTGTTCATTGGATTAAACCCAAGATTCGCTACCATGATCCCTTTTTCAATTTCCTGGATCATACTTTTTTCGAAAGGCTGAATTGATAATGTTCGCGCATCTGGTGTGTTCACATTAGCTACCTGTTGCAAAGGCGTTTTTGCTCCATAATAATCAACCATTACACTTCCAAGCATGCTTGGAGTAGCTTTACCGGCGCGTATATTTGAAAGTTGTTTTTTAAGATGCACAATGGCGTTCTCCATTGCTTCTTTTGCTTCTTCTAAAATAAATTCAACCTCGTCCATTTCTAATATCGTTTTCTATTTAATTATAAATTTACTTTTGTTCCTACAGGCTCTCCAGTCGTGACTTTTAACAAGTTCCCCGGTTTGTTCATATCGAATACAATAATAGGTAATTCGTTTTCCTGGCTCAAAGTAAATGCCGTTGTATCCATTACTTTTAATCCTTTCTTCAAGACATCCTCGAAAGAAATAAAATCAAATTTTGTAGCGCTTTTGTCCTTTTCCGGGTCTGAAGTATAAATTCCATCTACTCTGGTACCCTTAAGAATCACATCAGCTTTTATTTCAATAGCTCTTAATACTGCTGCAGAATCTGTAGTGAAGTACGGGTTACCAGTTCCTCCACCAAAAATTACCACACGACCTTTTTCCAGGTGCCTGATAGCTTTTCTTCTTATAAAAGGTTCTGCAACTTCATTAATTTTGATAGCCGACTGTAACCTGGTTTGAATATCTGCATCTTCAAGTGCACTTTGTAAAGCCAGACCATTAATTACGGTAGCCAGCATTCCCATATGGTCACCTTGTACTCGATCCATTCCTTTACTGGCACCGGCAACACCTCTAAAAATGTTTCCTCCACCAATTACAATAGCAAGCTCAACACCTTCTTCTACTACCGATTTGATTTCCGCAGCATATTCTGCCAGGCGTTCGGGATCGATGCCATATTGGCGCTTTCCCATTAAAGCTTCTCCAGATAGTTTTAAAAGTATTCTCTTGTATTGCATAGCTGTTTTTTATGAACCGTTGCAAATATAGCTAATATCTGAATTTGTGAAATATAAAGAGCCCTTTTTGAAAATGATTGGGAAGCATTTAGAATAAATTAACTCATTAGCCTTTTAATAATCGACTGACAGCCAATTCTGCTGGCGGGGTTTTTGATATATTTGGTTCATTACTAAAACTTAAAATATTAGGACCTATGATGGGATATTATATAATTGCTGGGCTCATTTTCTTAGTGAGCATGTTTGTGAGCAACAAACTAAAGAGCAAATTTAAGGAGTACTCCAAGGTGCACCTTCAAAACGGAATGAGCGGTAAAGAGATCGCTGAAAAAATGCTGCGTGATAATGGGATCAATGATGTAAAAGTGATATCTACCCCGGGAATGCTTTCAGATCATTACAATCCGTCCAAGAAAACCGTGAACCTGAGTGAGGGAGTTTACTCTCAACGTAACGCTGCGGCAGCGGCAGTTGCTGCTCACGAATGCGGTCACGCAGTTCAGCACGCAAAAGCTTACAGCTGGTTGCAAATGAGAAGTAAATTGGTGCCGGTGGTTAGTATCGCTTCCAAGTTTTCTCAATGGGCAATTTTTGGTGGACTTATATTAATGAGTATGGTGAGCGTAGGTGTAGGGCAAACTGTGCTGCTTGTAGGGATCATTATGTTTGCTATGGGAACCTTTTTCAGTTTTATCACACTGCCGGTAGAGTATGATGCCAGTAAAAGAGCTTTGGTATGGCTGGAAACTGAAAATATGCTGACTCCTGCGGAACATGATGCAGCAGAAGATTCGCTGAAATGGGCGGCTAGAACTTATGTGGTAGCTGCAGTAGGATCACTGGCTACACTATTATACTTCGTTGGAATATTTATGGGTAGAGATTAATTTAAACTTCAGAATAATAGAAAAGGCTGTTAGAACACTAACAGCCTTTTTTCATTATATCTTTATTTGCCGGTCTATTTGTTGATTGAGACTTATAAAAGTTTCTGTTCTGGACACACCGTCTATCGCCTGTATGTTCTTATTCAGTACTACCATTAGATGTTCGTTATCACGACATAAGATCTTAAGAAAAATTGACCAGTTTCCCGTTGTGTAGTGACATTCGATAACCTCAGGAATTTCACTAAGTTGCTTAACGGCCTGAGGGTTACTTACAGCCTTATCCAGGTAAACGCCTACAAAAGCCATGGTTTTGTAACCTAGCAACCTGGCATCCAGCATCATTTTAGAGCCTTCGATCAAACCAGATTTTTCTAATTTTCTCAAACGCTGATGAACAGCTGCGCCGGTAATTCCAATATTCTTGGCGATCTCCAGGATCGGTTTTTTGGCATCTTTCATTAGATAGTTAAGAATGGTCTTGTCGATCCCATCTAGCTCAACACTATCGTTTACAATCTTCATAAGGATAATTTTTGGTCGTTAAGCTAAAATAGCAAAAATGCTTTTCAATTTTAATTACCTACTTCACCAAATGGGTTGTATCCTAGATATTCTGTCTCTTTTTCTTTAAAAATGATATCATGAGCTTCAAGTTCTTTCAGAATAGGCTCATAGACCTCCTTGCGAATTGGTAACTGAACACCTGGAGTTTTAATTTCTCCGTTGAGGATCATCAATGCTGAAATGGCTACTGGTAATCCCACGGTCTTAGACATGGCTGTTCTGGACTGATCCTCTCCAATATGAACCATCGTAGAATCAATTTGCTTCTTTTCGCCATCTAGCTCGTAACCGAATTTATGGTACATAACGATCATATCCTTGTCATCTTCAGCCAGTGTCCATTTATCCATCAAAATCTTTTGAAGCGCTTGCGCCGGAGTAGCATTTTTGATCCCGATCTTTTTTTCTGAATTAAAAAGATCAAGTTCTATAAGCTTGTCCCACATAATATCATCCTGATCGATCTTAAGACTATGTCTGGTTTTAAGTTCTACGGAATCACTTGGGGAATACGGAAGAAAAGAATTGATGAAATCGCGGTAACTCATTTCTTCTGAATTAGTCATTTCGAAACTATCATCGGTCATTCCAAGTTGCACGAACATGTTCCATGCTCTACTGAAGCCTACTTTTCTGATAGTTCCTCTATATAAAGTAAGTGCATTTTCTAGTCCGTAAACACTTTGATATTTAAGTGAATTCCTGTTGGCATAACCTTCAAATTTTCCGTAGCCTTCTACTTTCAGAAATTCAGTCCTTCGGAATAATCTATGGTATGGAATGTACTTGTACTTCCCTTCCTGAATAAATTCAGCAACACCACCCTGTCCGGCAACGACCACGTTTCTGGGGTTCCAGGTAAATTTATAGTTCCATAGGTTGTTATCACTTTCCGGAGCAACAAGTCCGCCGGTAAATGATTCGAAAAGTAAGATCTTTCCACCTTTGTCTCTTATTCTGTCAATAACCTGCATGGCGCTCATATGGTCAATTCCTGGGTCCACGCCGATCTCATTCATGAATACAAGGTTCTTTTTCTTAACCTCCTCATCCAGAGCACGCATCTCATCGCTTATATAGGAAGCCGTTACCATATGCTTATTGAATTTCACGCAATCATGGGCGACCTCAATATGGAATCTTGCGGGCAACATGGATATCACGAGATCTGCCTGCTGAATTGCAGGCTCCCTGCTTTCCTTGTTGAAAACATCCAGTTCGATGGCTTCGCAATGTTTGCGATCCCGGCAGGCATTTTTGGCATTTTTGAGTTCCTTATCACCAATTTTTAATTTTAGATTTTGCTCTACCGCCCGGTCGAGCAGGTAGTCTATAAGTGCAGCGGTAGATTTTCCTGCACCTACGATTAATATTTCTCGCATAAATTAAGTTAGTTTTGTGTAGTGCAAACGAATGTATTAAAAAGCTGACTCATATAAAACTATGCAGACAAACAGGAAATTCTTAGTAACCGGAGCCATTTTTGGATTGATTGCTGTGATCCTTGGAGCTTTTGCAGCACATGGTTTGAAAGAAACACTTTCAGAAGCTTCTCTAAATAGTTTTGAAACGGGAGTTAGATTCCAGATGTACCATGCTTTTCTAATGTTGATCCTCGGGATTATTATTACTGAAAAAGATAACAAGCTATTATTTTACCTTTTCCTATTCGGTACCATATTATTTTCAGGATCTATCTATTTCCTATCTACATCGGCGGTTACAGGAGTAGACTTCTCAGCAATAGCATTAGTTACCCCAATTGGTGGAGGACTTTTAATTGTAGGCTGGTTCTTAATAGTCCTGAAATTCATAAAGTTAAAAAACAAATAAATTAATTGACGATATCGTTATATCTGCATAAGATTTTTACTTTTGTACGCCTAAACAAACAACAGAATTGATTTTTTTATGGTCGATAACACCCAAATTACGAAAACGATTTCGTTAGAGGATTACGGGATCAAAAATGCCAGAGTACATTATCAACTATCTCCAGAGGAACTTCAGAAGAAAACTATCGCATTAGGACAGGGAGTAGAGAGCTCATTTGGAGCACTTGCTGTTAATACTGGTGAGTTTACAGGAAGATCTCCAAAGGACAGATTCATTGTAAAAGATGAGATCACAGAAGATAAAGTATGGTGGGGAGATATTAACATCCCGTTTGATCCGGAAAAATTTGATTCTCTTTATAATAAGGTAACAAACTACCTTGGAGATAAAGAGATCTTTGCTCGCGATGCCTACGCTTGTGCAGACGATAATTATCGTTTAAACATTAGGGTGATTAATGAGTATCCATGGTCAAACCAATTTGCTTTCAATATGTTCTTGAGGGTAAATGATTCAGAACTTGAAAACTTTCAGGAAGACTGGCTGGTGGTAAATGCACCTGGATTCAAAGCAGATCCATCAGTAGATGGAACCAGACAGGAAAACTTTGCTATTCTTAATTTTAAGAAGAAAATCGCGCTAATTGGAGGAACCGGTTACACAGGGGAAATCAAAAAAGGGATTTTTTCAGCGCTTAACTTTGTATTACCTGTTTACAAGAATACTCTACCAATGCACTGTTCTGCAAATGTTGGAGAAGACGGCGATACTGCTATATTCTTCGGACTTTCAGGAACAGGGAAGACAACACTTTCAGCAGATCCGGAAAGAAAACTTATCGGAGATGATGAGCATGGTTGGACAAAGGAGAACACGATTTTCAATTTTGAAGGTGGATGTTATGCAAAAGTGATCAACCTTTCTGAAGAAAACGAACCAGATATTTACCATGCGATCAAGCCTGGAGCTATCCTGGAGAATGTCGTTCTTAATGACAACGGAGATGTGGATTTTAGCGATACTTCAATCACGCAGAATACGCGGGTAAGTTATCCTATTTATCATATTGACAATATCCAGGAACCGTCTATTGGAGAGAATCCTAAGAATATATTTTTCCTTACAGCAGATGCATTTGGAGTATTGCCTCCAATTAGTAAGCTTACACCAGGACAGGCGGCTTATCACTTTATAAGCGGATATACTGCAAAGGTTGCTGGTACTGAAGCTGGGGTAGATGAGCCTGTACCAAGTTTTTCTGCTTGTTTCGGCGCTCCTTTCATGCCGTTGCATCCTACGAAATATGCAGAAATGCTAAGTCGTAAAATGAAAGATGCAGGGGTTAACGTATGGCTTGTGAATACGGGCTGGACCGGTGGACCTTACGGAGTAGGAAATCGAATGAAATTAAAATATACTCGTGAAATGATAAGTTCTGCGCTTGAAGGAAAACTTGACGGAGTGGAATTTGAAAATCACCAGATTTTTGGATTGAGTATGCCTAAAACTTGCGAAGGAGTTCCGGCAGAAGTCTTGAATCCAAAAAACACATGGGCAGATAAAGAGGCTTATGATAAAAAAGCAAAAGAGCTTTCAAGTTTCTTCAAGCAGAATTTCTCCAAGTTCGAGGAGTATGCAAATGAAGAAATTATGAAGGGAGCTCCTGTAGATTAGTTTTAAATTGTTAGTTGAAATCAAAAAATCCGGTCGCAAGACCGGATTTTTTATTTATCGTATAAAAGTAAATTTACTTCTTATTCACTTCGTTAATGTATTTGCTAATTGCCATGGTCATACTCGGAGTTTCCGGAGTAGGAGCTTTGATATCTGCTGTTAGACCATGTTCCTTAGCTGCCTTTATAGTTGTGTTTCCAAATACAGCGATACGTGTATTATTCTGCTTAAAGTCTGGAAAGTTCTCAAAAAGAGATTTAATTCCGCTAGGACTAAAGAATACAAGAATATCATAAGTTACATCTTTCAGGTCTGAAAGGTCACTCACTACAGTTCGGTAAAAAACTGCTTTTTTCCATTCTACTCCAAGTTTATTTAATGTCTTTGGAACATCTGGCTTCAGCATATCTGAAGAAGGAAGTAAGAACTTCTCGTTCTTATATTTCTTAATAAGCGGAGCAAGCTCTGCAAACGTTCTTTTACCTACGTAGATCTTACGTTTACGATAGACCACATATTTCTGAAGGTAATAAGCAACGGCTTCACTTAGACAGAAGTATTTCAAGGAATCTGGCACCTTGAATCTCATTTCCTCCGCAATCCTGAAGAAGTGATCTACAGCATTACGGCTGGTTAAAATGATCGCGGTGTAGTTGGCAAGATCAATTTTTTGTTGTCTAACTTCCTTACTGGGAACGCCTTCAACATGAATAAAGGGGATGAAATCAATTTTAACTTTCTGTTTTTCTTCCAGCTCAAAATAAGGAGAGTTTTCTACCTTAGGTTCGGGCTGGGAAACCAAAATTGTTTTCACTTTCATATGCAATTCTTTAAAGTTCCTTTTAGATCGTAATTAACTTGTACAAAATAATATAAGGGGCGATTTCGAGAGCGCAAATGTACAAAATAAAATAGAACCAATTAACGCTAACCGCACTTTGATTCCTTCTATAGATTATAAACATTGAAAATGCATTTGCCAGTACAGCCGTAACCGCGATGATCCTAAGGCTGAGGCCGGTAACTTCCATACTATAAACCAGGAAAAGGCACGCGAAAAGAAGAAGGATTGAGATGAAATTGCGATAACTTAATTTCTGAAAAATATAGTAATCTATCCGCTCATCGATATCGAAAATGTTGCCAATGATCTTTTCAACTCCGGCTTTCAATAAAATAAGACAGGTGTAACCTGTGAGAATCCGAATAAACAAAACGATTGATTGAAGATCTGTTTCATAAAAGTACCTGTAAACCAGAAAGATAAATAAAGAGACTGCGATCGCCTGTACAGAGAATAATATAATGTTAAAACCATGAAAAGCCTTATTCTCCTTTCCTTTAAAGGCTATAAATTTACCAGAGTTGAGAAGCGATATAAATTCTTCAAAACGTTGTGGAAAGGCAACACGGGCTAATACCAGCAAGCCAAAGCATAGAAGGAAAGTGATCGTGATCCAATCCTGATATTCACTTAATCTTACCGTCGCCTGCATTTAAACTTTTTTACAAATGTAAAATTTTGACCCTATTTGCGGTTGCTTTCCATGAAGATTTGAAGTTTTAATTTGCATACATTTGCGCAAAAGTTTTAGGAATGGGAAATGGGATAATTATTATACCCACCTTTAATGAAATAGAGAACATTGAGCGCATTGTGAGAAACGTTTTTTCACAAAGACGCAAGTTTCACGTTCTTGTTGTGGATGATAATTCTCCAGATGGTACAGCAACCAGGGTTCGCACTTTGATGGCTGAATTTCCTGAAACATTGTTCCTTGAAGAAAGATTAGGTAAGCAGGGACTAGGAACTGCTTACATTCACGGATTTAAGTGGGCATTAAAGAGAGATTACGATTTCATCTTTGAAATGGATGCAGATTTCTCGCATAATCCCAACGATCTTATACGACTGTACAATGCCTGTAAGAGAGATGGAGCTGATGTCGCCATTGGTTCGCGCTATATTACCGGTGTTAATGTCATCAACTGGCCTATGAACCGTGTACTCATGTCCTGGTTGGCGTCGAGATATGTTCGGT
The DNA here is from genome assembly GCF_006714895.1 of Gramella sp. Hel_I_59. Lineage (NCBI taxonomy): Bacteria > Pseudomonadati > Bacteroidota > Flavobacteriia > Flavobacteriales > Flavobacteriaceae > Christiangramia > Gramella sp. Hel_I_59. The sequence continues at coordinate 3,189,094 of NZ_VFME01000001.1, read as the reverse complement.
TCATAACAGGTATGGATATACAGGACACCACGGCGGGGTACGTTTGCTATAAAAGTGAAGTTCTAAAAGCAATAAACCTGGATCGCATACAGTTTGTAGGTTATGCTTTCCAGATAGAAATGAAATTCAAATCCTATTTAAAAGGATTTAAGATTATAGAGGTTCCGGTGATCTTTACAGATAGAACACGAGGAACATCAAAAATGAGCGGCTCCATTATTTCTGAAGCCGTTTTTGGGGTAATAAAAATGAAGTTGAAAAGTCTGTTTAACAGGAAAAAATTCTGATGAAAAAGGTTTTAATCAAGAACGCTAAGATTGTAAACGAGAATAAGATCACTGAAGGGGATGTGTTCATCGAGAATGGAATTATCGTTGAAATTGCAGAAAGTATAAGTGCAAAATCACCAGATGTAATTATCTATGATGCTGAAGGCACCTATTTGATACCTGGACTAATTGATGACCAGGTACATTTCAGAGAGCCAGGTCTTACTCATAAGGAAAATATAGAAACGGGTTCGAAGGCTGCAGTAGCCGGAGGTATCACTACCTTCATAGAGATGCCGAATACTTTGCCGCAGGCAACGACAGAAGAGTTATTGGAAGATAAATTCAGTATTGCTGAAGAAACTTCTTATGCGAACTATTCGTTTATGTTTGGCGGCACAAATGATAATCTTGCGGAGATCGAAAAAATCGATCCTAAGAAAGTTGCTGCTTTAAAACTTTTCCTGGGTTCCTCTACAGGGAATATGCTAGTGGATAATGAAAAGGTATTGGAACAGATCTTCAAAAAATCTCCTGTACTTATCGCAGTACATTGTGAAGATGAGGAAACCATTCAGAAAAATCTGGAAGAAGCAAAGGCAAAATTTGGTGATGACATTCCTATTGAAATGCATCCGAAAATTAGAAGTGAAGAAGCTTGTTACAAGTCATCTTCTAAAGCTGTAGCTCTTGCGAAAAAAACCGGCGCTAGATTACATGTCTTTCATGTATCTACTGCTAAGGAATTATCCCTATTTAATAGTAAGAAGCAATTAAAGGATAAAAAGATAACGGCTGAGGTTTGTATACATCATTTATGGTTCAACGACCAGGATTATGCAACTAAAGGAACATTGATCAAGTGGAACCCGGCAGTAAAAACCAAGAAAGATCAGGAAGCATTGTTACAGGGGCTTCTGGATAATCGCCTGGATGTACTTGCAACAGATCATGCTCCTCATACTAAAGAAGAAAAGAAGAACGTATATACGAAAGCTCCAAGTGGTGGACCTTTAGTTCAACATGCTTTGCCTGCTTTGCTACAAATGCATCATCAGGGGAAAATATCTCTTGAAAAGATCGTGGAAAAAGCCTGTCATAACCCGGCAATTCTTTTTCAGATTGAAAAAAGAGGTTTTATTCGTGAAGGATACAAAGCAGATCTTGTTCTTGTAGATCTTAATTCACCTTGGGCTGTACAACCAGATAATATCTATTCGAAATGCCAGTGGTCTCCGTTTGAAGGAACAACCTTCAAATCACGTATCACTCATACTTTCGTGAACGGTAACCTGGTTTACAAGAATTTCAAACATCAACCATTTACGAAAGTCGCTGAAAGACTAACATTTGATCGCTAGAAAGTCATACATATTATTACTTGCACTGTCCATCTTTCTGATTGCCTGTCAGGATCTGGATAAGACTGAGAAGCCAGACAACCTCATCCCGGAAGAGAAGATGGTAGATGTGCTTACCGAGTTATCTCTGGTTCATGCAGCTAAGAATTACAATAAATTCAAGCTTGAACAAACTGGTATAAAACCAGACAGATTTGTGTTTGAAAAATATGATATTGATAGTCTTCAATTTGAACAGAGTAGTAATTATTACTCAGATCAATATGTAATCTATGAAAGAATTTACGATTCTGTAAGAGGTCGAATTAAAGTATTGAAATCAAACTATGATTCTTTGCGCGAAGTGGAGATCAAAAGAGAAGATAGCCTAAAACGCTTGCAGAAAGACTCTTTGCAGATGATGGACTCTATAATGGCCATTCCGAGATTAAGAGATTCTGTGCAACGTAGCAGGTTAAAACTGAAAGATGCTAGTAAATCAAAGAAAGTTATTCGGGATAGTCTGATCGCTCCCGTGAGCATGGAGGAGGACCGGAACTAGTTCTTATAATTACCGGTAGTTCGTTTGACAACACTTTCCATAGGCTCGAATTGATAATTCATTTCCTGGGTGATCTTGGAATTATCGTAGTAGCTTTCTTCGTGCAGACTATTGATAGTTTCATAAGTGATAGATCTTTTTCTTCCGAAAATACTTCCAATCTTTTGAAAGAACCATCCTAACGCGATCATCCATTTCTGAAGTTTTCGTTTAGGTTTCGTCTTATTCAGTGCATTTGCAGCCCACTCAAAAACTTGCTTAAATGAAATATTTTCTGAAACCAGTACATACTGTTCATTCACCTTTTCAGAATTCATTAAAATAATCATAGACTTCACAACATCCTGTACTCCTACAAATCCGGTGACTTTGGGGAAATAATAGGATAATCCGGAATCTATCTTTTTAAATATTTTGCCAGAACCCGAATTCCAGAAACCAGCACCAATGATCACCCCGGGATTCACAATAATGGCATTGACACCTTCCTGAGTTCCACGCCATACTTCTATTTCTGCTCCATATTTGGAAATAGCATAATGGTTGTGTTTCCCTTCCGGATTCCATTTACCGGTTTCATCTATTTTGTCTGCATTCGTGATGTTGCCCAAAGCAGCGATACTACTCACAAAACATAATTTATGCACTCTACAGGAAATGCATAGGTTGACAATATTTGCTGTGCCTTCAATATTGACTTTTCGTAATTCTTTCTCATCTGCAGGGTCAAAAGATACCAGGGCTGCCGAGTGATATACTTGCTGCACATCTACAAATACTTCAGTAAGTTGTGGGATATTATTAAGATCGGCTACATTCCATTCAATTTGATGAAATAGTTTCTTTGCTTCTTCAGCTTCAGAATAAAAAGAAAAAACTTCGAGAACCTTATTCAAATCGCTATTCTCACGATGAATAGCACGAATTTTTTCACCAGCACGCGCCAGTTCATATAGTAAATGAGCGCCTACCAATCCCGTACCACCAGTAACAAGTATCATAGGGTAAATATAGTTATTGCACTTAGGAAAAATAAGAGTAAATGGTATCTTTACGGCTATTTTTACCTGAATTAGCATATTATGGAGAAGAATTTCGTAAAAGAACTTACCTGGAGAGGGATGTTGCACGACACCATGCCTGGAACCGAGGAACATTTAATGGAAGAAATGCGTGCGGCTTACGTAGGGATAGATCCAACGGCAGATTCGTTGCATATTGGTCACCTTGTGGGAGTCATGATGTTACGCCATTTTCAACTTGCGGGGCATAAGCCTTATGCGTTAGTTGGTGGTGCTACCGGAATGATCGGGGATCCATCGGGGAAGTCGACTGAACGTAATTTGCTAGATGAAAAAACTTTACGTCATAATCAGAATTCATTGAAAGAACAACTTTCGAGGTTTCTTGATTTTGATTCTGAACATGATAATGCTGCAGTTCTGGTAAACAATTACGATTGGATGAAGGATTTCTCATTCCTTGAATTTATCAGGGATGTAGGGAAGCATATTACCGTGAACTATATGATGTCTAAAGATTCAGTTAAGAAAAGACTTTCTTCTGAATCTTCTGTAGGAATGTCTTTTACTGAATTTACTTACCAGCTGGTACAGGGTTATGATTTCCTGCATTTATACAGAGAAAACGACTGTACGCTGCAAATGGGTGGAAGCGATCAATGGGGGAATATCACTACGGGAACGGAGCTTATTCGCCGAATTGGAGATGGGAAAGGTTATGCCTTGACCTGTCCTTTGATCACCAAGGCTGATGGAACTAAATTCGGGAAGACAGAAGGTGGAAATATCTGGCTTGATAAAGAGAGAACTTCTCCATACAAATTCTACCAGTACTGGTTGAATACCAGTGATGAAGATGCTGAAAAATACATCAAGATCTTTACATTTTTGTCTAAAGAAGAGATCGATTCTTTAATTGCTGAACATAAGGAAGCTCCACACAAACGTGAGCTACAGAAGGAACTTGGAAAACAGGTGACAACAATGGTACATTCAGAAGAAGATTATAATAATGCACTTGCTGCTTCTGAAGTTCTCTTCGGAAAAAGTACAGCAGCCGACTTTAGAAAGCTTGATGAAGCGACCTTTCTGGATATCTTCGAAGGCGTGCCGCAAGCTGATATCGCGATGACTGAAATTGAGAACGGACTCGACATGATCGCTGCTCTGGCTGCTCAAACCAACTTTCTGAAGTCGAATGGAGAAGCCAGAAGAGCACTAAAAGAAAATTCGGTAGCAGTAAATAAGGAGAAAGTAAAGGAAGATTATACGATCACTAAAGATGATCTTATCAATAACAAATATGTTATTTTAAATAAAGGAAAGAAGAATACTTATATCATTAGAGCGATTTAAAACCTTCGAATGCCCGACTTCGTACATAGAAGTATATGGGTAATTTCAAGGAAGAAGATATAATAAGGGCGATCATTTTCATAATTTCAATGGGATTGATCGTCTTTCTTGCATTTTACAGCTGATCATACCGCCGCTTGGAAAGCTTAAATACAAAAGCCTTCAGGAAGAACCTGAAGGCTTTGTAACTAACTAACCAATCTAATATGAAAATTCACTTAGCGCAAAATGAAGTTATGAACCTTCTCCATCTTACAAATAGTGAGTCGCACTCAACTTCAGTAAATTACAGCTTGAAAAGTTAAAATTTCCATTATAGAACAAGAAGGTTACAACCTCTGATGTCGCTATTGTCAAAACGCCCCATGATCTCTATCTGGTCACCTGAGATTTTTCCAAGATCCTGGGTGGCAATAAATGAACAGGAGTTCAAATTAGCCAGATCTATTACATTAATACCACCGGTTTTACCATCCTGTACGTAACTAAGTGCATCTTCCGGATCCCGTATAAGTATATTCATCCAGTTGGGAGTTTCAAAAACTCCATTCCCATTAGAGTATGCCTGGGATAAAAGTTCAGTCATTCCATATTCACTATGAATATGATCAACCCCAAAACCAGAGCTTAAGATTTGGTGTAGTTCTTCTCGTATCATTTCCTTGCGTCTGCCTTTCATTCCTCCGGTTTCCATTATGATGGAATGCTGTAGATCAAAAGTTTCATTTTCTACAAGATCTAGTAAGGCAAAGGAAACTCCAATCAGGAATACTTTCTTTCCAGCCTGGTCTAACTTCTTTAATTTTTCAGAAAGATCTTCCAGGTCATCCAGGTAAAATCCGCTATCGGGCTTATTTGACCGTTTGATGAGCGCGTCTGCCATATAAATAAGGGAACTTCCTGTGCGTTCCAGGTAACTTGGTAGAAGAGCCAGAAATGTATAATCTTCTGGAGAACCGTAGAATGCTTCAAAGGCTTTTAAAAAACTCTCTTCATAGATGCGAAGATCGGCAACGTGATGCTTGCTGGTTGCAGCTCCGGTAGTTCCGCTGCTGGTAAAAGTGATCTCTGCTTTCTGTTCTTCAGTAATGATATTTTCTTTCTTGAAAAACTCTATGGGTAGAAACGGAATCTCCCTGATAGATAAAACGTTTTCAGGTGATTTCTTCAGAAGTTTACAGAATTTTTGATAAACAGTATTATGCTGAAATTGATATTGGTAAACTTCAAGGCTTAGCTTTTCAAATTCTTCTGAAGAAGAAATATTGAAGATTTTATTTTTCAGCATAAAGAAACATTGGAGCTTCAAAATTAAGCAATAAAAAAGCCTCTTTAAAAAGAAGCTTACAAATTAAGGCTTGGAGTATTTTATTTTACCACCAGTTTGCGGGTAGCTTTAGATCTTCCTTCTTCGATCTTAATAATATAAATTCCGGGAGTAAGTGTTGAAACGTCTAACTCTCTACCTCTTAATCTGGTCTTAAGAACTGGCTTCCCTAAAACATTATAGATCTCGATCTTCTTTTCCTGGTTTTTAGTGGAAGAAATAAAAACTCTTCCTCCAGTAATCGGGTTAGGATAAATGGATAAACCATCGATAGAAATTTCTGTTCGAGCTGAAGCAGATAAAGAGTCCTGAGCGTTCGCAGGGATTGCCAACATCAGGAAACTAAACAATAAAAAGCTAAATAGGTACTTTTGCTTCATTCTCTTTGGTACAGATTAGACAAACTTACAAATAAAATTTCAAAAATCCTGCCACAAAATGCTGGCTTGCCGTAATTTATAGATAATAAAAAAGGGTTACCAGATGGCAACCCTTAATTTTGGCTAATTATTGACGTTCAATATTTTATACTAAACTTTGATCTTAGTTTACCCAATCAAAATCTGCAGCATCTACAGTTGCATCTGCATCGTAAGCTTCTTCAACATCAGCATCCTCACCGTCAATCTGGATTCCAGAAAGATCTGTTCTGGTGTCATCTGCGATATCAATATTGGTTTCAAAACCAGATAAGGACAGACCAGTGATCGTTGCTCCAGAAAGTTTCTTGAACTGTAGTGCTGTTCCTCCAGCTGTTGAAACTGCAGTGATCTGGTTTAGACTTGGCATGTTATTCTCTCCGTCTGCTTCTACAACAGTTGAAAAGTTATCAATAGTTAGATTGATATAAGCATTTGTAACAGAACCATTCCAACCTTCAGTCCAGTCGATCTGGTCATCTTCGTTATTTTCAAAGTAAGCATTGGTTACAGAAACTGAACCTCCAAAGAATTCAACTCCATCATCAGCTCCATTAATAATTGCGATGTTGTCAATTGTAGTTCCGGATCCAACAGCGTAAAGAGATAGTCCATTGTACTGAGATTCAGAATTGATCTGTGCTCCGGCATCTTTTAGAATCAAGTAAGCGATAGAACCTGAATTATCTTCAGCATTAGATCCTCCATAAACGATTCCTCCAACTTCCGCAGTAGCATTCAAACCTTCAGTAGTTGCTGCATTTCCAGCGATCACAAGACCACCCCAACTTCCAGGTTGACCTGAAGTAGAAGACATTATTACAGGACTAGATTCAGTTCCCTGAATATCGATCATTGCTCCTTGTTGTACTACGATATAAATACTTGTAGCATCAGTATCGGCATCACTTCTGGCAGTGATCTTTGTTCCAGCAGGAATAGTAAGAGTTGCTCCGGCATTCACAGAGACTACATCACTAATAACATATTCGCTATCACCATCTAAAGTTAGGTCGCTATCAATGTTGTTTGGAAGTACAGATACCTGCCCACGATTAGAGATCCAGTCAAAAGTAGATTCCATTACCGTTGGAGTTAGAGAATATGTATTGTCGATATCGGCATCATCTCCGTTTAATTGAATATTAGACAGGTCAGTTCTGGTATCATCTGGAATATCAACTGAGTTGTCGTAACCGTTCAATGAAAGACCGTTGATGATCGCTCCAGAATTTTTCTTGAACTGTAATGCAGTTCCACCTTTTGTAGAAACCGCTGTAAAGTTATTGATAGTAGGTTGCTTGTCTTCACCATCTGCCTCAATAGCAGTAGAGAAATTTCCAATTGTATGAAGAACATAAACATTATCGATTGTTCCATTCCAACCTTCAGTCCAGTCTACTGCATCATCTTCGTTATTTTCAAGATAAAGATTCGTAGCATTTACAGAACCTCCGAAGAATTCAACTCCATCATCTGCTCCATTAATAAGAGCAACGTTCATGATAGATGTTCCTGAACCTACTCCATATAGAGAAAGTCCGTTAAACTGAGATTCAGAATTAATCTGAGCTCCAGCATCAGAAAGTACCAGGTAATTGATAGATCCTGAATCATCTGCAGCATCGCTACCACCGTAAAGAATTCCACCAACTTCAGCAGTTGCATCAGAGCCTTCAGTAGTCTCAGCATTACCTGCGATGATTAGTCCACCCCAGCTACCAGCCTGTCCATTAGAAGAACGCATGATCACAGGAGCAGATGCAGTACCGTTAATTTCGATATCTCCACCTTTTTGAACTACGATATAAACGTTGGTAGCATCACTATCATCCAGATCTGGATCTGCAACGATCTCTGTTCCTGCAGGAATTGTAAGGGTTACTCCACTTTCTACGGAAAGAATTCCAGATAATTGATACGAAGTATTAGCATCAAGAGTCATGTCCTCATCAACGCTTCCGTTAAGAATGTTATCTGAAGTTCCTGGATTTGGTGTCCCAGTGTCATCTGTAGGATTAATGATCTCAATATCATTGTCATCACTACTACAACTTGTGATAAGCAAACCGCCAAAAAGCGCGCTCATTAACAAAAAGTGTCTTGCTGTTTTTTTCATAATTTAAGTTTTGATTGAAATTGGTTGTGTGTATATAATTTGTGGTTAAAAAATTAGAAGTTGTAGCTTAACCCAAGGCTCAATACTGCGCCTCTGGTGTAAGACCGAACGGTTTGTTCTGCCTCTGCAGCATTACCAGATAATGGTCTAATTGCCTGATATCTTTCAATTTCAGGGTTAAGTAGGTTCTGTCCTTTGAATTCAAGTTCAAAATTATTTCCGAACTCTTTAGACAGGATCAAATCCAGGGTTACAAAACCTTTTTCAATGATTTCGTCGTTATATTGGATATCAATAAAATCAAGGTTTTGAGTATCTGGTGATCCAAGTGCGTAGATCTTATCTGAAGCGTAGTTAGCTACGATAGTTCCACGGAATGGATTTTCTGTTTCTGTACTGAAGTTTGCCGATGCATTTACGATCCAGTCTGATGCTCCCTGAAGTCCGATTTCATCGTTTCCATTATATCTGAATGTTCTTACAAAGGATCCATCTTCAGCAAAAACATCTTTAAGATCCTGACTATGCCACATTCTGGTGATATTTCCAGAAACACTCATGTCAAGGCCCTGGTCATTATCATTTTCGATTACATCCATTCTTGCTTCAAGCTCCAGACCATAAATGTTTGCTTCATCACTGGCATTGAAATATGAGAATACTCCAGATGCACCACGTGCCTGAGTTCTGTTGATTGGATCAAGAATTTTTTTATAAAAACCTGTAAGGGAAAGTAACTCGCCTGAACTTGGGAAAACTTCATATTTAAGATCCAGGTTATAGTTATTTGAAGCTTCTAGATTTGGGTTACCACGAGTGATCTGTCCAATCTGTGAAACATATTCAAATGGCGCGATCTCTTTAAATTCAGGTAGTGAAATGGTTTTGCTTGCTGCAAGTCTAATATTCGAATCTTCGTTTGGAGAATACTTGATGTTTAAGCTAGGGTATACATTATCGTATTCCTTAAACGTAAAATTGGGAAGGTTTTGTGGGTAGTTGTTCACATCAAAGATAACATCTACCTGGTCCTTCTGGTATCTCGCACCTGCATTAATATTCCATTGTTCGTTTCCAATGTTGAAAACTGCAAATCCACCGTAAGATTCCAGCGTTCCATTATAAATATCTGGCGTAAGACGATTGAATTGTAACAGCCTGTTGTTGAAGTTTTCCGTAGTAAAGATCGCTCCAAGATTGTCGATAGATGAAGGATTTACAGTATTAAAGTCGGTCTCTTCAGCTCCAAAGAATTGTGAAAAGAAATCACGCTCTTTATTTCTATAATTACCACCAAGAATAAGAGAAGCATTATTAGAATCTTCGTTATCCATGCTTAAGAAATTATAGGTATTCTCGATTCTGGCATTAAATTCAGTATCATCGATTTCCTGAGTAGATTTTCTTTGCTGAAAACCACCAGTTCTGGCCAATTGCACGAAGTTATTGTCTCCAATATTTACTTCATTACGAATACGATTCGGTTCATCTGCATTAACAAGATTATAACCTGCAGACCATTCCAGCTCGTTCTTCCCATCAAGAAAATCATGGAAACCGTGTAACTGGTTTACCCAAAGCCTGGTTTGTTTGATATTCTGATCACGAATAAACTGGTTCAGGTTTTCACCTCTGTTTGTTTCTTCAAAAACAAAACCTTCACCATTTCTACCAGCTTCATAAACCTCATCGGTTACTTTATTGATAAATAAACTGGTTGCTTTAAGGCGGTGGTTGTCGTTGATCTCGAAACCAAGATCGGCCATCAAAGTATTATTATCTGTCTTTTTGAAGTTTTCAGCATCTGTAAACTGGTCTTCAAGAACGTTCGTTCTATAGTTTCTGAAAAGACCTTCATTATATTCAAAAGCAACCGAATTAGATGCAGTAACAAATGCTCTAAGTGGTCCAAATTCCTTTCCTGCAGTAATACTTACTTTTCTATTTACTGGAACTGAAGTCTGTGGATTCCAACTCTGATTGTTTAAAGTAAATTCTGTTGGAATGCTCTGGTCGTAAACACCGAAGTATGTGTCTTCCTGGTTTGGAGAAACTTTAAAGTCGTTAAAAACTCCTGCGGCATTCGTATTAATACCAGCCTGAACACTAAAACCAGCTTCATCTTTTCCCCTAAGTTCTCTTGAAGAAATATCTACATTTCCAGAAGCCTGATCTGCAGAACTGATCGCGGAGTATGCCTTGCTGATCGATACATTCTGAATAACTCTCGTTGGAAATAAACCAAGATCGATGTTCTTTCTCTCCACATCATCAGATGGGATTGGGAGACCATTCATGGTACTATACAGGTAACGATCACCAAGACCCCTTACAAATAAGTCACCAGAAGCTTCACTAGTGGTTACCCCTGAAATCTTTGTGGTAGCGGTGGCAGCATCGGAAACTCCAAGTTTGGCTAATTCAACGGCCCCGATGCTTTCCTTTATTTCTACTGAATTTTTTTGTTCTACTAATAAAGCAACTTCAGAATCTCTTCTAGAGACAGTAGTAATCACTACTTCGTCTAATGATGCTGCACTGGATCCTAGTTCTGTATTGATCTCAGTCACTTTTCCAGCTTCTACAACTACATCTGGAATTTCCAGAGTTTCATATCCTACAAAACTAAAAACGACTGTATAGGTTCCTGGTTGTAGTTTGTCTAAAAGATATATTCCGTCGTAATCTGATGTGGTTCCTTTAGAAGAATCTTTAAGGAGAACATTAGCGAAAGGAAGAGGCTCACCACCCATTTCCTTATCGGTCAATTTTCCACCAATAGCACCAGTTGTAGTTTCCTGTGCTTGCACAACACCAACTAAAAGAAGTAGTGTTAGTAAAAAGAATTTTTTCATTTTTTTTCTTGCTATAAAATCTCGCTGCAAATAAACGGCAAGAAAGCCGCGACGATGTTACCCTAGATTTAACCCTTTGTCATTAAAGAGTTAGTTTAATGTTACCAATAGATTAACCTCAATGTTAATTCAAATTAATCCTTAATTTTATGAGCTGTAAACCATAGTTGTACACCATGAAGAAAAAAGACATTCAGATTTTATTAGTAGATGATGAGCCGGATATCCTGGAAATAGTAGGGTATAATCTCTCTTCGGAAGGTTACCAGGTGATCACTGCAGATAATGGTGCAAAAGCAGTTAAGCTTGCTCAAAAACATAAACCGCATCTTATTATTCTGGATGTTATGATGCCTGAAATGGATGGTATTGAAGCCTGTGAGCAAATAAGAAAGATTACAGATCTTGAGCACACAATTATTACATTTTTAACCGCAAGAGGAGAAGACTATTCGCAAATGGCTGGTTTTGATGCAGGAGCAGATGATTATATCACTAAGCCTATCAAGCCTAAAGTCCTGGTGAGCAAAGTAAAGGCGTTGTTAAGACGCTACCGCGATGAAGAGGCAGGTTCCAATATTGTAAAACTTTCCGGGATCACTATTAATCGTGATGAATATAAGATCGAACAGAATGGTGAAGAACGCAGTCTGCCCAGAAAAGAATTTGAGTTGTTATCTTTGTTAGCATCCAAACCGGGGAAAGTCTTTAAGAGAGAAGATATCCTTGACAAAGTATGGGGTAATGATATCGTAGTTGGAGGAAGAACGATAGACGTTCATATTCGAAAACTACGTGAAAAGATCGGTGACGATAAGATCAAAACCATCAAAGGTGTTGGGTACAAGTTTGTAGTTTAATGGCGCAACAATTTAAGAGGTCTTATAGATTTGCAATAAGGACTGCTTTATTTATCAGCCTCTTCCTTACCGCGATACTGGCTTTATTCATCTTTCTGGATTTGCAGAACTGGTGGATCGCGCTCCTTATTTTTGCAGGCCTGTGCTACCTGTTCTCATTTTTGATAATTCAGTATAGAGTAGAGCGGTTTATTTATCGCCGGATAAAAAAGGTGTATGATAATGTATCACTTCTCGATTCAAAAACCTTAAGACCCAACCAGATCACAACAGATATGTCCAGTCTTACCCGGGAGGTTAAGAAATTCGCCGAGGACAAAAAGCTGGAGATCGAAACCTTGAAAGTAAGAGAAGCTTACCGTAAGGAATTTATGGGGAATGTTTCGCATGAACTCAAAACACCACTTTTTACTGTTCAGGGTTATATTCTAACTCTAATAGATGGAGCCCATAAAGATAAGGTTATTCGTAAAAAATACCTTGCCAGAGCCAATAAGGGAGTAGAGCGACTTATTTATATCGTGAAAGATCTAGATATGATCACCAAGCTCGAAACAGGTGATCTGCATCTCAAGTATGAGACGTTTGATATTATCGAATTAATACAGGCTTCTTTCGATCTACTAGAGATGAAAGCTGCTAAAAAAGATATAACACTCACTTTTGACTTGGATTATTCAGAGGCTATTCTTGTGAGAGCAGATAGAGAAAGAATTCAGCAGGTTTTAACCAATCTTATCGTTAACTCCATTAAATATGGAAAGAATGGTGGAACTACAGAGATAAGTATTGAAAATCTTATCAAAAACAAGGTCATTGTGAGGGTGACAGATAACGGAGAAGGTATTGCGAAAGAGAATATTCCGCGTTTATTTGAGAGGTTCTACAGGGTGGACAAAAGTGGTTCAAGAAGAGAAGGAGGTTCAGGCCTCGGACTTTCAATTGTCAAGCATATTCTGGAAGCGCATGAGGAAAAGATCTATGTAGAAAGCGTTTTTGGTGTGGGAAGTGAATTTTCATTCACTCTCGAAAAACGTAAAGAGATCCCGGAGAACTCGGCCATCACCGAAATTACTTAAGCCGGTATAATTTTCAACTTCCTTCAATTTTTCTAAACTTAATTGATTTTGTTTACAGAAAGGAGCAATGCCTTGCTGTTCCAGTCGTTTCGCCAGATATTCCTGTTCTTCCTGTCCGGGTGTTGGAATAAAAAAAGCTCTTTTTTCTAATTTTGCAAGATCCATCAGCGTAGTGTAACCTGATCTTGCAATGATCGTTTCACTACTGTTTATAGCGTCTTCCAGTTCACTTCCGAAGAGATAATTGCGAATATGCAGGTTCGTATTACTCGAACTAAGTTGTTTTTCTTCGGAAATTACTCCGCGTACCAACAGTACACTGTCATTAGTTTTACTGAAGCATTCTAGTAATTTCTCTTCAAGCAACCTGCGCTGAGGTTCCGGCCCGCTAAGCAGCAGCAGGTATTTATATTTAATTTGCACTTCACGCTTTTCGAATCTGCTTAAAGCACCGATATAAGTGGATTGCTCAGGCAGATCTTTTACATGACTCAGATTTCCGCTTAAATTCTTTTCCCTGGAAGCGTAATCCGGGATCCAGATCTGGTCGAAATTCTTCAAATGCTGCCGATTTATATATGTAGACAGCAAGGTTGTGATGCCACTTAGAACATGAATTTGGTGAGTGATAAAAACATTTGTCTTCAGTTCATCGCTATAAACCCCAAACCGATTGTCAGAAATAATTCCTTCAATTTGATAATCTTTTATAATCTGCCTGGTCTTTTCCTTTTCCGCAGCGATGGTTTTTCGAATATGACTGGTTTGTGCAATGATCTTCCAGTTAAGAAGCCAGCCTTTTTTAGCATATTGAATATTATAACCGGGTAATTCGAGATGTGTAAGCTCAGGAAACTCCTTTCTCAGTAATTGCAGTGCAGCGCCATCTGAAGCCAGGATAGGTTCGTAATGTTCATTTTGAAGCGCACGAATAACAGGAATACTGCGGGTGGCATGTCCCAATCCCCAATTCATCACAGCCACTAAAATTCGTTTCTTAGACATATTCAAAACTATTCTTAGCCGCTCCTAAGCTAATTTCTTTAATTTTGCCAAAATATCAATTTTAAGTGGGAAGCAAGAATAAACTTAAACGTTTCAGAGAGAACGAGCAGTTTGAAAATGTAATTCAGCCGTCAAGAGAAGAACTTACGGAGAATGAATTTGCGTTAAAAGGAAACTGGAGCAAGGACCTTTTTAAGAACGACAATCCAATAGTTCTGGAACTTGGTTGTGGAAAAGGAGAGTATACCGTAGAGCTGGCCAGGCAGAATCCAGATAAGAACTTTATTGGGGTGGATATAAAAGGAGCGCGTTTCTGGCGTGGTGCTAAAACTGCCATCGAAGAAGGAATGAAGAATGTTGCTTTTATAAGAACGCAAATCGAACTGATAGAATATGTATTTGCTTCCGCAGAAGTTAGTGAGATCTGGATCACATTTCCAGATCCACAGATAAAATATAAGCGTACAAAACATCGTTTGACCAATGCAGAGTTTTTAGTTCGCTACAAGAATATTCTTAAAGTTGACGGACTCATGCACTTAAAAACAGATTCTGAATTTATGCATGGTTATACTTTAGGTTTATTGCATGGGCAGGGTCAGGAGATCCTTTATGCTCATCACGATATTTATAGTAATGAATATTCTCCAAAAGAAGTAACCGGAATTCAAACTTTCTACGAAAAACAGTACCTTGAAAAAGGTAAACCTATTACCTATATTCAATTCCGGATTAAATAGACATTATTGGAAGAAACGAAGATTTTCCTTATTACCTATTTTGCCGCCTTTATTGGTGTGGTGCCTCCAGGTTTGGTAAACATGACCGTGGCAAAGACCTGTGTGGAAAAAGGTAAAAGAAACGGACTCTATGTAGCCATTGGTGCAGGTATTATTGTATTTATACAGGCACTTATTGCGGTACTGCTTGCAGGTTATATTTTTGAAAATCCTTTTGTTAAAAAGATGCTGCTTCGGGCTGGTCTCGTAGTATTCTGTATTCTGGCAGTATATTTTTTCATCCAGGCACAGAAAAAGAAAAGAATTGACCCAAGTAAGCGAAAGGCGAATGCGAATAGTATCTATAAAGGCATGTTCATCGCTGCCTTGAACGTGTTTCCTATTCCTTATTTTGTAGCAATTGCAGGAGCAATGAATCTAAGCGGTGGTCTGGAATACGACTGGTCCTTAAATTCATCCTTTTCTATCGCTGCGTGTTTAGGGAGTTTTACAGCTTTGTATCTCTACGTAGTACTCTTTGATAAGATCGAAAAGAAAGCAGAGTCATTTGCAAAGTATTCCAACTATTTCATGGCAGCATTAATGGCAGTGCTCATCGTTATTGCCTTGGTAAGAATTCTGAATAATTAATTTTGAAAGATAATTCAGGTTTTTTTGATAGGGTTTATGAAGTCTGCCGGGAAATTCCTGAAGGGCGGGTAACTTCTTACGGAGCCATTGCAAAATCTCTTGGTGCCGCCCGTAGTGCGCGAATGGTTGGCTGGGCGATGAATAATTCTCATGATAAAAATGTTCCAGCGCATAGAGTAGTGAATCGAAACGGAATGCTTTCTGGTAAACATCATTTCTCTGGAACCAACGCTATGCAGCAACTTCTGGAAGCTGAAGGTGTTGAGGTGAAAGAACTACAGGTAGTCAATTTTAAAGAACTCTTCTGGGATCCCATGAAAGAGCTTTAACCAAATATAGTTTACCATAAATTACTGCTATCCAGCTATCGATCTAATATTCCTAAATTCTTCGTATTCTTAGCTTTTACCTTTATATTTGCGTTTAGAATCAGTCTAATTAAGCTGTAAAAAATCTGATTAAAATCAGTCTATGAAATTGAACAGAAAAGAAATTTTATCCGCATTAGAAACTATTTCCGTAGCCGGCGAAGGAGCTAATATGGTCGAGAGTGGTGCGGTTCAAAATGTAATGACCTTTGGCGATGAGGTGGTGGTCGATCTAGTATTAAGTACACCAGCTCTTCATATCAAAAAACGAGCAGAGGTTGATGTAATGAAAGCCATTCATGAAAAGGTTTATGAGAAGGCGAAAATTAAAGTAAATATCAAGATCGAAGCTGCTGAAAAGAAGCCGGAGATCAAAGGGAAACAAATTCCCGGAATTAAAAATATTATTGCCGTAGCTTCTGGAAAAGGAGGCGTTGGTAAGTCTACGGTAACTGCGAATCTTGCAGTGACCTTAGCAAAAATGGGATTCAAGGTTGGTATCCTGGATGCAGATATCTATGGTCCTTCCACTCCTATCATGTTTGATGTGGAAGCTGAAAGACCCTTATCTGTTACAGTAGACGGGAAATCCAAAATGAAACCGGTAGAAAATCATGGCGTTAAGATCCTTTCTATAGGATTTTTCACCAAACCTAACCAGGCAGTAGTCTGGAGAGGACCTATGGCAGCGAAGGCATTAAATCAAATGATCTTTGATGCAGCATGGGGAGAACTTGATTTCATGTTGATCGATTTACCTCCTGGAACGGGAGATATTCATTTATCTATCATGCAATCATTACCAATCACTGGTTCTGTTATTGTAAGTACACCGCAGAACGTTGCTTTAGCCGATGCTAAGAAAGGAGTTGCGATGTTCCAGCAGGAAAGTATCAATGTTCCGGTTCTTGGAATTGTTGAGAATATGGCTTATTTCACTCCGGAAGAACTTCCTGAAAATAAATACTATATCTTCGGAAAAGAAGGTGCTAAAAATCTGGCAGCAGATCTGGAAGTGCCATTTTTAGGAGAAATTCCGCTACTACAGAGTCTTAGAGAATCTGGAGATATTGGAAGACCGGCAGCTTTACAAACTGCTACTCCGTTGGAAAGTGCATTCGAGGAAATCACTCGAAATATGGTGCAGGAAACGGTGAACAGAAATAAAAATTTACCTCCTACAGAAGCTATTAAGATCACAACGATGGCAGGATGTAGCGCGGTTAAGAAAAAATAAATGACAAGCGAAGAAGTTAAAATAAATGTTGAAAAGGCACTTGCCGAAATTCGTCCATTTCTTGAAAGCGATGGGGGGAATATTTCCCTTGTATCTATAGAAGAAAATGATCGTTTGGTGAAAGTACAGCTTGAAGGAGCTTGTGTTGGCTGTTCTGTTAATCAAATGACCCTGAAGAGTGGTGTGGAAATGACGATTAAGAAATATGTGCCTCAAATAGAAAAAGTGGTAAATATAGATCGATCTACCCTTTAAAATTTTGCTGAAGAATGATTAAAACTGATATGCTCATTATCGGTGCAGGTCCAACAGGATTATTCGCCGTTTTTGAAGCCGGACTCTTGAAGATGAAATGTCACCTGATCGATGCTCTTCCACAACCTGGAGGACAGTGTTCAGAAATATACCCGAAGAAGCCAATTTATGATATTCCTGGTTTTCCTGAAGTACTTGCAGGTGATCTGGTTGATAATCTTATGGAGCAGATCAAGCCATTTGAGCCTGGATTCACTTTAGGCGAGAGAGCGGAGACCATAGACAAACAGGAAGATGGAAGTTTTATCGTTACAACCAGTAAGGGTACAAAACATCATGCGCCGGTCGTAGTCATTGCTGGGGGTCTGGGGAGTTTCGAGCCTAGAAAACCACCAATTCCTTCTATCAAAGATTTTGAAGATAAAGGAGTGGCTTATATTATTCGTGATCCTGAAGTATATCGCGATCGCAAAGTAGTGATCGCCGGTGGTGGAGATTCAGCTTTGGATTGGAGTATCTTTTTATCAAATGTTGCTTCAGAAGTTTCTCTGGTGCATAGAAGAAAAGATTTCAGGGG
This sequence comes from Gramella sp. Hel_I_59, assembly GCF_006714895.1. Taxonomy (NCBI): domain Bacteria; kingdom Pseudomonadati; phylum Bacteroidota; class Flavobacteriia; order Flavobacteriales; family Flavobacteriaceae; genus Christiangramia; species Gramella sp. Hel_I_59. The sequence goes on along the minus strand of NZ_VFME01000001.1, from coordinate 3,171,074 downwards.
AGCTTTAGATTCCGTAGAAAAAGTTGATGAACTTTCGAAAATCGGAAAGATAAATCTGATCACTGATGCTGAAGTTGTAGATCTTCAGGGGAAAGATGAGCTTGAGGCTGTAGTAATAAGGCATAAAGATGAAGCAAGAGGAGAAGAGATCAAAGAAGTAGATGATTTTATTCCACTTTTTGGACTGTCACCTAAACTTGGTCCAATTGGAGACTGGGGACTCGAAATAGAAAAAAATGCTATTAAGGTTGATAATACTTATGATTATCAAACGAACATTCCCGGGGTTTATGCCATTGGTGATGTAAATACCTATAAAGGAAAATTGAAGCTTATTCTTTGTGGTTTCCATGAAGCTGCAATCATGTGTCAAAGTGCTTACCAGCTCATTAACCCAGACAAGAAGTATGTGATGAAGTATACTACTGTAAGCGGAGTTAGTGGTTTTGATGGAAGTAAGAAAGAAGCTAAAAGAGAAGTTGTAAAAAGTATAAATTAGAAGCAATTAAATGTCTGACGTTAAGATCACCATAATAGACCGTGAAGGCGAGGCTCATGTTATCGATGCCCCAACAGATATGAATATGAATCTTATGGAGGTTATTCGCTCTTATGAGCTCGCTCCGGAAGGTACTATTGGGATTTGTGGTGGAATGGCGATGTGTGCTTCATGCCAATGTTATATGCTCAATTATCAGCATATGCTTCCGGAAATGAGTTACGAGGAAGAAGATATGCTGGACCAGGCATTTCATGTGGAAGATAATAGCAGGCTTAGCTGCCAGATACCTATTACCGATGAACTTGAAGGATTGGAGATTCGAATAGCTCCAACAACCGAATAACAAAAAAGCCTGAAGAATTTACTTCAGGCTTTTTTGCTATAAATTTTTCTAATTCTAGATTGTTTGAAGCGTTTTACGCTCTTCAATTTCAGCTTCGATACCGTCCCAGAATTCTATTCTGCTTTGCAATGACTTTTCAGCGACGGCTTTTACTTCCTGCCACTTCTTATCATCATTTCCGCATAATTGCTCGACCATTCTAAATGCCATTGGACCATGTTCATCTTCATCCAGTTCAATATGGCGATCAAAGTAGTATTTGAACAGACTCAGATCTTCCTCAGGGAACTTTTGCTGCACTTTGCTTATGATAGAGGTAAACATAGCTGGAATTAGTCCTTCACGTCCAAAGGTGAAAGCTGACGCGATCTTATGAGGTTCCTGGCTATAAACAACTTCGAAAGTATGCTTCAGGAATTTTTTGATGCTTACTGGTAATTTACTGGTCGCGATGATCAGAAATATATCAGTGCCATGAGTTGCCTGCATCAAAAGATCTTCGATTTTAGACTTATTCGCCCCGGCGGCAGTCATTGCATCCAGATACATTTCAAAATGGCTTTGTCGCTCACCCTGCATGTTGATATCGGTTTCCTCGGCGAGAACGATCTCATTGATCAGGTATCTCGTTTCCGGATCTCCTACCGGTAACCAAGGATTGGTGGTTTTAGTAAGTTTTTCCTGAAGGGCAGTCAGTAAAGACATGAAGTCCCAAACGGCAAACACATGGTGTTCCATAAACAATTGCAGTTGTTCAGGACTATCGATCTTCTGGTAAAGTGAATGATTAATTAACTGGTTGGTTAGAGGTTTTAAACTTTCGTTTATCTCTTTAATCATCATAGGGTTATTTTTCCAGCAAAGGTAAGAGCTAGCTTATATATTATAAAAAAATTAGTCAGTTTTTACAGCTAGTTTAACTAAATCCTGTGCTTAAAACTGTACTTTGAAATATGCTATTAAATGCAGTCCTAATCTTTTATTCTGAAAAATCTGTAGAGTATTTACAGGTGGATGGAGTAGTGGCGAAAAAGCCGAAACCGCTAAAATCCAAATGTTGTGATAAATATAAAAAGGGCAAACGTTGCAAACGCTGCCCTAGTTTTGATTTGTTATAGGATTTTATTTTTTTAGCTTACCAGCATCAAGTGTCACTTATAGCCGGACTGAGCCTGTCGAAGGCCATTTTAAGTCAAGGTGGTTCTAATGATTTTTACTATTTTAGAAAGCTGCATGTCCTGTAATATCCATCCCGGTAATTAATAGATGAATATCGTGAGTTCCTTCATAAGTAATCACACTTTCCAGGTTCATCATATGTCGCATTATGCTGTATTCACCGGTAATTCCCATACCACCTAGAATTTGTCTGGATTCCCGGGCTATTTTGATAGCCATTTCAACATTATTCCTTTTTGCCATGGAGATCTGTGCCGAGGTGGCTTTACCTTCATTTTTCAATGTTCCAAGTCTCCAGGCCATTAGCTGGGCTTTGGTGATCTCAGTGATCATTTCAGCTAGCTTTTTTTGTTGCAATTGTTTTGCGGCAATAGGCACTCCAAACTGTTCTCTTTCCTTGGCATAACGCAATGCAGTATCGTAACAATCCATGGCGGCGCCAATAGCACCCCAGGCGATACCGTATCTAGCCGAATCCAGGCAACCAAGCGGTGCTCCCAATCCAGATTTATTTGGTAATAGATTTTCCTTTGGCACCTTTACATTGTCAAATATCAATTCTCCGGTAGCACTGGCTCTTAAAGACCATTTATTATGAGTTTCAGGAGTACTGAAGCCTTCCATGCCACGTTCAACGATCAGACCATGTATACGTCCTTCTTCATTTTTAGCCCAGACAACGCCAATGTCTGCAAATGGTGAGTTTGAGATCCACATCTTTGCACCATTTAATAAATAGTGATCCCCCATATCTTTAAAGTTCGTGGTCATTCCTCCAGGATTAGAACCATGATCTGGTTCTGTAAGACCAAAACAGCCAACCATTTCTCCGGAAGCTAATTTTGGAAGATACTTTTTCCGTTGTTCCTCAGTTCCATACTGGAAAATTGGATACATCACCAGGGAAGATTGCACTGAAGCGGTAGATCTAATCCCACTGTCTCCACGTTCAATTTCCTGCATGATAAGTCCGTAGGAAATCTGGTCAAGTCCTGCACCTCCATATTCTTCAGGAATGTAAGGTCCAAAAGCGCCAATTTCAGCAAGGCCTTTTAAAATCTGTTTCGGGAATGTGGCAGTTTGTGCTGCTTCTTCTATGATTGGAGAGACTTCTCTTTTTACAAATTCACGGGTAGCGTCGCGAACCATTTTATGTTCACTTGATAGCAGGTCGTCAATCTGGTAATAATCAGGAGCCTGGAATAGATCTGGTTTCATTGTGTAGTGTTTCTAACAAATGTAACCAAGTCTTTACTGAGAAGCAATTATAATTTCAGGTAGAAATCTTTGACTAGATTAATGTATTCCGGAGTGTAATTATGTCTGGATATTTCAATGATCAGATCTTCAATTTCAGCTGAAGTTTCTTCAAAACTGAAGCTCAGAAGACTCCTTTTTATGGGTGCTTCAGCGGTTCCTTTTACTCTGGTAATTCTTGTATGGTATAATTTAAAAGTCTTAGCAATCTTAATCGCAGTGTCCTCTTCAGAAAAAGGAATGATCATATCAAAGCGTCCGTTTTTGGATAGCAGGAGGGAAGCACCTTCTAATAATTCGGAGAGAGGCAAAGCTTCAGCAAAACGAGCCTGATCACGTTGATGATCACCTGTTTTATAATCTTCAGTATAAAATGGCGGATTGGAAAGAATTAGATCGTAATGTTCTTCATCCTGCATTTCTTCCACAAACTCATCAAATGCTGCATGATAGCAGAATAAGCGATCACCCCAGTCACTATTTTCAAAATTATCTACAGCCTGTTCATAAGCATTTTGTTCGATTTCTAGCGCGTCAATAAGTTCCGCACCAGATCTTTGAGCCATCATGAGGGCAATAAGTCCGGTTCCGGTGCCAATATCCAGGATGCTTTCCGGTTCATGTGCAAGCGAAGACCAGGCGCCAAGCAGCACACCGTCTGTACCAATTTTCATGGCACAACGATCCTGTTCTATTGTAAAATGTTTGAATTTAAATGGCCTTGCAGACATGGAACATGATTTTTAATGGAACTGAAATTCTTCAGTTATGATAACTTTTCAGTTTAGCTGATAAAAATATAAGTACAAAAAAAGAGGTTTTAAATACATAAAACCTCTTTTGATATATTATTCAGAATAAATTATCCTAGAGCAACTCTTTCGAAAGCAACTACTTCAAGTTCGCTGTCTACAGACTTCACGTACTCAGCAACGCTTTGCTTGTTCTCCTTGATATAAGCCTGGTGAACCAAAGTGTTATCTTTGAAGAAACGCTGAAGTTTTCCCTGAGCGATCTTGTCAAGCATATTTTCTGGCTTTCCTTCCTGTCTCAAAGTATCTTTAGCGATCTCGATTTCTTTATCGATAGTTTCCTGATCAACTCCAGTTTCATTAAGTGCAACTGGATTCATTGCTGCAGCCTGCATAGAAACGTTCTTTGCAGCTTCATCTGCTCCATCAACGCTTTTAGAAAGACCTGTAAGAACAGCAATCTTATTTCCAGCGTGGATGTAAGATCCTACGAAAGGAGCTTCAAGAGTTTTAAAAGCACCAATTTCGATCTTCTCACCAATAACACCAGTTTGTTCAGTAAGTTTTTCCTCTACAGTGATCCCTTTATAATCAGCTTTAAGAAATTCCTCTTTAGAAGAATAGTTAAGAGCGATTTCAGCGAAATCGTTAGCCATCTTGATGAAATCATCATTCTTAGCAACGAAATCTGTTTCACAGTTCAAGGAAATGATAACACCTCTAGTGTTTTCAGTATTCACCTGAGCAATTGCAGCACCTTCAGAAGAATCTCTGTCGGCTCTCTTTGCAGCTACTTTCTGACCTTTCTTACGAAGCAATTCGATTGCAGCGTCAAAATCACCATCAGCTTCCACTAATGCTTTCTTGCAGTCCATCATTCCTGCACCAGTAGCTTTTCTTAATTTATTTACTTCAGCGGCGGATATCTTAGCCATAATATTGTTTTTTTATTGAAAAAAGTCGTTTAGAAACTCACTGTAAAGAAAGAAGCTAAACGACTTTTAGATTTTATGTAAACGTTATTTTATTCTTCTTCGTTAGATGATTTGGCTTTATCTAAAGTTTCACTTTTAGATTCAAGCTTCACATCATTCTTAGCTTCTTTCATTGCCTTTTTGTCTTCGGCATCTTTAGAAGGAACTTCAGCTTTTTCTGCTTTAGGAGCAGCAGGTTTAGCTTTTTTCTCTTCTGAAGCATTAGAATCCTCTTTTTTCTTAGCTGGTTTCTCAGATTTTCTTTCTGAAAGACCTTCTACGATAGAGTCTGCAACGTAAGAAACAACTTTGCTAATAGATTTAGAAGCATCGTCATTAGATGGAATTAGATAATCAACCTCACGTGGATCTGAGTTGGTATCAACCATCGCAAAAATTGGAATGTTTAGTTTTTGTGCTTCTTTGATCGCAATGTGCTCACGTGTAGTATCTACAACGAAAAGCGCAGCTGGAAGTCTTGACATGTCTGAGATAGAACCTAAGTTCTTTTCTAGCTTAGCTCTAAGACGGTCTACTTGCAAACGTTCTTTCTTAGAAAGAGAGTTGAAAGTTCCATCTTTCTTCATTCTATCGATAGAAGCCATTTTCTTAACAGCCTTACGAATAGTAACGAAGTTTGTAAGCATACCACCAGGCCAACGCTCAGTGATATAAGGCATGTTAGCCTTTTCAGCCTGCTCAGCAACGATCTCTTTCGCTTGTTTCTTTGTAGCTACGAAAAGGATCTTTCTTCCACTTGCTGCGATCTTTGCAAGAGCATCACCTGCTTCCTGCATTTTAGCAGCACTTTTATATAAGTTGATGATGTGGATCCCGTTACGTTCCATATAGATATATGGAGCCATGTTTGGATTCCAACGTCTGGTTAAGTGTCCAAAATGAACACCAGCATCAAGTAATTCTTTTACTTCTACTTTGTTTGCCATTTTTGTAATAGTTTACGTTCTGTTGAGATAGCAACAACCAGGTGGCTACTTAATAGTATGGCCCTGACTGTTTAGATGCTAAACTAACTTCTGCCCGGCATGAACAGAATAACAACAAAAAATTAATTTTTTTATGAACTCCCCGGAAAATATTCCGGTTATAATATTAACGTTTAGAGAACTGGAATTTCTTACGGGCTTTCTTCTGTCCGTATTTCTTACGTTCTACCATACGTGGATCTCTAGTAAGAAGACCTTCTGGCTTAAGTGCGCCATGATTTTCCTGGTCTAGCGCCACCATAGCTCTGGATAGTGCCAGACGGATTGCTTCAGCCTGTCCAGTGATACCTCCACCGTAAACGTTAATTTTAACGTCGAAGTTTCCTTCATTTTCGGTAAGCATCATTGGCTGGTTCACTTTATAAAGAAGTGTTCCAGTTGTGAAGTAATCTTTAAGGTCTTTCTTGTTTACGGTAATGTTTCCCTGTCCTTCTGAAACATATACACGGGCCACAGCAGTTTTTCTACGGCCAATTTTGTGAATTACCTCCATTACTTAACGTCGTTTAAGTTAATAGTTTTAGGTTTTTGAGCTTCGTGATCATGTTCAGATCCTACATAAACCTTTAAATTTCTGAATAGTTCTGCTCCAAGTTTGTTCTTAGGAAGCATCCCTTTAATTGACTTTTCTACTAGTCTCTCAGGACTTTTTTCGAAAAGTTCTGAAGCTGTCAGACTCTTTTGACCACCTGGATAACCTGTGTGACGGATGTACTCTTTCGCGTCCCATTTCTTTCCAGTTAAGTTGATTCCCTGCGCATTCAATACAATTACATTGTCTCCGCAATCAACATGTGGGGTGAAGTTAGGCTTGTGCTTTCCTCTAAGTAGATATGCTACTCTTGAAGCAAGACGACCTAAATTTTGTCCGTCAGCATCTACCACAACCCATTCTTTGGTTCTGGTGGCTTTGTTAGCCGATACTGTTTTGTAACTTAATGTGTCCACACCAATTGATTTTACTAATTATTAAACATTCCAATCCCGCTTACCCGAATCTCAATCGGGAAAACAGGGGTGCAAATGTACAATTATAAATTCATATAGCAAACAGCACTATCAAAATTTAATCTGACTTAAAGCAGCTGGTTTTCAGTATGATAAAATACCTAAATATTAAAGCTTAATTCTATCAAACGATACATCATAATGTAGGTAAAGGACTTCAAAAAGGAATATCTATCGATATTTAGATCGATAAAGTGCTTTTTTGTGCGTTTAAAGTTAATTTTCGATGTTAAGGATTCCTTAATTTTTAGCATTCTGCTGTATGTTTGTAATCCCTAAATATATATTATGAAACTAATACTGAATGTTAGATTGTATTGCTGCCTCCTACTCGCTGGATTTTTATCTCAAAGTTGTAGTAAAGAGGATATTTCTCAGGAGTCTCAGTTAAAGCTCAGTAACGCAACCACGGTTACTACCGCAGATATGGTTGGAAGCTGGGATCTAACGAAAATGATGGCAGATGTGGAAGTTGATCTCGACTCTACTCCGGGTGGGAGCAAAAATCTTCTGGATGAAACTGATTGTTTTAACACAATGAGTATAACATTTATGTCTGATAGTACGTTTGTAAGTAACAATGCTATGATGACCTTCGAAGACGGAGATGGTGATGATTTTAGTTGCCTTTCTGATAGAATGGATTCAGGTAATTGGTATGTAAGCGATAATAAGCTTGTTTTGGAGCTCACAATTAATGGTGAAACCTTTATTCATGAAAAAGCGATCGATCTTGGATCTGGTACTTTCGCTTTTGATGTTACCAAAATCGAATCAGACCAATATGTAAATGATCCCGGTAATACGAGAGCTTCTGAAATCAGAATTTTGATGCTGGAGTATACAAGAGCTAAATAATAGTAAGAAGTAGTTTATAGTGTTAGTCAAAAAACCTCGTTAGTACTGCTAACGAGGTTTTTTAGTTAAAGATATTTACTGTCTTCTAGTGAGCTTCCAGCCAGTTCTGTCCAATTCCTATTTCTACATCTAAAGGCACCTGCAGCTTGTAGGCGTTCTCCATTTCTACTCGAATCATAGTTTTCATTTCTTCCAGTTCTTCTTTGTGAGCGTCGAATACCAATTCATCATGAACCTGTAACAGCATGCGTGTTTTATAGTTTCCAGCTTTCAGTTTGTTATGAATGTTGATCATGGCTAGTTTTATGATATCTGCTGCACTACCCTGAATTGGTGCATTCACCGCGTTTCTTTCCGCAGCACCACGAACCACCTGGTTTCTTGAATTGATATCTTTCAAATAGCGTCGGCGTCCCAGTACAGTACTTACATACCCATTCTGTCTTGCAAACTCTACCTGGTCTGCAATATAACTACTCAGTTTGGGATAAGTCTTATAATAGGTGTCGATCAAATCTTTCGCTTCACTACGAGAGAGAGAAGTTTGATTGCTCAGCCCAAACGCTGAAACACCGTAAATGATCCCGAAATTCACAGTTTTGGCGTTGCTTCTTTGTTCACGAGTAACTTCTTTCAGTGGCACATTGAAAACCTTGGCAGCTGTGGAAGCATGAATATCTTCACCCTCTTTAAAAGCTTTGATCATGTTTTCTTCGTCACTTAAAGCGGCGATAATACGCAATTCGATCTGAGAATAATCGGCTGCAAGCAGGACGAAATTTTCATCTCTGGGAACAAAAGCTTTTCTAACCTGCCTGCCCCGTTCTGTTCTTATCGGGATGTTCTGTAAATTCGGGTTGTTGGAACTCAGTCTTCCGGTAGCTGCAATGGTTTGCATATATTCGGTATGCACACGACCGGTCGTTTTTTCTACCTGATTTGGAAGCGCATCCACATAAGTATTCTGCAATTTTACGAGTCCGCGGTAATCCAGAACATGTTGAACGATCGGGTTCTCTTCAGCTAAAACGGAAAGTACGTCCTCACTGGTGCTGTATTGACCCGTTTTCGTTTTCTTAGGTTTCTTGGAAAGTTCCAGTTTTTCAAAAAGGATGATGCCTAGTTGTTTTGGTGAACTTATCAGGAATTCTTCTCCTGCTTCCTCGTAGATCTTGGTTTGCAGATCTTTAATGGCATTGGTTAATGCTTCGGAAAGGGATTGCAGGTAATTTTCGTCCAGTTTGATTCCTTCCAGTTCCATATCTGCCAGTACTTCTACCAGTGGAATTTCAATTTCATTGAATAATTTTCTCGTGTTTGCATCTTCCAGTTCTTTCTCGAAAAGCGTTTTTAGCTGAAAAGTGATATCGGCATCTTCTACTCCGTATTCAGTTTGAGATTTCAGATCCACATCACGCATGCTTTTTTGATTCTTACCTTTCTTTCCAATAAGTTCGGTAATTGGCTGCGGAGTGTAATTAAGGTATGTTTCTGCCAGAACATCCATATTATGACGCATATCTGGATTGATAAGATAATGCGCGATCATAGTATCAAAGATCGGAGATTTCACCTCGATATTATATTTGTCAAGAACCTTGATATCATATTTAAGATTCTGACCTATCTTTTCTATAGACTCATTTTCAAAGAAAGGACGTATTTTTTCTATCAATTCCTGTGCTTTCTCGCGTTCCTCCGGAAATGGAAGATAGTAGCCTTTCCCAGTTTCCCAGGAAAAAGCAATTCCTACTAATTCTGCATCCAGTGGGTTCAATCCAGTGGTTTCAGTATCGAAACAAACACTTTTCTGCATAAGCAGTCGTTCGAAAAATAGCTTTTGTGCCATTTCTGTTTCAAGCAACTGGTAAAAATGCGGAGTATCAGCCAGATTTGTTCTCGATGATGTTCGTTCGATCTCTTCGCCATCACCTCCAAATAATGAAAACTGTCCAGCGCCAGCGGTTTGTGCATTTTGTTTTGCTGAAGGCGAATTGCTCACCTGCGTAGGGGTGCTCTCTTCTTCTCCAGAAAATAATTTTAAAAACTGATCTTTCAATCTTCTGAATTCAAGGTCTTCGAAGATCTCCTGTACTTTGTCACCATCTGGCTTGGAAAGTTCGTAATCTTCAGCATGAAACTTTACATCGCAATCAATAAATATGGTCGCCAGCTTTTTGGATAATCGCCCTAATTCAGCATTTTCGATCACCTTTTCCTTCATCTTGCCTTTTAGGTCATCGGTATTTGCCAGTAAACCTTCCATGCTTCCGTATTTCTTCAGAAACTTCTTAGCAGTTTTTTCACCAACTCCTGGAAGTCCTGGAATATTATCGACGGAGTCGCCCATCATTCCGAGGAAATCGATCACCTGCTCCGGACGTTCCACCTCAAATTTCTTCTGAACTTCAGGTATTCCCCAGATCTCAATCCCATTTCCCATTCTGGCAGGACGATACATAAAGATATTTTCTGAAACCAGCTGAGCGAAATCCTTGTCTGGAGTCACCATATATACCTTATAGTTCTCCTTTTCTGCCTGCTTGGCGAGAGTTCCAATGATATCATCTGCTTCCATTCCGGCACATTCCACTACTGGAATATGCATGGCGCGAAGAATTTCCTGTATTACGGGGATGGATTCACGTATAGGTTCAGGAGTTTCATCCCTGTTCGCTTTATAGTCTGAAAACATTTCAGTTCTGGCTTCACTGCCATCCTTATCGAAACAAACCGCTAAATGATCTGGTTTTTCTCTTCTTATAACATCAAAAAGAGAATTTGTAAATCCCATGATCGCAGAGGTATTAAAACCTTTGGAATTAATTCGAGGGTTTTTGATAAAAGCATAATATCCTCGGAAAATTAATGCGTATGCGTCCAGTAAAAAAAGGCGTTTTTGATCGGCCATTAGAAATGTTTAATAAAATTCGTGATTAGCTCAAAATTACAAAGATTATATCGTTCCGCAGAAAGATATAAAACTAAGAATCCAAATAAGAGGGGCTAAGGTTGTCGCTGCTAATCCCTTCATGAAACTTAGCATAACTGAAGCCTTTGTGGATACAGTAAGATCCAATTTCCCCGGCTTTGTTGAGTGCTACATACGCTATCTGGAAATCCTTATGATTTGGTGCTTTGCGAACAGTTCTCATGACCGCTTCCTTGCAGGCTTCCTGCGGAGACATTCCCTGACGCATTAGTTCCACGATCAGGAAACTACCCACACTTTTCATAATTGCTTCGCCCATTCCGGTACCCACAGCTCCACCAATTTCGTTATCCAGGAAAAGTCCTGCACCAATAATAGGAGAATCACCAACACGGCCATTCACTTTATAGGAAAGTCCGGAAGTGGTGCAGGCTCCGGCGATATCTCCTTTGTCATCCATACATAGCATCCCAATGGTATCATGGTTCTCAATATTTATAATAGGTCTGTATTCTTTATGCTCCAGCCAGTCTTTCCAGGCTTTTTCCGAGCTTTCGGTAAGCAGGTTCTTCTTCTTAAACCCTTGTTGAATCGCAAATTGTAAGGCACCTTCACCGGCTAGCATGACATGCGGAGTTTCTTCCATCACTTTCCTCGCTACCTGAACCGGATGTGCGATCTCCTTTAGGTAAACCACTGCGCCGGCGTCTCCATCTGGTGACATGATGCAAGCGTCTAAAGTAACATTCCCGTCCCGGTCTGGCGCGCCGCCATTACCAACAGTAGTATTCTTTAAATTGGCTTCTTCTACCATCACTCCCTGTTCCACAGCATCCAGGGCGCTGGAACCATTTTCCAGCATTGACCCGGCTTTTTTGGTTGCGTTTTGAAAATTCCAGGTTGCCACCGCAACAGGTTTTGGTTTGATGTTCATAGGTTCTAATATATTTTGAGGAAAAAGGCTGGAACTTATACTAAGTGCTCCTATGCTGATCCCGGTTTTCTGAAGAAATTGTCGACGTTTCATGATCGATGAATTAATGCTGCCCTAAATGTATCAAAAAGCGTGATCAAAACCTTTATTCTGGAAGTCGCACTTTGATAAGGTCTTTGTTGGTAATGGCTCATGAATAATATTCTTTTATTCTTACTTAAGTCTTACTTTTTATTTCATAAATTCATGTTAATCTGTTCATGTAGAATCCTACATTCACATTTTGTAATCAATCATATATGTTCGCTTCAGAAATCTGGTCACTTTACGTCACTATTCTTCTAGTCGTCTATGCTCTTATCATCCTCTTCTTCGTGATAAGAGGAAATCTAAAAACGAAGAATATGGATGACTTTGCAATTGGAAGTAATGGTTTTCCTGCATGGGCGGTTGGCTTAAGTCTTGCTGCTTCCATGACCAGTGCGGCAACATTCATCATAAATCCTGGCTTTATAGCTTTATATGGTTTTTCCGGAATCATATCTTTTGGGGTGGTGATGCCCATTGCAATTTTTGCTTCTCTCATATTCTTTACCAAAGCATTTCAGAAACATGGTTCTACTGTCAAAGCTTTAACTATGGCACAATGGATAGGCAAGCGGTATGATTCCAAAGGACTTACTATTTTCTTTGCGATCCTGTCTTTATTATTGATTACCTTCATAGTTCTTATTTGCGTGGGACTTACCCAGATCATATCAAAATCATTAAACCTTGAGCCTTTCTATGTTCTAATGGGGTTGATCACTTTTGTCTTTGGATATACCATGTTTGGTGGAGCCAATTCCATGGTGTATACCAATACAGTACAGGCGATTATCATGTTCGTGGTAGCAGTGATCCTTTTAGCTTCAGGATCTGAGTATTTTTCTAATGGTTTCGAAGGATTTGCGAGTCTGCTAAGTGAGATCGATCCTAATTTGACGAAAACCACAAACTCTGAAAGTTTTCTTTTCCGGGATTATTTTGAAATCATCGTCTGCCAGATCATCATTGGGATCGCCATCGTTTGTCAACCACATATTATTACAAAGACATTATTTCTTAGAAGTGAAAAGTCCATCAATCAATATCTTACCGTAGCAATTGGTTGCATGAGTATCTTCTTCCTTGTAGTAGTGGTTGGCCTTTATGCGAGACTCACTTTTCCAGATCTAAGCCTTGATGGAACAGCCTTGAAAATGGATGAATTGGTTTCGGCTTATGTAGTGAAAACTTTTACAGCGGGAATCGGTGTTATTATCGTTGCCGGTTTGATTTCAGCGGGGCTATCTACTTTAGAGGCTTTGATACAATCACTTTCCACCACGATTACGACAGATCTAATAGCACCATTAAGTAAAAAGGAGAATTTTAATCAAGTAGGATTAAATAAAATTGTGATCATTATACTGGCAATCGTGAGCTTCTTTCTAAGTTACGACCAGATCGTAGATCCAAATGTAAGTGTGGCGATTTTTGCTCAGAATGGGGTCTATGCCTATTTCGCTGCTGCCTTTGTGCCGGTGCTTTTTGGGATATATTTCAAGAAGGTTAGCAAGAATGCAGTATTCATCGCAAGTTTTTCAGCAGTAGCACTTCATTTTATTATTTACTACGGAAGGATTACCCCGTATATGCAGGAGCCGGTGAACAACCCGGGAGTTTCAGCAGCGATCGCTGTTGTCGCATCTTTTATTATTGGTAATTCTCTATATTTAATTAGTAGAAAGAAAACATGAATTATTTTGATTGGATAGGAAAATGGTCTGTCTATACTCCAGATAAGAAGGGGGTAGCATCTGTAGACACGGGTGCCTCATATACTTACAAGGAACTAAATGATCTTTCGATTCGGCTCGAAAATCACTTAAGAATCGAATATTCTATCGAAAAAGGAGATAGAATTGCAGTGCTTGCCTCACATTCCCCAGAATACCTCATACTTTTTATCGCTGCTCAAAGAATGGGAGCAATACTTGTTCCGCTTAATTACAGAGCTTTGGTTTCAGAACTGGAATACTGCATCAAGGACGTAGAACCATCACTGGTTATTTTTGAAAAGGCATATCAAGCGAAAACAGTTCAACTAAGAGAAAAAGTATATTTTAATCAGATCGAAATAAGCCAAATCTTCAAAGCTTCATCCAGAGAAAATTCAGAAGCAATCCCTGCTGAAATTGAACCTGAGCAACCGGTCTTTATCTTTTATACTTCAGGAACAACCGGAAAACCAAAAGGTGTTTTGTATACCAACCGAATGCTCTTCTGGAATAGTTTAAATACTTCAGTACAATTAGAAATAACTTCCGCAGATTTTACACTGAATGCTTTGCCGCCTTATCATACTTCCGGTTGGAATGTGTTGCTGTTACCAATGTTGCACCGTGGTGCAAGGGTAGATTTTCTGAAAGCATTCAAGCCTAAAAAGGTGCTGGATTATATTGAGAATAATTCCATAAGTCTGTTTCTTGCTATTCCCACCATGCTTAGAATGATGGTTAAACACCAGGCTTTCCAGAATTTTAAAGCACCACAGCTAAAATATATTGTTGTAGGAGGAGAAGATCTCTCCATTTCAATTATAGATAAATGGGCAGAAAAAGGAATTCTTTTACGGCAGGGCTACGGACTCACCGAAGCGGGGCCTTGTATCACCTCTCTGCATCATCATGATGCTCTATGGAAAAAAGGTTCTATCGGAAAACCAAATTTTTACGTGGACTATAAAATTTTAAATGACGAAGATCGTGAAGTAATGGCTGGCGAAGCCGGAGAGTTGTACCTGAGTGGAAATATTGTTACTCCTGGCTACTGGAACAATTCAGCTTATACTCTTGAAAAAATAAAAGATGGCTGGTTTCAAACCGGTGATATTGTAAGAATAGATTCCGAAGGTTTTCTATATATGGTAGGAAGAAAGAACCAGATGTTTATCTCGGGAGGAGAGAATATTTATCCTTTGGAGGTCGAAAACGTATTGCTGAAAAAGAATCTGGTTAAGGAGGCGGCAGTCATAGGTGTTGAAGATGAAAACTGGGGGGAAGCTGGAGTAGCTTTTCTGGTTGGAAATATTCAGAAATTAACCGAAGAAGAACTGCAGGAAAAGCTTAAAGACTATCTCGCATCTTACAAAATTCCCAGGCATATTGTATTTCTCAATTCGTTACCTAAGTCCGGGATCGGTAAAATTGACCGTAAAAAATTAAAGAAAATGTATAAGCTCCTACAAGATGAAAAAAAGAATATTATTTAGTCTGTTTAGTATTGTTCTAAGCTCCTTAAGTGCACAGCAAACAATTAGTGAATTAGCAACCTACGAACTTCCAGTGAAAACTATCAAAATCAATCATGAAACAATTGCCTATACCGACGAAGGTAGTGGAGACAGAACTTTAGTTTTCGTTCACGGTCTGTCCAGTAACCTGGATTCGTGGAAGAAGAACCTCGAGGGACTTACCGGGAATTACCGTTGTATAGCAATAGATCTACCGGGATATGGCAAATCTTCCCGTAGCAAAACCGATTATAGCTTAGCTGAATATGCTAAAGTTCTACATGATCTGGTTGATAATATGAAATTGTCTAATGTTGTACTTGTTGGTCATTCCATGGGTGGGCAGATCGCGATGCATTCCGTGTTAAAATATCCACAGACTTATCAAAAATTGATACTTATCGCACCAGCCGGAATAGAGACTTTTACAGAGCAGGAGGCTTCAGTCATGAAATCTGCATATACACCAGCGATGGTTGTAAATACTTCAGATGAGCAGATTCTAGCAAATTATAAGCTGAATTTTTACAGTTTTCCTGATGATGCTCAATCTATGGTAGATGATAGGATCGCTATGAAAGAGGCAGAAGACTTTCCTGATTATGCTGAAACAGTAGTCAGTAACATTCATGCAATGCTGGAGGAGCCAGTAATCGATGAGATTCAAAACATTAAAATTCCTGTGTTAATGATTTTCGGAAAGAATGATATGCTCATTCCAAACAAATATTTTCATCCTTCAGAAAGTATAGAAGGTTTGATAGAAACTTCCGAAGAAAAATTTCAGGATCTTGAAGTTGAGGTGATCGATGAAGCGGGACATTTTGTGAATTTTGAAAAAGCTGAAGCCGTTAATGAACGAATAAAGATTTTTCTAGATTAATGAAGTCTAAACTTAAAATATTCACCGACTTTTCTGAAGGGGTCTTGCCTCATGAAGCATCTTTTCTTCAGAAGGCGAACAGGATACGGGATGATGAGAAAGAGGAAATTTTAAATAAAGTATGTAGAAATGCTGAACGCTTTTTTACTTCAGAAGACTTTGATGAAGAGATTGATAAGCGCAAATATGCTTATATCAAAAAGTGGATAACGCATAAACTTGAGAGAGCCGATGTGGATGCGCATCTGGAATACCTGAGTTTTATAGAAAAACAGGTGTTGACAGATACAATTACTTCCGTGGAAGAAAAAGAACTGCTGGAAAATATTAATGTCTACGATCAAACCTCGTTCTATTTCCAGAAATTCTATGAACTGGTTCGAGAATACCAGGATTATTTGTTGGTAAGATTCAGATATCAGGATTGTGAGCTTACCGAAGCTTTTTTAAAACAGAATCTGGAAGCCTATGAACGCTCCCTGGCTGTAAAAGATGAGATTTTTCATGCAACTAAGGATCTAACCCGGCAATACACCTCACAAAAGATCAATACAAAGCATTGGGAATCCAGATTACTGGAATATCTATATGACGATAAGCTGGATGGACGCAATAAATATCATGCATTCATCAGGCTGGTTTTTCTCTATTTCAACTACAAGGAATATGAGAAGGCGCGTAAGGTTTTTGATTATATCGATGATTGCTTTAAACATGGATTGTTGTACTCCAGGCGTGTGCTTTTTAATTATTATGCGAACCGGGTGATCCTGCATTCGAATTTAAAGGACCTGGATCAGGCTGAGTATTATGCACATTTGTCGGTTAAACAGGATAATAGCGATAAGCTTTTCTACCTGAATAATCTCGTAGCGATCCTGCTGAAAAAGAATAAGAACAGGGAAGCGCTGGATCTACTGACTGAAAATTATAAACTTTTTAAAAGTTCCTATAACCATCATCAAAAGCTTGGATTCGCCACACATTACGTTCGTACACTGGTGAGGAATAAACGGCTGAATATTGCAGAAACCTTTGCGGGTAACTTCCTGTATGAGAATCGAAAGCATGTATTCGAACATCGCTGGGGCAGGTTTTTCTCAAACTACCTAATGTTGCTAACTACAGCAGAAAAACCTGCTGAAGTGATTAAGATCACTAAAAAGTATAATCTTCTTGAGCGCGAAACAGAGGAAATGGGTCGGGAAAATCTTGTACCCAAGATTCACTGGTACTATTATCTAGCCAACTACCTCAATGGTCAGTATTCTGAAGATAAATTATTTGAGAAACTTATTCAAAGCATTGAAGCTTCCAATCTGAATACGGAAGGATTAGAAATGCTAAATGAATTTATAGACCGACTGGCTTTTTCTCTTCCCGGGTTCTTTTCAAATCTAAAGTCGCACTTTGAGGAGAAGTCCCATAATTACTAAGGTTCTATGATCTTTTAGTTAAGGTGTTAGCCAGAATTTTTCACGGTCATACTTCACAATCTTGACTCAGCCCATCCAGTACCGCATACTCTTGTTAATTTCGTCTTAAAACAATCAAAAACTATCTTTTATGAAGATTAGACTTTTCACCATTATGAGCATGCTGTTCGGCGTTTTTGCATACGCTCAAACGGGAAGCATTAGCGGGACAGTTACAGATGCCGCTACCGGGGAACCTTTACTGGGAACCAATATTGTAGTAAGAGGAACCAACACCGGCGCTACCACGAACGAGAATGGGAATTATAAACTGGATCTTGAACCAGATGATTATACCATTGAGGTTTTCTTTATGGGTTACGAAACTCTTACCAGGGATATTAGCATCGCTGAAGGGCAGAACTTGACCATGGATTTTAGTTTAAATCCATCATCCTCGGTAATGGATGAAGTTGTGATTTCAGCAAATAGAAGACCTCAAAAGATCACTAAAGCGCCGGCAACGGTTAATGTGATCTCTGCAAAGCAGATTGCCGACTTTCCTGGTCCCAATCCGGGTGAATTAGCCGCTAGACAAAAAGGAGTGGATTTCGTTAGAACAGGAGTGCAGGGAACCGGAATCAATATTCGAGGATTCAATTCAGCTTTCAACTCTAAAAACCTTCAGATCGAGGACGGGAGAATTTCTTCGCTGGTAGCTACAGGTTTGCCGCTTGGCTCGTTTACGACGATCACAAAGGAAGATATTGAAAGAGTCGAGATTATTTTAGGTCCTAATGCAGCTCTCTATGGTCCAAATGCTCATAACGGACTTGTAAATACACTAACCAAGGATCCAAGAACTTCTGAAGGTCTGGACCTTGTGGTTGGAGCTGGTAACCAGAAGCAGTTCACAGTTCGTGGGCGCTATGCCATGGAGGTGAGCGATAAATTTGCTTTTAAAGTCTGGGCAGAAAGAACTCAGGGAGAGGAATTTGATTATGTAGATTCAGTTTATGTGGGAACTACAGCATATAATGAACTGGATCTGGACAGAGACTTTTCGACAACAAAATATGGTGCAGCTACTTATTTCAGTCTTAATGAAACGAGTGACTTGATCGCTTCTTATGGGCACAGTAATAATTCAAACCTTGGCGTTACGAATGCTGGGAGAAACCAGATCAAGGACTGGTCTATAGATTATCTACAGTTAAAATATGTTTCACCGCATTTCTACGGAAACTTATATCACACCTGGAGTAAGACAGAGGATACCTACGCGATCAACCAGCGTACACAAAACTATGTTTCTTTTATCAATAATGGATTTACAGATGAGGAAGCTAGAGCAAGATCATTTACCGAGCAGTGGTTCCCGATTGAAGGAGCTCCAAATGGCGGAATTAGCCTTCCAAGAGGATCTGTGTTCGAGGATGCTTCTACGAGGCTGAATGCAGAAGCGCAGTATAATAACAACTTCGGAAACCTAACTTACGTGGTTGGTGCTCAATATCAGAAAGATAATGCCGATTCTAATGGTACTTATCTTTTGGATGAAGAAGGAACCATTGAAATTGATCAGGTTGGAGTTTATGGCCAGTTGGAATATAGTTTTGAAGATGCAGGAGTGGATCTTTTATTCGTTGGTAGATATGATGATCATGAACTTTATGGAGGGAATTTTATTCCGAAGGCAGCGATCGTAAAGAACTTTGACTTTGGTAGTTTCAGGCTTACTTATGGAAAGGGTATTGCGGCTCCATCGATATTAAACCTTAGCGGAAACCTTTTTGGGGGTCTTGTGCTGGGTAACGGAGAAGGTTTCACGTTACAGGATGGTACAGAAATTTCTGAGCTAAAAGTTGAAACTATAAAATCCTGGGAAATTGGATACAAAGGAAAACTGTTTGGAGAAAAGACATTTTTCGAAGCGAATGCATACTACAACAAATCGGAAGATTTCCTAAGTCCGCTAATCAACATTTCTGCGACTTCTCCGGTTGCGACCAGGGGAGAGACTCCAATTGGAGATGTGATCGCAGGTTCAGATGGTTCTTTTGTACTTACGTACCTCAACTTCGGGCAAGTGGATACTTATGGGGCAGATCTTGGAATCAACTACTTCCTTAATGATAAAAACCGACTCTCATTTAACTACTCATATTTTGGATATGAACTGGATGAGAATGATCCGGCTAACGATGCGAATAGAGATGGACAGGTGCTGGAAACAGATCTTCCTATCAACACTCCGGAAAATAAATTTGGGATTGGATATTACTATACCGGAGCTAAATTCTTTGGTTCTCTATATGGCCGTTATGTACAGGAATATGACTTCTTTTCAGGGATCAATATCGCTGCTGAAACTCAGGACCTGAATGGTGATGGAGTAGATGACGTCATCGAAAATGCGCGAAACGGTAGAACCTGGAATTATGGTCCACTAGGAGGATTCTTCAATATGGATCTTAATGCTGGTTATCACGTGAACGATAACTGGACAGTTGGAGTTTCTATAACCAATCTTTTTGATTCTGAAGTAAGACAATTTGTGGCTTCTCCGGAAATTGGTAGACTGTTTATGGTAGAGCTGAAATATCACCTGCCAATAGGAAAAAATTAAGATAAAATCCTGTATAACAGATGATCTGTAAAGCAGAATTAGAAAACGGGATTAGCCTTGAATATCTTGATCGGGGAGAAGGAGAAGTAATTCTTCTTCTTCACGGATTGGGATCCACAAAGGCAGATTGGGATCTTCAGAAGCAATTATTTTCAGAAGAATTCAGAGTTATAGCGCCAGATCTTCGAGGACATGGAAACTCTTCAAAACCTAGGCTAAAAGAGGATTACGGAGTTCAGAAATGTGCAGAAGATATGAAGCTGCTGTTGGATAGATTGAAGATAGCAGATTGCATAGTAGTAGGTTTTTCAATGGGTGGTGCGATCGCTTTTGAAATGGCAACCAGAATCAGCGATAGAATTTCAAAAATGGTCATTGTAAATACCGCGCCAGATTTTAATGCGCTGGGAGAGATGGGAGAGCAAATGATCGCAGAGCGAACTGAAATGTTGAGGTCCCAGGGCATGGAAGCCATGGCAGAGAAAGTAGCTATAGGTATGTTTCCTGAAAAGGATCAGGAAGATCTGAGAACAGCTTTTTATTCGAGAGCAAAAAAGAATGATCTGGATGCTTATTACAATTCTTTTATCACACTTATGGAATGGGGAATTGGAGATAAGATCAGAACTATAGATACACCAACTTTGGTGGTTGCTTCAGAACTTGATTATACACCGGTAACTTTAAAGCAATCTTATACTTCAGAAATGAAAAATGCAAAACTGGAAGTAATCAATGATTCCAGGCATGGAGTAACCATGGATCAGCCAGAAAACTTCAATAAAGCACTTCTAAAATTTTTTAGATCATGAACAGAGTAGCTTTGATAACCGGAAGTACCAGCGGAATTGGTAAGTCTATTGCTATTGCATTTGCTGAAGCTGGGTACGATATTATGTTTCATGGACTGGAATCGAACGGCTCAGAAATAGCCAGTAAAATTGGCGAAGAAAATTCAGTAAGAACAAATTTTTCCAATGCCAACCTGAAGGATCAGGAGGCTATTAATGAACTTATTGCAACAACTATAAATGAGTTTGGAAAGATCGATATACTCGTAAATAATGCCGGAATTCAATATGTTTCCAAGGTAGAGGAGTTCCCACTGGATAAATGGAATGACATCATAGCCATCAACCTGAGCTCTGTGTTTGTTGCTTCCAGAGCTGTCTGGCCTTCTATGAAAAACAATAGATTTGGCAGAATCATCAATATTTCCTCTGTACACGGCATCCGGGCTTCAGAATATAAGTCGGCTTATGTCTCTGCAAAACATGGAGTTATTGGTTTAACGAAAGTACTGGGTCTGGAAGGTGCAGGTCATAATATTACCTGTAATGCTATTTGCCCTGGTTACGTAAAAACCCCTTTGGTGGAAGGACAGATAAAGGATCAGGCGAAAGCTCATGGTCTTACCGAAGAGGAGGTAGTAAAACAGGTAATGCTTAAGAAGCAGGCTGTCAAAGAATTTATCCCTGAAAAAAAGATCGCAGAATTAGCCCTTTTTTTAGCGAAGGAAGACTCTTCAGCAATTACAGGATCAGCCTACGTGCTCGATGGTGGCTGGAGCGCACAGTAAATTTAATAGTTTGTTGGACAGAGGTAGGATATTCATTTATTCTGCCTTTGTCTTTATTAGTTAAATTGAACTAAAAATCTGTGGCAACCACGGGATTCCCAATATCTTCGCAAAAAACTACTTAATGCGCTGGTTGATTCTTGCCGTTATCTACATTATCGTAGATCTTTACGCTTTTCAGGCTTTACGGGTATTTTCAAAGAATGTATGGGTTGCCTCGTTCTATTTCCTGATCTCGATCGTTGTGATTGCTAATCTTTTCTATCAATTTAATCAGCCTAATCCTAATGATGGTTTTGGAGGTGGCAGGGGTTACGCGATAGGTATTTTTCTTGCATTCTTTGTAGCGAAAATTGTACTTGCTTTAGTTCTGCTAGGAGAAGATTTTCTAAGACTTCCATTTGCAGGTTTTCAAAAATTATTCGGCTCTTCAGAAAGTTTTTCTATTCCATCAAGAAGAAAATTTATAAGTACAGTGGCTTTGGGCCTTGCGGCAATTCCTTTTGCTGGTTTGTTATACGGAATGGTAAAAGGTCGGTACAACTTCAGGGTGTTGCGATATACACTTTATTTCGATGACCTTCCCGAGTCTTTTGATGGTTATACCATCAGCCAGATTAGTGATGTGCATAGTGGAAGTTTCGATAATAAAGAAAAGATACAGTATGGTGTTGATCTTTTGAAAGAGCAGGAAAGTGATCTGGTGGTTTTCACCGGAGATCTTGTGAATAATAAAGCTTCGGAAATGGAGAACTGGAAAGACGTGTTCTCGCAGGTAAATGCCAGGGACGGTGTATATTCTATCCTCGGAAATCATGACTACGGAGATTATACGCAGTGGGAAAGTCCGGAAGCAAAAAAGCAGAATTTACAACGCCTAAGGGATACTCATGCAGAAATGGGCTGGAAGTTAATGCTGAACGAACACAGTCTTATCGAGAGAAACGGACAAAAGATAGCGCTGGTAGGAGTAGAGAATTGGGGAATTGGCGGATTCAAAAAAGCCGGTGATCTTCAAAAGGCCGGAAACGGACTCTCCAGTAAAGATTTTAAAGTATTACTTAGCCACGATCCGTCTCACTGGGAAGAAGAGGTTAAGAAAGATGAAAAACATTATCATTTAACGCTTAGCGGCCATACTCACGGGATGCAATTTGGGATCGAGATTCCGGGTTGGTTAAAGTGGAGTCCTGTGCAATATCGTTACAAGCACTGGGCTGGAATTTACGAAGAAGCAGGACGCTATATTAATGTAAATAGAGGATTCGGATTTCTGGCATATCCTGGTAGAATAGGAATATGGCCCGAAATTAGCGTCATCGAACTGAAAAAAGGACCTAAACCAGCTTAATACAAAGAATTTCCTATATTTGATTATAGCTGGCGAACACGGTAAATAACCGAAAAAATAAATACTGAATTATGTCAAAGTTTGGTGAACTAGTAGATCTGAACATTCCGGTACTTCTGGATTTTTATGCTGAATGGAGCGAAGCTTCCGAAGCCATGCATCCGGTATTACGTGATGTCGCGGCCGCTTTAGGTGATAAAGCCAAGGTCATAAAGATCGATGTGGATAAGAATTCTCAGCTTGCTGAGGCCTTAAGAGTAAAGGGTTTGCCAACGCTTATGATCTACAGGGATGGTGAAATGAAATGGCGCCAGAGCGGTGAGCAAAATGCAAATACGCTTATTGGTCTTTTAAAGGAGCATCAGTAAGACTTTTGAAAGTGAAGCCTTTTTCAGCATAATATCTCATCACTCTGGGTAATACTTCCCTGAGGTTTTTAAATGCTTTTTCTGAATCATGGAAGACGATCGTACTTCCAGCAACAGCATTATTTATTACATTCCGGTAGCACTTTTCTGCTGAAATACTGTGGTCATAATCACCACTTATTACATCCCACATCACAATTTTATAATCTTGTTCCACAAGTTCACGTGCCTGGGCATTCAAGATCTTACCATAGGGCGGTCTGAAAAACTTTGTCTCTGGAAAGAATTTATTAGCAGTAAATACCTGCTGAGTTTTCTCGGTATTCTCGATATACACGGCTTTACTAGTTTTCCAACCGTTAAGGTGATTATACGTGTGATTTCCCACACAGTGTCCTTTTTCTAAAATACTTCGGAAGATTTCCGGGTACTTTTGAACATTCTCACCAATACAGAAAAAGGTAGCCTTTGCTGAATACTGTTCCAACAGATTCAGTACCCATGGAGTGATCTCTGGGATTGGGCCGTCATCGAAAGTCAGATAGATAGCATTATTATCCTTTATCCTGGAAATGCGTTTTGGATAAAGAAGTTTCAGGACTGAAGGATATTTAGGCAGGAATAAACTCATCAATATTCAAAAATAAAAAACCCGGCGCAATTGGCCGGGTTTAATTTTATTGCTGATCACTTTGCAGCGAAACCGAATCGTCCGGTTGCCCTATGGGAGTTGCGCCATCAAGTGCTTCCAGTATCTCCTGTTGCGGAGATTTTGCTTCGGCATCTATTTCTTCATCTTCACGATAGAAATGCCTGAACTTTTTTAGATAGGTATTGAATTCTTCAGCTTTCACTCTGGCCGTCTCACGATCCTCATAAACCATCATAATGTCAACCAGGCCGCGGTAACGTTCCATATCTGTGATGATCTCATCAGCGTATCTGTATTGACGTTCTACTTCCCAGCTACTATAAAATTCTAGATTCTCCTGATATTTCTTAGTCACTTTCTCCCAGATCTCACGAGCTTTCTGAGGTTTATTAACTTCGTAGTAACCGGTAATAAAAGGTTCCAGTAATGTATAATATTCATAATGCTCGACCGGCATATGTTGCATTCCCAGGTCAAGGATCTCTTCAGCATGTATAGTATCGCCCTCATTAAGGAGATTCTCAGTCAGTCTTGCGAGGTTGCTTCTATAGGTAATAGAGTTTTTACGGGTTTCAGGATCATGATAGATATCTGAAGACCCCATATTTCCCCAGTTCCAGTTCTTCACGATATTGTACATCTTCTCTGTATTCACGCGACCCATATCGAAAGGATTTCGGGGATCAAGAGGAGTTTGAATAGGTACAAGTTTATAAGTAACTCCTTCCAGTTGAAGATAATCTTTCATCCATAGGTAATCATCGTCACCAAAACTTCCGCCGGTAAAATAGATAGGACGTTTCCAATCGTTGTTGGCAATGATATCGAGCATCAACAGCCTGTTCTTGTAAAGCACCTGGTCACCAATCTCAATATCTATATGATCAACGATCTCGTTTGCTTCAGAACGGTCTACGATATTATTGTCCAGTACATTTTGCTTGTCTACCGGAATTCGAACATATTTAGAAGGGAAAGTGTTGATCATGGACCCACTTTGTAATTCAGCCATGGTTCTTGGATCTTCATTCTGAATATAATTCATCCAGGTTTTGATGCCCACAGTGTCTTGGGTTACTTCGCGCAGGAAGATCGCATCGTTCTTTCCGTTATACCAGTCCTGCGGTAATTGCGACGGGATCGCATCACTATCAAAAGCTTTTCGCTTCATCTGGTCAATATACCAGTCGGTTGCCAGTAAACTTGTATTAATTACACGTACATCGGTTCGGTATTTTTCAATTTGCTGAACATACCAGAGCGCAAATGTATCATTATCACCAATGGTAAATATAATGGCATTTTCATCGATGGAATCCAGGTACATCCGGGCCATGGTTAGTGCAGTGTCTCTGCCGGAACGATCGTGATCATCCCAGTTTTCCGAAGCAAGAAGCATTGGCACAGCAAGTAAACTTGCGATCACCACTACCGGAGCCAGAATTTTAGGCCCAATCATAGCTTTAAGTTTGTCGAAGATCGCATAGACTCCAAAGCCTATCCAGATCGCAAAAACATAGAAGGATCCTACGAGCGCATAGTCCCGTTCTCTTGGTTCAAAAGGCCTTTCATTCAAGTAAACTTTCAGTGCAATTCCAGTAAAAAGGAAAAACACCATAAGCACCCAGAAATTCTTCTGATCTCTTTTCAACTGAAAAATGAGTCCAATCAGTCCGAGTAAGAGCGGCAGGAAATAGTAGGTATTTCGAGCCTTGTTATTTTTTACATCTGAAGGTAAATTCTCTTGCGAACCAATATGCCATTCATCAATAAAATCGATTCCGCTGATCCAGTTTCCATGCAGATCTCCAAATTTTCCCTGTATATCATCCTGTCTCCCAGTGAAGTTCCACATAAAATAACGCCAGTACATATAGCCAACCTGATACTCCAGAAAGTAGCTGATGTTTGATGAGAATGAGGGTTTCTCTACATTGATGTAATCGCTAAACTGTCTTAAGAAATTATGGTAGTCTTCCATATCCCTCTCACCACGGGAAAACTGAGTGCGGAATTCGTTGATCGCACTTATAAGTCTTTCTTCACTTTGAAATTCTGGTTTGATCGTGAATTCCAGAGGACCGGTGAATTCCATGTAATTGGTGGCGTGCTCAGTACTCCACATTCTTGGTAGCACTGCTTTATGATCATCGTCCAGGTTCTGGCGTGCGTTCTTATATTCATTAACGATCACATACTTTCCAAGTTCCTCGTCTTTTTCATATTGAGGTTTTCCATCGCGATAAGGATTATTTTCATCAAGTCCGGAATACATCTCAGACCACTGAGGGCCGTAGAATAGATGAGTTTCCCCATATTGCTCACGATTATAATAGGCTAGCAGCTCACGGGCATTATCGGGGCTGTTTTCATTAATCACGGTTGGTGCATTACTACGAACCGGTAGCATTACCCAGCTGGAGAAACCGATTAGAACAAATAGTATACAAAGCAGTAGTGTGTTGTACTGATACAGGTTACGCTTGCGAGTGATATTGATCAGGAAATAGAATATAGCGATGATGGCAAGTAAAGCGATTGCTGTTCCTGTATTAAAAGGCATTCCCAGGGAATTGGTAAAGAACAATTCTGAAGCAGAAAAGAAAGTAAGCGTATAAGGTAATAGCAGTTTGAAGATAAACATAAGAACAGCTACTACGACCACGTTGGCGATGATGAAGTTCTTGACGGTAACCTTCTTATAGTTTTTAAAGAAATAAAGGAATCCGATAGCCGGTAAGGTTAACAGACCCATAAAGTGAACCCCAAAAGAGAGACCGATTACCAGGGAGATAAGAATGATCCAGCGATTTCCACGCGGAGTGAACATATCCCGTTCCCAGAGTAGTCCTAAATAAAACATAACCGACATAAAGCAGGCAGCCATGGCGTATACTTCGGCTTCCACGGCATTAAACCAGAAGCTGTCGGTAAAAGTAAATGCAAGTGAGCCAACGAGGGCACTACCCAGAACGGCTATTTTCTTAGCATCGGTAAGTGTTTCTCGAGGTCCGGCGATCTTTAGCACCAGTAAGCTGATAGACCAGAACATAAACATGATGGCTACGGCACTGGCAAAACCAGACATAAAGTTGATCATTAGGGCGACCTGAGTATTGTCTGCCGCAAAAGTGGCAAAAAATGCGCCCATCATTTGATAAAATGGAGCTCCCGGTGGGTGACCAACTTCCAGGTTGGCAGAGGTAGCAATATATTCACCGGCATCCCAGAAACTTGCCGTTGGTTCCAGAGTAAGTGTATAGGTGGTGAGGGCAATAAGAAAAACCAGCCATCCCAGGATCTTATTCCACTTACTAAAGTTGAAATCTGTCATAAATACTCGTGTAATTCTACTGAAGGGGCGAATTTAATAATAATATGCTGAATGCTTTACAAACGGAATGGAAAAGCGAATATTTTGGAAGTGTCTGGAAATGAATAGAAAAAATATGCTTTCCGAAAAAAATTGAAATTTTAATGAAATTCTTTTTGAAAAAGTTTGCGCGATAGAAACTTTGTCTTAAATTTGCATCCGCATTTAAGCACTGGCCTATGGTGTAACTGGCAACACGTCTGGTTTTGGTCCAGAAGAGTCTAGGTTCGAGCCCTAGTAGGCCAACAAGAAAAACCCTTAACTACTTGTAGTTAAGGGTTTTTTGTTTTAACAGGGGGGTTAAATAGGGGGCAAAAATTATTAGTATTTAATTATTCACGAATATTCATGACTAGTTTTTTCCTGAATTTTCAATTGATGTAGTAAGGACTCGAGGTTTCATCCATTTAAAATTTATATGGCTACAATACTTTTTGCACACCCTGTGCATGCCTATTTAATTATCTTTGTAATGTGAAAATAATGGCATTCATATTATCTTTATATGTACTGGGGCTTAATTTATTAGCCTGTAATGACAGTGATACTTCAGAAGTTAGTTCTGGCTCAGAAGTAACTATGGTTGCTACCCAGAATTTAGATATAGATCATTCACATGACCAAGTAGCGGATTTATGCCCTCCTTTTTGTAGTTGCCATTGCTGCCATGTGCACACAGTAGATTTTGGTTCTTCAAATTTCAAACCTTTGATTATGGAAATTCCATCAAAAGCCTTTGTCCATTTTGACAGCTCAGTGGAAGAACCTATTCTTTCCTTTTTAGATCCTCCAAAAGTTTAATTCAGTTTTTTTAATAGGATAGTTATATCCTTTTTCATCCAAAGCCCTTGTTTTCTGAAGCCTAAAACGATATCGATTTCCTCTATTCGTGGACTGTCGAGATGTTTAACTGAATTAATTTTTTTATATGATCAATAGAATCATTTCATTTTCCATTAATAATAAATTTATTATTGGGCTACTCACCTTAGCACTTATAGGTACTGGTATTTGGTCCATGTCTACAGTAAATCTGGGATCGGTACCAGATATTACTAACAATCAGGTTCAGGTGATCACCCAGTCACCTAATCTTGCCACAGAAGATATAGAACAATTTGTAACCTATCCCGTAGAACTTTCGATGGGTAATTTACCTGGGGTTACAGAGATTCGCTCTATTTCACGCTTTGGCCTTTCTGTAGTTACTATTGTCTTCAAAGATGATATGGGGACATACCTCCCTCGACAACTTGTACAGGAGAAGCTCACTGAATTGGGTAAAACTATTCCCGACAAATTTGGTAGTCCTGCTATGGGACCTATTTCAACCGGATTGGGTCAAATTTATGAGTATACCATAAAGCCAAAGGAGGGATATGAAACTGAATATTCCCCTATGGAATTACGAACTATTCAGGACTGGATAGTCAAGCGACAACTCACCTTACTGGAAGGCGTGGTTGAAGTAAATTCTTTTGGAGGCTCCATAAAGCAATATGAGGTAGCAATCAACCCGGAAAAATTAAACAGTATGGGTATTAGCATCTCTGAAGTTTATGAGGCGCTGGCACGGAATAATGTAAATACTGGAGGAGCCTATATCGAGAAAAATAAAATGTCGAATTTTATTAGGGGTGAGGGCTTAATTCGTTCACTGGAGGACATAAAGAAAATTGCCATTACTACAGAAAATGCAATCCCGATCACGATTGGGGATGTTGCGGAAAATGTTCAGTTTGGAAATCAGGTACGATACGGAGCTTTTACCCAGGATGGGGAAGAAGCCGTTGGGGGAATTATTATGATGCTGAAAGGTGCTAATCCCAACGCAGTCATTCAGGATGTCAAGGATCGTATGGCTGAAGTCGAGAAGTCCCTTCCTGAAGGTTTGACCATAGAGCCAATTATTGATCGAAGTGAATTAATAGCACGAACAACCGATACCGTTAAAACAAATTTACTGGAAGGTGCATTGATAGTGATTTTTGCCCTGGTATTGTTATTAGGTAGTCTAAGAGGTGGACTTATTACTGCTACCACTATTCCCTTATCACTGCTTTTTGCTTTTATTTTAATGAAGCAATTCAATGTCTGGGCCAATCTAATGAGTTTGGGGGCAATCGATTTTGGAATCATTATAGACGGTGCAGTGATTATCATCGAGGGAACCGTGTATGAAATACAAAAACGGATAAGATCTGGCAAGGTGAAATTCAATCAGGCTAAAATGGATGAAGTAGCCTATGATGCTGGGAGCACGATGATGAGCTCTGCATTTTTTGGACAAATTATTATACTTATCGTATTTACACCCATTCTTTTTCTTACCGGGGTAGAAGGTAAAATGTTTAAGCCGATGGCGTATACTTTCGGTTTTGCTATGATAGGTGCTATCTTCTTATGCCTTACATACGTTCCTATGATGTCTGCTTTATTTATGAAACCAATTCAGAATAAAAAGAACTGGTTTGGAAAGTTCGAACGCTGGCTGGAAAAAGTAAGTGACAGGATAATTGGCGGAATACAAAAAGTATACATGCCTTTATTAAAAGGAGCATTAAAATTGAAACTGATCGTAATTGGATCTGCCGTGGTTCTACTTGTGATAGCCGGTTTCCTCTTTTCCAGAATGGGAGGAGAATTTGTGCCTCAACTTGATGAAGGGGATATTGCCATGCAGGCTTTGATTAGACCAGGTAGTTCATTAACAGAGTCTATCGAAGTTTCAAAAAAAATTGAAAATATACTTTTAGAAAACTTTCCTGAAATTAAAACGGTAACGGCCAGAATTGGAGTGGCCGACATTCCCACAGATCCCATGCCAATGGATATTGCCGATATGTACTTAATCCTTGAGAAGGACAAGGATAAATGGACAAGTTCTGAAACTAAGGAAGGGCTTATTGAACAGATTAAGGAAATACTAAATGAAGATCTTACGGGTGTTAATCTAGTGTTTACTCAACCCGTAGAATTGAGGTTCAATGAGTTATTAGAAGGGGTTAGAGAAGATATTGCGGTTAAGTTGTATGGTGAAGATTTAGAGGTATTGTCAGAAAAGGTGCAGGAAATGGCCAATATTATCCAAACCGTTCCTGGTGCAGGAGATGTAAACGCGGAGAGAACCTCCGGCCTACCTCAAATGACAGTTAGATTTAACCGTGATAAAATTGCCCAATATGGACTGGATATTCAGAAAGTCAATGATTATATAAGCACCGCTTTTGCCGGAGGAACGGCCGGGGTCATCTTTGAAGGTGAAAAACGATTCGATTTAGTAGTAAGATTTGATGAAAAACATAGAAAGAATATTGATGACTTACGAGGAATGTATATCGACTTGCCCGATGGAACCCAGGTACCTATAAAAGAAATAGCAGATATTGACTATGTTCCAGGACCTATGCAGATCTCGAGAGATGACACATACAGAAGAACCTATGTAGGAGTAAATGCACGGGGAAGGGATGTAGAGTCTGTGGTTAACGACATTCAGCAAAAATTAGATGAGGAATTAGAATTACCACCCGGTTATTACATTACCTATGGAGGAGAATTCGAAAATCTTCAGAGTGCCAAAGATCGATTAGTGATTGTGGTACCAATAGCTTTATTCTTGATTTTCGTACTTCTATATTTTGCCCTACAATCTTTTTCCCAATCTATCATGATCTATATGGCGATACCTCTGGCTGCTATTGGAGGTGTTTATGCACTTTGGTTAAGAGGTATGCCATTTAGTATTTCGGCCGGTGTAGGCTTCATTGTTTTGTTCGGGGTTGCAGTTTTAAACGGACTGGTACTAATAAATAGATTCAATTCTTTAAAAGAAGAAGGAGTAACCAGTATAAAAGATAGAATTTTTACAGGAACCAAAGAACGAATTCGCCCAATTATGTTAACAGCAACAACAGATATTTTCGGTTTTCTACCAATGGCATTTTCCACCTCTGCCGGTGCAGAAGTTCAACAACCACTTGCTACGGTGGTTATAGGTGGTATGCTTACAGCTACACTGCTTACCCTGGTTGTTTTACCAGTGTTATACACCATTGTGGAAAGAAAGCGTGAGAAAAAAGAACAGAATAAGCTGGATACTTCTAATTCAGGATCTTTAACTACGATTTTGATAATTGGTTTGATGTTAGGCGGAACCTTTTCCGTAAATGCACAATCTGATGCTGTTTCATCTGAATATCCACAACAGGATACTTTACAAACCATAAGTTTGGAAAAAGCCCGCGAAATAGCAATCAAAAACTTTCCTCAGCTAAAAGCCGCTCAGCTTGAAATTGAAAGTGAAGAAGTACTGCGTAAAACCGCTTATGATTTTGGGAATACCCAAATCTTTACTGGAAAAGAAGAGGTAGGAAATGGTTCAGATGGGATCTATACTCAAATTGGTGTTCAACAACAAGGCATAGATGTTTTTGGAATTGCCCCCCGGTTAAAATTGCAAAAAGAAAGGGTGGCCCTTGCTGAAAATGCTTTAGAACTCAATACCTTAGAAGTGGAACGTGAAGTAAGTAGGGCCTGGGCTTCAGTTTATACAAGTAAAAAGAGGTATCAGGTATATAAGAAAATGGATTCAATTTTTGAAGACATTGAAAGAGCTGCAAGAATCAGGTATGAGACAGAAGCTACTTCTAAACTGGAGTATCTTGCTACATCCAATCAGGGAAACGAGGTAAAAATACAACTGGAACAAGCTTATCGAAATTACCTGAAATCATTACAGCGTCTAAATTTGTGGTTTGTTAGTGATACGATCTATGATGTACCAGATGTAACTGCCGAAGCATTAGATGAACCTTTAAATTTTCTGACAGAGTCACTCAAAACCCACCCGGCTCTTGAGGTTTCAGAACAGAGAGTTAATGTTGCAAAAGCTTTAACCAGAGAACGGAAATCTGAATTTCTACCAAAATTTCAGGGACAGTATGCCAGGCAGGAAATTAATGGGCAATCGGGTTTCTTCCAATATCAAATAGGAATCCAAATTCCGTTATTCTTTGGACCTGAATTAGGCCGTACTCAGGAAGCACAAGTGAATCGAAAGATTGCAGAGCAAAATTTTTATCAGGATAAACTCGAATTGGAAACTGCCTATAAAAATATGCGGGAAGAATTCATCAAATGGAGAAATTCATGGAACTATTATAAGGATGAAGCGCTTCCCTTGGCTAAAGAGCAACAGGAAGGATCTGTATTGGCATTTAAGGAAGGTGCTATAGATTATGTAACCTTCCTTCAAAATATAAGAGATGCCATTAGAATCGAGGTAAATGCTTGGAGTGCTTTTGATAATTATCTCGATAGCCGTTATCAACTTGAATATTACCTCGAAAAATCAATCTAAAATTAGAAAGAAAAACGATATGAATAAAAGATCAATAAATATTCTAATGCTTGCCCTATCATTCAGCCTGTTCTTTGGGTGTAAAGAAAATTCTGATATATCAGAAACTACTTCTCACGAAACTGAAGATTCAACTACGAATGAAAAAGAACCAGAAAGAGAAGAAGGCGGGATGCGCTCGGTTTATCTTTCAGAAATGAAATTCAATAGTTTAGGGGTCAAGGTGGACACCTTACCAAATAAAGCATTATCTGGAATAGTAGAAGCAAACGGGCAATTGGAAGTGCCACCTCAATACGAAGCTACCGTAACGGCTGTCTTAGGCGGGAATATTAATTCAATAAAAGTTATTGAAGGGGATAAGGTAAATAAAGGTCAGGTACTGGCGTATCTATCCCATCCCAATTTAACTAAAATACAAACAGATTATATCAATGCCTATAACCGGATGCAGTTCTTGGAAAAAGAATTTGAAAGACAAAAACGTTTGTATGAGGCAGAAGTTGGTTCCGGGAAAACTTTTCAACAAACACAGGCAGATTTTCAGTCGGTAAAAGGAGAGGTGAGTGGTTATGAATCCCAATTAAGGCAGTTAAATTTAGGTGCTTCCCAAATAAGAAACGGCACCCTCTACGAATACGTGCCTGTAGTTAGTCCTATTGCTGGCTATATAGAAAAAGTAAAGGTGCAAATTGGCCAATATGTGGAACCTCAAACCAGCATGTTTATGGTGGTAGATAATGAGCATGTTCATGCCGATCTAATGGTTTTCGAAAAAGATATTTATAAGGTAAAAGAAGGCCAAAAGATTTCTTTTAAGCTGGAGTCAGTCCCCGGAAGTGACCTCACCGGAAAAATATATTCAGTGGGGAAACAATTTGAACAAAATCCTAAAGCGGTGCACGTCCACGCAGAGATAGATAATAAGGAAGATTACCTCATTCCGGGAATGTATATCAAAGGAAAAATTAGGACAGGAGAAGAAGCAGTACCTGCATTACCAGAAGAGGCGGTGATAGAAGAAGAGGGAAATCCTTACATATTTACGGCACAAAAACATCAGGAAGAGGGTAAAACAGAATGGGAATTAAAACCGGTGCAAGTAAGAACGGGGATCAATGAAGATGGATGGGTAGAAATTAAACTGTTGGAGCCCCTTCCAGAAGGTACTTTAGTTGCGTATAACAATGCCTATTACCTGGTATCTGAAATGCAGAAAAGCCAAACCTCTCATGGTCATTAAATAGAGCTTTAAAAATTTAGATGGATGGGCTCTCTGTAAAATGTTTGTCTTAATTAAAATTCCAGAGGGTTCATTCTTAATAAAGAATTAATAAAACAGCGATGAAAGAAATAAAAGCATTTATAAAACCAAATCGGGTTCAAAAAGTGATAGAATCCCTTAGTGAAAGTGGATTCAAAAGTATGACGCTGTCCCAGGGGGAAGGCACCGGGGCATTTAAAGCAAAAGGTGCGTCGCCTTCTTTGGATTTCCGTGTAACCGACAGTCCGGTGGTAAAGTTGGAACTGGTATGTCAAAATGAAGAAGCACAATCAGCAATCGATATTATCCTTGAAAATGCAAAAACAACTGAACCCGGGGATGGGATCATTTATCTATCAGATATTGAAAATGTTTTTCAAATAAAGACAGGAAAATCGCTTAAAATATCTGATTCAAATAAGGATGAAAATGAATGAAATCGAGAAAATATTAGAGGCACACGAAGTTCGGCCAACAGCCATGCGTATCCTGGTCTATAAATTTATGGCTAAAAAAGACAGGGCTGTAACGCTTACCGAAATTGAAAATGCCTTTGGAAAAGCAGACCGGGCTACACTATCCAGAACAGTAAGAACATTCGAGGTAAAGAATATTGTTCATCAAATAGATGATGGCACAGGGATACCAAAATATGCGCTCTGTGAAAATTATTGTAACTGTGAGGTAGAACAGGATTTACACATCCACTTTCATTGCAATAATTGTGATGAAACAGTTTGTTTGACCGATCATAAAATTCCGCATATAAACCTACCAGAGGGATATATGGCAGAAAATGTAAACCTGGTAGTAAAGGGAATATGTGAGAAATGTAGTGGCGTTTAATTTTACGAGATGACCAAAGCCGAAACAACACTTAGAAACAACGGGATTAGACCTACCAAAATGAGATTATTTATTTATAAATATCTCAAAAGAAAGTTTTATGCCGTAACATTAAGGGAAATAGAAACGGCTTTTGTCAAAAAAAGTGAACATACACGAGATAGAACAACAATTTATCGGAGTATAAAATTATTTCAAAAGAAAGGGATTATACATCAAATTGATGATGGTACGGCTATCGCAAAATATGCATTTTCTGTTAAGAATTCACTGGATCTACACTTGCACCTTCATTGTATGAATTGCAACAAAACCTTCTGTTTGCCCAATAAAGTTCCACAGGAAAATTTACCTGACAAATACGAAATAACCGAAGTAAATTTAGTTTTGAAGGGGGCATGTGCAAATTGCCTCAAAGCAAAGAAGCTGAAATATAACATAGACCAATCTGCTCATAAAAAGTTAAAACAATGATACGAATCAAAAATGTCGAAAAAAGCAATTTGATATACGCTTCAATAAGCGGAAAGATTACTAAAGAAGATATAGAGAAAATCCATCCTTTGATACATAATATTGTCAAAAATGGAAATAAGGTGGATTTCTTTTTTGAACTAGTTAACTTTAAGGGCTACAATCTCAAAGGCTTATGGGAAGATTTAAAAATTGATACCGCCCATATTTCAGATTATGGAAAAATGGCCTTTGTGGGTGAAAAAGAATGGCAGCAATGGGCTGCTAAAGCCACTGATTTTTTTACAAGCTCGGAAGTTAAATATTTCGACCTTACCGAAAAGGAAGAAGCTAAAAGATGGATATTAAACCAATAGGGATATGAAAAAGCTACAACTAAAAATTCCGGTATTGCTACCTCAGGTGCCAAATGAAAAAGATACTTGTGTGCAAAGGCTCATTGCTGGATTAGAGGCCAAAGAGGGTCTTGAAAAAGTACATATAGTAGATGATCAGGAAGATACGGTGCCACAACTGTGCTTTCATTATGATCCGGACATTATCTCTATTGACCGAATTCAATCTTTGGCTGAAAATGCCGGGGCAGAAATTACGGAAAAATATGGCCACCTTCTTTTAGAGGTTGAGGGGATTAGACATACCCGCCATGCAAGAACTATAGAAAAGAGTCTGCTGAATATCGAAGGCGTTTTGGAAGCTTCCGCCAATGCCGGAGGAATGATCCGTTTAGAATATGATAAGCGTGAGACTAGTTTTGAAGCGATAAATGCAAGGCTTGAAAAGGAAAACCTACAAGTTAAAAAAAGCTCCTCTGGCCATAAGAATGGTTTTAAATCCTCGGAAAAAACCTCTGATGAATTATATGAAAAAAATAAGATGAGTCAGAAACACCAACATGAAGATGAAGATGAACTGAATCATAAAGAGGGTGATAGTCACGGAGCCGGGGAAGAACATTCACACTCCCACGGAGGTATTTTTGGAAAAAATACAGAACTTATATTTGCCATTATTTGTGGTGTTTTACTAGGGATAGGTTTTGGATTATCCTTTGTAGATTCAGTTCCCCAATGGGTTAGCCTTGCACTTTATATTGGAGCCTATTTCTTTGGAGGCTTTTATACCGCGAAAGAAGCTGTGGAAACCGTGGCCAAAGGTGGTTTTGAAATTGATTTTCTAATGTTGGTCGCAGCTATTGGAGCAGCTATATTAGGGGAATGGGCTGAAGGTGCTTTGTTATTATTTCTCTTTAGCCTGGGACATGCCCTGGAGCATTATGCGATGAACAAAGCACGAAAATCTATAGCCGCATTGGCAGAATTGGCACCTAAAACAGCTTTGGTTAAAAAAAATGGTAAAACGGAAGAAGTTGGTATCGAAAAACTCAATATTGGGGATATCATTGTGGTGAAACCTAATAGTAAAATATCCGCAGATGGCGTAGTTGTAGATGGGCAGAGTAGTGTAAACCAGGCTCCAATAACCGGGGAGAGTGTACCGGTAGATAAAATTCCCGTAGAAGATGTTGAGAAGGATTACTCAGAGGTAGATGATATCAAAGATGAAAACCGCGTTTTTGCCGGAACTATCAATGGGAACAATACTTTGGAAATTAAAGTGATCAAAGCAGCCAAGGATTCTACATTGTCAAGGCTGGTCAAATTGGTTAATGAAGCCCAGACCCAAAAATCACCTACCCAGTTGTTGACCGATAAATTCGAAAAATATTTTGTGCCGTCCGTTCTTATTTTGGTCGGAGCTCTTTTATTCGCATTTTTAGTAATTGACGAGCCATTTAGCGCCAGCTTTTACAGAGCAATGGCTGTATTGGTAGCTGCAAGTCCCTGTGCTTTGGCGATCTCGACCCCAAGTGCTGTATTGAGTGGTGTGGCCCGGGCGGCTCGAGGTGGGGTATTAATTAAAGGAGGCCGACCACTAGAGGATCTGGGAGAATTGACCGCCCTCGCCTTTGATAAGACCGGGACTCTAACGGAAGGAAAGCCAAAACTTAAGCAAGTAGTACCACTTGGGGATATTTCAGAAAATGAACTTCTCAAAATAGCAGTAGCCGTGGAAAGTTTGAGTGATCATCCCCTGGCAAAAGCTGTAGTTCGCGATGGAAAGGAGCGGATGGAAGGCGAGGAAATCCCGGATGCCTCCAATCTGGAAGCCGTGTTAGGAAAAGGTATTAAAGCAACATTGGGAAATGATAAGATCTATGTTGGTAATTTGGATCTATACGAAGAACTAAATGATACTATTCCATCAGAAGAAATAACTACTAAAGTACGAGATCTTGAAGGTGGTGGAAACACAACGATGCTTCTTCGTAAGAATGAAGAATATATAGGCATCCTTGCTTTAATGGATACCCCCCGGGAGGCAGCCAAAAGGACCCTTTCTGAATTGAAGAAAATAGGAATTAAACGAATGATCATGCTTACCGGTGATAACCAGAAGGTAGCAGACGCAGTAGCAGAAGAGATAGGATTGACCGATGCCTGGGGTAGTTTACTGCCGGAAGAAAAGGTGGAAGCCATAAAAAAACTAAAAGAAAAAGAATCTAAGGTAGCAATGGTAGGTGATGGTGTGAACGATGCCCCTGCCATGGCAAACAGCACCGTAGGAATAGCTATGGGAGCTGCTGGTAGCGATGTTGCCCTGGAAACCGCAGATATTGCCCTAATGGCCGATAAATTGGAAACCCTGCCCTTTGCCATTGGACTGAGTAGAAAGGCAAAAGCTATAATCAAGCAGAACCTTTGGGTAAGTCTGGGAATTGTAGCTCTGCTTATCCCTGCTACCATTTTTGGTTTCGCTAACATTGGAGTGGCGGTAGTTATACATGAAGGTTCCACACTTCTGGTAGTTTTCAACGCTTTAAGACTTTTAGCCTATAAAAAATGAACAAAAGCACTTTTATAGTCAGTCAAATGGACTGCCCTTCTGAGGAGCAGATGATTAGGATGAAACTGGAATCTTATGAACAGATAAAATATCTAGACTTTGATATTCCCAATCGAAAACTTGAAGTGTATCATCGAGAAGGGATTGAGGTTATTCATTCCTCGATTTCAGAATTAAAATTAGGCGATAAATTTATAGGATCAGAAGAGGCGGAAGTTCCAGTTATGGAAAACGAAACCAAACAAAAAAATATTCTTTGGTGGGTGTTGGGTATTAATTTTGGGTTTTTTCTCGTTGAAATGATTACGGGTTGGATATCTTCTTCGATGGGCCTTATTGCAGATTCTCTTGATATGCTGGCAGATTCGATAGTATATGCGCTGAGTTTATTTGCAGTAGGTGGTGCAGTTTCAAGAAAAAAGAAGGTCGCAAAATTTAGTGGATACTTTCAAATGTTACTGGCGACTCTTGGATTTACAGAAGTCTTGCGCAGGTTTTTTATGAGTAGTGAAACTCCTTTATTCCAGTGGATGATTATTATTTCTTCTTTGGCACTTGCCGGAAACTTAATCTCATTATGGCTAATCAACAAGGCTAAAAGTAACGAAGTCCACATGCAAGCCAGTGCCATTTTTACTTCAAATGATATTATCGTGAACGGCGGAGTAATTTTGGCGGGTGTTTTGGTTTATTTTTTAGGAAGTAAATGGCCAGATTTGATCATTGGCGGTATTGTCTTCACATTTGTGATGCGCGGAGCAATTAAAATATTGAAATTATCAAGGTAAATCTGGAAAAAAAATCATACATCAAAATGCCTATTACATAATGAAAAAAATGGGAACTATACAGACGAATTAAATATGGAATCATCAAGAAAAAAGAATCTTAAACAAGCAAGAACACTTCAAATATGGAATGTCATTTACGACACGATAGAAGTGGTCGTTTCACTTATTGCTGGAATAACTGCAAATAGTTCTGCACTCATAGGATGGGCACTGGATAGCACCATAGAAGTAATAAGCGCAGCAACTTTGGGCTGGCGGTTGCACGGCGAGCTTAACGACATAGAAGAGGAAAAGGTTAAGCGTCGTAAGAAAATTACATTATATGTTATTGCAGCATCTTTTACACTGGTTTGCCTTTTTATTTCCTATGATTCAATCACAAAGCTAGTTAATCAAGAAACGGCACGTTGGAGTAAATTGGGTTTAATCATCTTGCTTGTTTCATTGGTAGTTAATCCTATTTTAATCTATTACAAAAGAAAATACGGAAATAAATTGGACAGTCCGGCTATGCTGGCCGATGCCAAAGACACTTTTATTTGTTTGTACCAAACTGTGGTAGTACTTGCAGGATTACTGCTGGTCAATTGGCTAGGCTGGTGGTGGGCAGACCCGGTTGCAGCACTGCTTATTGTTCCCTATGCAGCCAAAGAAGGTTGGGAAGCTTTCAATAAAGCCAGAAACATTGAATATAATACGAATTAAAAATGGTGCAAACAGAAAGAAAAAATCTGTAAAATATTTAATCTATAAAATTCCTCTACGGCTTGCCTCGTGCCTGCTTGTTGCAGACAGAGATAGATGGTTCCAGGAATCTTCTTATTAGTTACAATGGCAAAATTAAGAAATCAATGCGCACACTCCGTCTTACTTATCATAAAGTTGAAACCATGGTAGATTTAGGGATTTGCACGGAAATAAAAGCAGTAATTTGGATAAGCCAGTTTCTCCGCTGGCAATTTTTTGTGTGTGATGCAGAGTATATATATTAACTATGGTCTTTTTTGTTCTAAAACTGTTTTGAAAATGGAGGGTGCTTCAGTTAAGGATTGCCAGAATTAAAAAAAAGCTCGTTATTATTTTCCAATTTTCTAGAGGAAATTGAAATAGTGTAAAATTCGTTTAGGAGTTGTTTTGAATAGTAATGGAATTGTGAATTTGGCGGAGTAGGGAACGCGGTGTTGTAGGATTAGACCTGGTTTGTTGGTCAAGTTAATTATTTTCTTTCTAACGGTACCGCTTGTTGTCGATGAACCGTTATTGCCTACAGTGCTTTAATCAGAAAAATGTTTTACCATCGTAAATAAAACCCACACTATATCTGGCTCTTGTAATTGCTACGTAGAATTTCGATTTGGAAATATTTTTAAATTGAGTCTCGTCTCCATTTTTTAAATATTTACGGATTGGTTCAGTTGGATAAATTAATACTCTATCAAAGGATTGTCCTTTTACCTCTCCAAAATTGAACGCAATATGATCATTAACTTTTGTACTTCTTGAATATCTTAAGATTGTCGGGTTATATTTTTCAATGTAATTTTTAACCTCGTTTTTAGGTACAGTAAAAATTCCATCGTGACCTGTTTCTAATTCTAATTTTGAGTTTGTTTTAGGTAAATTGGGGTATAACTTATCTGAAAAATCACAAATTCTCTGATTCGATCTATAGCATTCGTTTCTCTTTGTAATAACACATAATTTTAGACCGTACCAATGCTGAACGAGCTGTATAATATTAGAACCTTTGAATTGTTTATATTTTGGGGAGCAATTCGTGAAATATGTTGCTTGGCGACAATCGCCGACTAAAATAGTTTCTATTGGCGAACGCATTATTTGTTCTACTATATCAAAATCATATCCAGCTAAATCTTGAAATTCATCAATATAAATTCGATCATAGATTTCGTTTAGTCTACTTATTACCATTCCTTTTGAAAGAATGTTACAATGGCTCCCAAATTCTGATAGATGTTCTGAAATTATATATTTTCCACCTACTAAATAATATTTTTCAGTGTTGTCTTTTTTTATAAATCTTCTGGATTTATTGAATAAATTTAGATTTTCAGGGTAGTAAATAGATTCAATTCTCTTTTTCGAGTATAGGAAGTTTTGATAAGGTCGAATATAGTCTTGAAGAACAAAGGCATGCCAGCTTTGTATTGTAATATTGGTAGGAATAAAACCTTTTTTATCAATAATATATTGACGGATTTGTTCGAGGTTTTTAATAGTATAAGCGAGAATCAATATTTTCTCTGACTTCTCGCATATTGCAGAATCTACCAGATAGGTTGTCTTCCTAGATCCAGCTGATGAAATAATTACTTCATTGTTAAGAAATGGCATCAATAATATATTTGGGAAATGAAATCTTTTTTGAAGAATCAAATATTTTCATTGCTGAGTCAGTCTTATTTTTCGTCATATACTCAACTATTTCTTCTTTCGTACTATAGGTTGTATCAAGAACTTTATTAAGATTTTCTAACTCATTCACTTTAACTATTTGTGGCTCTAATGTTTTATAAATTTCATTCTGGTCGGCATAAATGCTAATATTATCCACGTTTGTGT
Organism: Gramella sp. Hel_I_59; assembly: GCF_006714895.1. Taxonomy (NCBI): domain Bacteria; kingdom Pseudomonadati; phylum Bacteroidota; class Flavobacteriia; order Flavobacteriales; family Flavobacteriaceae; genus Christiangramia; species Gramella sp. Hel_I_59. The sequence goes on along the minus strand of NZ_VFME01000001.1, from coordinate 3,129,535 downwards.
AACTAGAATATTTTGCAGTTATATTCTTAGAAAAATCACCATCGTTATCAGTCATAACTCCTACCTCGTTTTTGGTGATTTGAGCAATGTCTAAAAAACGTTTGAAGGATAATCCTCTAACAGTAATAATATCAATTCCATCTTCAATTGGTAATTTCCCATTATTTTGTTGCATATAAGCTTTTTGGATTATAAGTTCATCAGATGGTCCTTCAACAAGTATTGCTTTTTTTGATAAGATAAATCTCAGAGTATCATATCCTGATAGCTTTTTAAAATAGTTTTGAGTTGTTATTTCTAAATCATTTAACCTCGTATAATTATGATTAAGGCCAATTAAGATAAGTTTATTTAACCCTAATTTATTTGCAACGAAAGGGCTATGGGTGGATATAATTAGTTGTTTTTCTTGACATTTAGATTGAATCTTGTTAATAAGGTAATTTACATTAGTATGAGAAAGGTGATTTTCTGGTTCTTCAATTAAAATAGCATCAGTTTGTTCTCCTTTTCTATCTAATGCGAGAAGCATTTTTAAAATTGACTGTTCACCCTTACCGATAAATTGATATGGAATTTCATCTAGATATGAGGTGAGATTTGTTTCCCAACCTGTCTTTCCAGAAATATCAATTGAAACAGACAAATCTTTATCGGTTATTACCCCTTTATCTTTTTTTAATTTTTCATTGATAGTTTTTATGCTTTCTTGACTGGAAAATGATTCTTTTAATTTTCGATATTCTAAGGAAAGTTCGGATTTCTCTTTAGCTGACAGTTGATCGTTTATAATTTTCTGCATATAGAAATCCGTTCCATATTGTAATCTAATCACAGTAGTATCTATTAATGTTGAATTAATAGGAATACTTCTATATGTGATTGATTTATTGGCAAATGATAGCCATGATGCTTTGTAGTACTCAGAAGGTATGGTGGTTATTTCTGAAGGATTTTCTATGTATTTTTCATATTCCTCTTTGTACTCTTCATTGAATTCAATACTCATTTTTACTCCCGGACAATTTTCACCAAGTTTATTATTAGTTCCTTTTAATTCGGAAAAAGCTGAATTATTTTCAAAGTATAGTTCTATATAAAGTTTTGGTATTGAGTACTTCTTGCCAGCTTTCAATGAATCAATATATTCTTTCGTCAAAGCTTTGCCGAATAGATAAGGAGATATCTCATTCTGAATTTTTCTGCCTTGAAAAGTTCCGGAAAGAGCTAGGTAAATAGCTTCTATAATTGTTGATTTACCAGTTTCATTATTTCCTACGAGAATATTTAAATCAGGATTTAATTCTAAGTTGAAATTTTTAATCGATTTAAAATTATGTATTACAACTCTGTTTATTTTCATATCTAGATTTTGTTGAGCATGTAGGTAAATCGTTATACCTAGCGCAATATAACGTTTACCATTAAAATATGTGGAGATAAAAACAGCATAAGGATATTATTTCAATTTTTTAGATTATCCAATTTGTGTCCTAGCATGTTTTCGATTGTAGATTGGGTAATATTACATCCATTGCAGATAGCAACGTACGAGTTCAGATGCTCATAAAATTGGTTTCTGCTTCAAGGTTGAATAGGTTTTATACTATAAAGCTTTAAAATATTAATCCATTAATATAATATTCAATAAATATTATATTATGGTGTTTTATATATTAATGTTTCTGGATCTAGATAAGCAAAATGTGTTGATCGATTCTTAAATGCATTTCATCAAAATCAACAAAAAAAAGACTCTTCCCTAGTAGAAAGAGCCTAGGCATTCTATTTCAGATTGGGATGAAAAGTGTGTCTTAAAATGCTTACGTTATCGTTCACAAATCCTAATTCCTGATTTCTTTGCCTATGATCATCTTTATAAGAAGATTTGTAGGGTTTACCAGATGTATTTCTGTTCCACACTATCCAAAAGGCCTTGTATCCAATCTCTGCAGATACCTCCAGTTTCTTGTAATTGTATTGCTTATTAGAACTATCTAATTCAATCGCAATATCTTTCTCATTGGGGTTAATTATTATGAAATCTACTTTCCCAATGCAGGTCTTTCTTTTGTGAGCTATTCTTATATGCTCTGGCATTTTGATATCTACCTCACGTACGACTCTCAAATCGAGTCTTTTACATGTTTCTATTATTGAGTCAGTCATTGCTTTAGTAAAATCGGATTTATTTGGGGTATAGATGTAGTCAAATCTGCCGATATCAATCTGCTCGATATCATTCATAATATGCTCAATAATCTCTTGATTAGTTAAACGTTCTTTAGAGTTTTGATCTTTCATAATATTCAGGTTTTAATTAATTAGACTTTCAACATTTCTTTTTTTGTGCATAACTAAAAACCCAGTAAAATCCTGTTAATACGTATATAGAACGTAGTGGCTTTATGCCGTATTCAGGATTTTCCTGGGTAGTTTTGCTAAAGAAAAAAGAGGTGAAGTCTCTAATTAAAAAGGAATTAATTAGGTTTAATGATCAATTGCTCTTGGTTAACCATTCATTATAAATGTGACTAGCTTCTTTATTCTCGCTGAGAAATTTTTTAACATGAGTCAGAACCTGCTCCTGCCCTTTATCATAAGCAGCCTTTTCTAAATCCGGGATAGAGCTGATTTTAAATAGTGAATAGAATACAAAGATCAAGGATAGCAAAACAAGAGATAATTTTGAAATAATCAACCAACGAGGTTGTTCTTGAGAATCCACAGTTCTTTTTACTACTTTTTGAAGGTCATTCAGGCATCTTTCTTGTTTTTTATTCTGCTCCTCTAAGTTTTTAGTTAAAGTGTTTTTTACATCATCTAAATCCGGCTTTATTCTCGTTTGAGATAATTTTATATTTAGCTCAGCTAATTTTTCTACTGATTTTTTGAAATCATTAATTTCTTCGGTCATTAGACGTGCTATTTCATCAATTTTTGCCATACTTATCTATTTAGTCCTCTGTTTTTTCCATTATCGCGTTTTAACGCCTTTTCTAAACTAGGATGTAAACCATAAAAGTTAGATCCTATTTTAATTTTATCGTTTTTAAATATTTTTGAGTTGAGAGATATTTGTTTAATTAAATTTGAACCTGTCAATTTCCAATTAACTTCACTTCCTTTAAATTCTGAGTTTTTGAATTTGTATCGGAATCCTTGCAATTGATTTGATTTATTGATAATCGGTCTGACTTCAATCTCTTTTTGTTTTAAAAGTTTGAAATATTCATCTATAGTTTTCGGTTTTTTCTTTATTACCGATTGATGATTTTTAAGGATTTCATTTCGTACGGCTTTTGTTTTGTTTCTTTTCCTTATTTGAATTTCCTCGACAGTAGTAAGATTCAACTCTTTTGCTATTTCTTTTGCAATTCTCTGACATTCCTTGCTAATGAATGAATCATTATATGCCTTACCGTGAAAGTCGACGCGATTTATATAAAGGTGAATATGCAAATGTGCTTTGTCGTTGTGGGTGAAACCTATGGCTTGACGATCACCCAATTGAAGTTTCTCCATAAACCGCTCACAAATGTTTTTCAACAAACGTTTATTCAATTTTTCCTTATCTTCTATGCAAGGACTTATTACAATACTTATAGTATTTTTAATACAAACCGTATTCAATCGCTGAATCATTGCAAATTCCTTTGAGATCTCTTCAGGATTATCTCCTATTAAATTTTGATTAAACACAATTTCAGCGTCTTTTTCATTATTCCATCCATATTTAATGGAAGCTTTAGTGTGGGATAAACATGAGGCTTTACTTATCATTTTCTTAATTTTTTTAATTGTTCTTTTATTTCATCAGCTAAATCATATACTGCCTTGGTTAGACCTGGATCTTTTTTCCTAAACATATTACCGATCCATTTGAAGTTGTTGTGGAATGTTACCAGATTCTGATATATTTCAATTTCCTCTTCGGTTAACCTTTGAACGACTTTTTTATCCATGGCAGATCTTCTGCAATATTCACTAACACTTAAAGAGGCATTTTTGGCTTTTATTCTTATAAGCTTTTTTTCAAAAATGGTGCACCGAAATTTTGTAACTACTTGTTTCATTTTCTTGTTTTCTTTTTGTGAATAGAATGAGCAAAACAAGAGTGTGTTTTGGCCTTTGGGCCACAAGCACACCTCTTGAAATGCCACTCTGTTTAATTAATTATTTATGAGGTTTAGAGTTCATGATGAATTCATTTAAGTCCTTGAAATCTTTGTATTTCGAACTATTGTCTATGACATTTTCTCTACAACTTTTTAGGGATTTGAGACCACGTCTACCGGCATCATCATTATCAAAGAATATCTCTATAGATTTATAATTATTTAGGAGGGGAGCTGCTTTTCGAACTAATGCTGTGGAATTACATATGATAAAATCAGAAGCATTTGAATTGAAGGAAAAATAATCCTGATAAGTAAGGAAGTCTATAAAACCTTCGAAAATTTTTACTGTGTGCGAGTTGTTATTAATAGTGGTAATATCTTTTGCACCTTTACAACCTTTAAAATATTTATTGCGAAGCTCTGTGCCACCTGAATTGTTTCTGAATGCAATGGCGAAGTATTTCTTACCCTGGCTATTAAAGTAAACTTCAAAACAATAGGTTTTTGCTATAGTTTGAGATATACCTCTGGATTTAAGATAATTTAATAACGCTCTATTCTGTAAATTCTGTTCTTTAAGAACTTCATACTTAAATTCCTCTTTTCCTTTTGAAATTTTCTGCTGTTGAAAAGAAAAAGAACCTTCACCTAAAAAGCTTAATGCACTGCTTACTGAGCAATTTTCTAAACGGGTAATCAAGTCAATAGGGTTTCCCCCAATTCCTTCCCCGTGATCATACCATTTATTTAATCTTTTTGAAACTTTAAAAGAGGGTATAGTTTCGTTACGGAAAGGACTGAGAAACCAGGCTTCATTATTATTTTCTCTTTTACATACTGCATTCAATTGTTGCAGTAAATCAAGCAAGTCGATTTTTTTGGCTGACTCACAATTTATCGTTTTTTTCATTTTTAAAATTTTAAATTACCTTCTTACCTATGTATTGATAATCAGT